>CANROO010000137.1 GCA_947632235.1 uncultured Clostridia bacterium
ACGGAGATAGATCCCGACACCACAAATCCCGTTATAGACCTTATGCCCGACCAGAAGAATATAGACAATCTCGGCGGAACAATGCGTCTGGGAGCTTATCCCTGCGTGCTCACCGAGGGCTCGGAGTCCATGAAGCCCTATGACACAAGGCAGATAAGCGAGCGCCACCGCCACCGCTATGAGTTCAACAACGCCTATAAGGACGCGCTTGAAGAGGCAGGACTTAAGGTCGCAGGCACATCGCCGGACGGCAGGCTTGTGGAGATGGTGGAGCTTCCCAAGAGCGTACACCCCTATTTTGTGAGCGTACAGTTCCACCCCGAGTTCAAGTCCAGACCCAATAAGCCTCATCCGCTCTTTATGGGGCTTGTAGGCGCAGCTATTAAAAACAGCTAATCGCGTGTCTTATGACACGCTTGAAAGAAATGCTTTTTGGCATTTCTTTCAGTTAGGCTAAGGTAGGAACCAGCCGTGTTTTCTGAATTTTGGCGAATAAATCACCAAAATTTCAGAAAAGTTCCTGTCCTCGGAGGAAGTGAATTCCTCCTGCGGATTTTAGTCTGCGACGCTTTTTAATAGTTCTTTGGTTGTATAATTTGTATTAATAAA
The DNA here is from genome assembly GCA_947632235.1 of uncultured Clostridia bacterium. Taxonomy (GTDB): domain Bacteria; phylum Bacillota; class Clostridia; order Lachnospirales; family CAG-274; genus Gallispira. Next base: position 610 of record CANROO010000137.1, read on the forward strand.
TTATTTTTATTTTTTGAATAGTTAGTAATTTATTTTACTATTGCATATTATTTAGTAATATGGTATAATGTACATCAACGGTAAACAACCTATATTATAAGGAGGATATAAAAATGAAGCACATCAAGACATTGAATACAAGATTACTTCAGTCAACAGTTGCAAAGGGCGGCTGCGGAGAATGCCAGACATCATGCCAGTCGGCATGCAAGACATCCTGCACCGTTGCAAATCAGGCTTGCGAGAATAAATAAGACCGATTAGAACCATGCTGTGTGCAGTTTTTGAAGGAGGCTTTTTGCCTCTGTGAGTGATTGGCTCAGGCAGCGGTTTGTAGGGGCGGGCATTGCTCGCCCGTTTCTTTTTGTGACTGATGTTTTATTGGAAAGAGTGAATTTTTATGATACATAAATACAGTATGAACGGGCTTTTTATAGTGCTCGATGTCAACAGCGGAGCAGTACACGTGGTCGATGAGGTGGTATATGATGTTCTCGGCTGCTATAAGGAGCTTTCGCGCGAGGAAACGGCAAGGCTTTTCGGCGAAAAATATAAGCCAACGGATATATACGAGGCATGGGAGGAGATAGAACAGCTTGAAAACAGAGGTCTTCTTTTCTCCGAGGATATATACAGCGATATAGTACCCGTCTTAAACAAGCGCGATCCCGTTGTAAAGGCTCTGTGCCTTCACATTGCCCACGACTGCAACCTTAAGTGCCGTTACTGCTTTGCCGAGGAGGGCGAGTATCACGGCAAAAGGGAGCTTATGAGTGCGGAGGTCGGCAAAAAGGCCATAGATTTTCTCATATCTGCCTCGGGCAAGCGCAAAAATCTGGAGATAGATTTCTTCGGCGGAGAACCGCTCATGAATTTCGATGCCGTAAAGGAGATCGTGGAATATGCCCGCTCCCTGGAGAAGGAAAACGGCAAGAACTTCCGCTTTACCATAACAACAAACGGCATACTCTTAAACGATGATATAATGGACTTTATAAATAAGAATATGCACAATGTCGTTCTGAGCATTGACGGACGTAAGGAGGTCAATGACAGAATGCGTCCCCGTGCGGGCGGACAGGGAAGCTACGATACAATAGTGCCCAAGTTTATAAAGCTTGCCGAGAGCAGAAATCAGACGGATTACTATGTGAGAGGCACGTTCACAAGGTATAACAAGGATTTTTCAAAGGATGTCCTTCACCTTGCCGACCTCGGCTTCAGGCAGATATCGGTCGAGCCCGTTGTGGCGTCCGAATCGGAGGACTATGCCATAGCCGAAGCCGACCTCCCCGAGATATTTGAGGAATACGAGAGCCTTGCAAGGGAAATGATTAAAAGGAAAAAGGAAGGAAGGGACTTTAATTTTTTCCATTTTATGATAGATCTCACGGGCGGGCCCTGCGTCACAAAGAGGCTTGTGGGCTGCGGTTCGGGCACGGAATATCTTGCGGTCACGCCCTCGGGCGACCTCTTCCCCTGTCATCAGTTCGCAGGCAGGGAGGAATTTAAGATGGGCAGTGTATACACAGGCATAGAAAAGCCCGAGATACGCTCCGCCTTTGAAAACTGCAATGTCTACAGCAAGCCTGCCTGCACACGGTGCTGGGCAAGGTTTTACTGCAGCGGAGGCTGTGCCGCCAATTCCTTCAATTCCCACGGCGACCTCATATCTCCCTACGAGATAGGCTGTGAAATGCAGAAAAAGAGACTGGAGTGCGCTCTTATGCTCAAAGCGTGCGAGAACGCCGAATAAATGTATATTGTGAATTTTATGTGTAATTAATGCAAAAATTTTATTGACATATTTTGCTCTAAAAGCTATAATGAATATAACTGGGCAAATCTCCTTTTTGGAATAATTTGTCTGCAATTTTATTAGGAGGAAAGAGAAATGAAAGGTAAGAATGTTTTTATTCTTTTACTTGTGCTTGTTATTACTCTTGGCCTTGTAGCCGTTGCGGCTGTGGGCGTGGGCAATGTTCCGAGCACAACTTCATCAAGCGATGTACAGTATGAGCTTGTTACGGATGAAAACGGCGAGCTTGTAACGGACGAATCGGGTCAGCCTCAGCTTAAGATCGCAGAGACCACGGAGCCTCAGAGTGTTGAGGGCGAAACGGCGGCAGAGGGTGAGACAGCCACAGAAGGCACTACCGAGGCAAGGATAGGCTACGGCGGTTACAGAAACATAAAGCAGGGCCTTGACTTAAAGGGCGGTGTTTACATCGTTTACGAGGCAGAAAAGGACAGCGTTCCCACTGCTCAGGAAATGTCTGCGGCTATTTCGATGCTCCAGCAGAGAGTTGATTATAAGGGTTACTTCGATGCAGAGGTCTCACAGGAAGGCGACAAGCGTATAAGAGTTGAGATCCCCGGCGTTGAGGATGCGGCGGCAGTTGTAGAGGAAATAGGCGAGGCGGCTCACCTTACGTTCAGAGCTATGAATGACGACGGCACACCCGGCGATATACTTGTTGACGGTACCAATGTTTCAGATGCCGACAAGGCAGTACAGAACGATGCTATCGTTGTTACGCTCAGCTTTGATACAGTCGGCGCTGCAGCCTTCAGCGATGCCACAACAAACAACATCGGCAAGCAGATAGGTATATATATGGATGATATGCTCATTTCCGCACCTACCGTTAATTCGGCAATAACAAACGGACAGGCAGTCATCACGGGAAGCTTCACAACGGAGGAAGCGGAGGACCTTGCGGCTAAGATAAGAGCGGGCTCTCTTCCCTTCAGCTTAAAGGCTCTTGAATACAATGCAGTAGGTGCAAGACTCGGCGCAGATTCGCTTTCAACTTCCGTTAAGGCGGGCGCTATAGGTATTGTTCTCGTGCTTTTGTTCATGCTTTTAAGATACAGACTTCCGGGCTTACTTGCAGATATAGCGCTTGTAGGCTACACAAGCCTTAACATCGTTATACTGAGCCTTACGGGTATCTCTCTTACATTACCCGGCGTTGCAGGCTTCATACTTGGTATAGGTATGGCAGTCGATGCAAACGTTATCATATTTGAAAGAATAAAAGAGGAAATAAACGGCGGAAAGTCAGTAAAGACAGCCATAACAAACGGCTTCTCGAAGGCTCTTTCGGCTATCCTCGACGGTAACATCACCACACTTATTGCCTGTGCGGTATTGCTCTGGCTCGGTACGGGTCCCATAAAGGGCTTTGCGCAGACACTTATTCTGAGTATCATTGTTTCAATGTTTACAGCGCTCATAGTTACAAGGATTCTTCTCTATGCCGTTGCAAACATCGGTGTCAAGAGCCCCAAGCTCTACGGCGGTAAGTAAGGAGGTTAATGTTATGAATATTGTTAAGAACAGATTTATATACATCGGTATTTCCGCTGTTATCATACTCTTAGGCATTGCCTCAATGGTTTTTAATGCAGTTCAGGGCAAGGGCGCCTTCAATTATGACATTCAGTTCACGGGCGGTACCTCCATACAGGTAGACCTCGGCAAGGCCGTTACGGACGACGAGATCTCGGCTCTTGTAAAGGACACCATGGGCGAGGCTCCCGCACAGCTCCAGGCTCTTGAGGGCACTAAGAAGCTCATTAAAACAAAGTCACTCGATATGGAAACAAGAAATGCCGTTCAGAAGGCTATAATGGATAAGTACGGCGTAGAGGAAGGCAGCTTCACCATTCAGGATGTCAGCGGTACAATAAGCGGTGAAATGAAGAGAAACGCTATACTTTCCGTAGTTGTTGCGTGCATATGTATGCTTATATATGTAAGTATCCGTTTCAAGGATTTCAACACGGGCGCAAGTGCAGTTCTTGCTCTTTGCCACGATGCTCTTGTGGTTCTCGGAAGCTATGCGCTTTTCAGGATCCCCTTGAACAACAACTTTATTGCGGCTATACTTACGGTTTTGGGTTATTCCATAAATGCTACTATAGTTATATTTGACAGAGTAAGAGAGAACAGAAAGTCTTTGGGCAGAAACAACTTCGAGCCCCTTATAAACCTTTCCGTAAAGCAGACGCTCACGCGTTCGCTCTTTACATCTCTTACAACATTCTTTACGGTCGCTTCTCTTTATGTATTCGGCGTAGATTCCATAAAGCAGTTCGCTCTCCCCATATCGGTCGGCGTTATCTGCGGTACCTATTCCTCTATATTTATAGCAGGCAACATATGGTATATGCTGTCATCTGCCGCATTGAACAAAAAGCAGAACAGATCTTCAAAGAAAAAGTAATAAGCTTTAAGGACTGCCCGTATAAATGGGCAGTCTTTTTTTGGGAGTGCAGTCTATGTCAAAATGGTATGTTAAAAAATGCAGTGCGGACGAGGAAAAGCTCAGGGCATTCTATGGATGCGAAAAGCCCCTTGCCTACGCTCTTTACAACAGAAAAATACGCAACAGGGACGAGCTGAAAAAATACAGCAGTGCAAGAAATTATGACTTTGAGCCCATAACGGACCTTAAGGGCGTGAGCGAGGCCTTCGATATTATTTCCGCCTCCGTTAAAAACGGCGAAAAAATATATATCTACGGCGATTACGATGTGGACGGAGTTATGAGCACATCTATCATGTACAAGGGTCTTAAGGCGCTCGGCGCGGATGTGCATTATTTCATACCCGACAGGGCGGAGGACGGCTACGGCATGAACGAAAGGGCGCTTTCGGATATAATAGACAAAGGCGCCGAGCTTGTCATAGCCTGCGACAACGGTATCTCTGCCATAGCTCAGATAGACTATGCCAAAAAAAGAGGCGTTAAGGTCATTGTGCTCGATCACCACGAGCCTGCCTTTGAGGAGACTCCCGAGGGAAAAAGGGATATTCTTCCCTCTGCCGATGCTGTTGCGGATGCCAAGATACAGCACAGCGGATACGGTTTTTCGCAGATGTGCGCGGGCGGTCTTTGCTTCCGCTTTATATGCGGTCTTTATGAACACATGGGCAAAAGGCTCAAAAATAAAAATGAGCTTTTGGAGCTTGCCTGCGTCGCCACTATATGCGATGTCGTAGACCTTCTTGAGGACAACAGAGCCATAGCCTTACAGGGTCTTGAGCTCATATCGAAGGGCAGTTCAAACCTCGGTCTGCGCACTCTCGCAGAGCTTAAGGAGCTCAAGAAAATAACAGCCTACACCGTGGGCTTTGTTATAGGGCCCTGCATAAACGCAAGCGGAAGACTTGACAGCGCGGCGGTCGCAGTCGAGCTTTTTATAACAGAGGACAAAAAGAGGGCAAGGGAGCTTGCGCGCATACTCAGTGATTTTAATGAAGAAAGAAAGTCGATCACGGTCACCGCTCTTGAAAGAATATCCGAGGCAATAGAAAATTCATCACTTATAAATGACAAAATAATAGTCGTTTATGACAAGGACACCCACGAGAGCGTTGCGGGCATAATAGCGGGCAGACTTAAGGAAAGATTCAACCGTCCTGCCATTGTCATAACAAGGGGCGAGGAATGCTGTAAGGGCTCGGGGCGTTCCGTTGAGAGCTATGATCTTTTCAAGGGACTTTATGCGCATAAGGAGCTTATGCTCAAATTCGGCGGTCACACCATGGCGGCAGGCTTAAGCATCGCCGAGGAAAATATAGACGCTTTAAGAACGGCGCTCAATGCCGGCTGTGAGCTTGAGGTGTCCGATATGGAGCCTATATACAGGCTTGAGACCGTGCTCAGACCTAAGGATATCACCTTAAAGGCGGCTGAGGAGCTGGAGATACTGGAGCCCTTCGGCAAGGCAAACGAAAAGCCTCTCTTCGGCATAAAAAATGCAAAGGCCGAACAGCTCAGGCTGGTGGGCGCAGAGGGCAATATCGCTTCATTCTTTGTCACCGACGGCACGACACGCATAAGGGCTGTAGATTTTGACAACGGCGAGCTTTGGAGCGAAGTAATGCTAAGCGGAGCAAAGCCGAGCCTTGACGCGGTATTTTATATAGAAGTAAATGAATATAAGGGGTATAAAAATCCTCAGCTTGTCATAAAAGATGTCAGACTGCATTAATTCTAAAAAAACTTAAAAAAATTCACAAAAAAAATCAAATAAAGTTCTTGACATAGGCAGAAAGATGTGATATACTGAATAAGCTGTCGCAG
>CANROO010000138.1 GCA_947632235.1 uncultured Clostridia bacterium
CGGTGTCTGCGAGCCCGATGAATTTATCGACGTTTTCCTTTGCAACGACAACAGCCATTCTTTCCTGAGATTCCGAAATGGCAAGTTCCGTTCCCGAAAGTCCCTCGTACTTCTTGGGAACGCGGTCAAGATAAATTTCCAGCCCGTCGGCAAGCTCGCCTATGGCTACCGATACGCCTCCTGCGCCGAAGTCGTTGCACCGCTTTATCATACGGCTGACCTCGTGATTTCTGAAAAGTCTCTGTATTTTTCTTTCCGTAGGCGCATTGCCTTTCTGGACCTCAGCACCGCAGGTAAGTATGGATTCCTCATTGTGTTCCTTTGACGAGCCCGTAGCTCCTCCGCAGCCGTCTCTGCCCGTCCTTCCGCCCGTAAGGATTATAACATCGCCCTTCTGCGGTCTTTCTCTCACAACATCGCACTTTCTTGCGGCGGCAATGACTGCGCCTATCTCCATACGCTTGGCAACATAGCCCTCGTCATATATTTCCGTTACCTGTCCGGTGGCAAGACCTATCTGATTTCCGTAAGAGCTGTAGCCGTGGGCTGCCGAACGCACAAGCTTTGACTGAGGAAGCTTGCCGTGGAGGGTATCCTTAACGGGTACCGTGGGATCGCCCGCGCCCGTAACACGCATTGCCTGGTACACATAGCTTCTGCCCGAGAGCGGATCTCTTATACATCCGCCTATGCAGGTTGCGGCACCGCCGAAGGGCTCTATTTCCGTAGGGTGATTGTGTGTTTCATTCTTGAACATTATGAGATAGTCCTCTGTTATGCCGTCCACATCCACGGGCACAACTATACTGCAGGCATTTATTTCCTCTGATTCATCAAAATCCGCAAGCTTGCCCTTAGCCTTTAAGGCTCTCATGCCCATAACGGCAATATCCATGAGGCATTGAGGCTTGTTTTCTCTGCCAAGCTCCTTTTTAAGGTCGTTGTAAAGCTTGTAGGCTTCTTCAAGCATGGGCTTATATTTTCCGTCATTAATACTTACATCAGTTATGGTGGTAGCAAATGTTGTGTGACGGCAATGATCCGACCAATAGGTATCTATAACTCTTATCTCTGTTATGCTGGGGTCTCTTTTCTCAGTATCTCTGAAATATTCACGGCAGAAAACAATATCCGCCTCGCTCATGGCAAGTCCCATGTCCTCGCGGAGCTTTAAAAGTTGCGTTTCGCTCATGCTTATAAAGCCGTCTATGATCTCAACGGTCTCGGGTATTGTAAGCTTCATTTTGAGAGTATCGGGCTTGTCGGGAGAGGCTTCCCTTGAATCAACGGGGTTGATGCAGTAGCTCTTTATTTTTTCCACATCATCCGCCGTAAGCTTTCCCTTGAGTACAAATATCTTGGCGCAGGCAATGATAGCCTCATAGTTTCCGCCTATTATCTGTATACACTGCATTGCGGAGTCCGCTCTCTGGTCATACTGACCCGGCAGATATTCCATGCCGAAGAAGACCTCATTTTCCGAAACGGGGAAGTCCTCGCTGTAAAGCATATCTACGGGCGGTTCGGAGAAAACAGTCTTCTCGGCAATTCTGAAATTGACCTCCTTCATGCCTTCAACATCATAGCGCACAAGTATTCTCATATCCTCGAGAGCCTTTATGCCCAGATTTTCTCTGATATCCGCAAGAAGCTGTTTTGCCTCGATATCGCAGCCCTTCTTTTTTTCAACAAAAACTCTTTTAATAGCCATAATTATATCCTTTCTGTATATGTAAATTATTTTTTGTCATTTTCAAGGAAGCCCTCGAGCCTCATTTTTTTATACTGAGCAAAATTTCCTTCATCAAGGGCATTTCTTATTTCCTCCATAAGGTTGTTGAAATAATAGAGATTATGTATGACGCAAAGGCGCATGGCAAGCATTTCCTTTGCCTTGAAAAGATGCCTTATGTATGCCTTGCTGTAGCGTCTGCATGTGGGACATTGACATTCATCGTCAATGGGAGTGTCGTCAAGCTCATATCTGGCGTTGAGCATATTGAGCTTGCCCTTATTGGTATATACATTTGCATGTCTTCCGTTTCTGGCAGGCAGAACACAGTCAAAGAAATCTATGCCTCTTTCGACCGCTTCAAGTATATTGGCAGGCGTTCCTACGCCCATAAGATATGTGGGGCGGTCCTTCGGAAGATACGGCACAACATTTTCTATTGTTTCATACATTTCTTCGTGGCTCTCGCCTACGGCAAGTCCGCCTATGGCATAGCCCGGCAGGTCAAGCTCGCTTATTCTCTTGGCATGCTCTGTCCTCACATCCCTGAGCGTTCCGCCCTGATTAATGCCGAATAAAAGCTGTTCTTTATTTATGGTGTCCTCAAGTGAATTGAGCTCCTTCAGCTTTTTTATACAGCGCTCAAGCCAGCGCGTCGTCCTTTCGACAGAGGCCTGTATATAGCTCCTGTCTGCCTTTGACGGCGGACATTCATCAAAGGCCATGGCGATGGTGGAACCCAGATTTGACTGTATTGTCATGCTTTCCTCGGGTCCCATAAATATCTTGCGTCCGTCTATATGAGAATTGAAGTAAACGCCCTCCTCCTTTATCTTCCTCAGGGTGGTGAGCGAAAACACCTGAAAACCGCCCGAATCAGTGAGTATGGGCTTGTCCCATACCATAAATTTATGAAGTCCGCCGAGCTGTTTTATTATATTGTCGCCGGGTCTTAAGTGGAGATGATAGGTATTTGAAAGCTCTATCTGACATTTTATATTGTTCAGATCCTCGGTCGACAGCGCTCCCTTTATTGCCGCGGCAGTTCCCACATTCATAAAAAGAGGCGTCTGAAGGGTGCCGTGGACCGTCTTAAGCTCTCCCCTTTTTGCCATTCCCTCGGTTTTCAGTATTCTGTACATAAAAGACCTCGCTTGATGTAATAAAAAAATATGATTATTTTTAGTATACAACACTTTAAAAAAATAATCAATTCCAATTGCAAAAAATAAGAAAAAAAGTTATACTGTTATCATAGAGTAAAAATAAATAAACACACAGGAGAAAAATATGAAAAAAATTAAGCTTCAGGCGACCACTACCTTCGGACTGGAGGCAGTTGTAAAAAGAGAGATACAGAATATGGGCTTTGAAAATATTTCGGGCTCGGACGGATATGTTGAGTTTGAAACGGACTATAACGGTATGGCAAAAGCCAATTTGAGGCTTCGCTCTGCCGACAAGGTGCTTATGGTGATAGGCAGATTCAAGGCTTTGACATTTGAGGAGCTTTTTGACAATACATTTGCTCTTGAATGGGATGAGCTGATACCCAAAAACGGAAACTTCATAATAACGGGAAAATCCATAAAATCCCAGCTTTCAAGCGTGCCTGCCTGTCAGTCAATAGTTGAAAAAGCAATTGTAAAGAAGCTTCAGACAAAATACGACATACGCAGATTCCCCAAAACGGGAGCAAAATACATTGTTCAGGCGGCATTATTAAAGGATACGGTAACTATCACGCTGAACACCTCGGGACCCTCGCTTCACAAAAGGGGCTACAGGCACGGTCAGGTAATAGCTCCGCTAAAGGAGACCATGGCGGCGGCTCTTGTACAGCTCAGCTACTGGAACAAGGACAGGATATTCCTTGACCCCTGCTGCGGCTCGGGTACAATACCCATAGAGGCAGCGCTTATAGGCAGAAATATCGCTCCGGGTCTGAGCAGAAAATTTGACGCGGAGAGCTGGGAATTTGTGCCGAAGGAGGTATGGCAGGAGGAAAGAAGGAGAGCCTATTCCAACATAGACTATGACACGGAGCTTAAAATATATGCTTCCGACATAAATGCCCACGCCATAGAGATCGCAAGGGTAAATGCGGAGAATGCAGGCGTTGACGACTGTATTGTTTTTGAACAGATACCCTTCAACAAGCTCAGGCTTATGGGTGACTACGGCGTATGCGTCACAAATCCGCCGTATGCCGAAAGAATGGGCGAGCTTGACGATGTGGAAAGGCTCTACAGGGATATGGGAAGGCTTTTTGCTCAAAACAAGACGTGGTCTGCTTATTTTATAACATCTCATGAGGGCTTTGAAAAGCTGTACGGCAGAAGAGCCGACAGAAAAAGAAAGCTCTTCAACGGAAATGTAAAAACGGATTATTATCAGTATTTCGGCGAAAGACCGCCTAAGGAATAAATGAGGTAGCATATGCCAAGAAAGTTATTATTTATTATTTATATCGCCTGCATAACGATATTTCTGCCCTCCTGCCAAAATAACGGGAGGCTTGAATGCTCCGAGATATATAGGCTGAACGGGCTAAAAAACGGGGACGCTAAATTTTATGACGGCAGTATAGTATGTACAAATGTAGACAATGCTTTTACGCTTATAGACTATAAAAATGATATTAAAACAACTCTCAGAGATGTAAGGGTAAACTGGTTTTCCGTTGAAAAAACGGATAAGATCATTGTATACAGCAGTTTTGACAGACAGATAGGGATACTTAAGCTTGACGATAAATTGAATGTAAAGGAAAACAATGTTGTTATAAGCTCGAAGCTTCTGCCTATCGATCCGTCAATAACAAAAATAGGCGATAAATATTACATTACGGTCACTTACATCGACGGCGCAGTAAATAATTCGGACAAAGATAAGGAAAACGGACTTTATACCGTTGCTATGTACAGCACCGAGGATCTTTTAAACTGGGAGCATTTGGGAAATATTATAGAGGACAGGCATAATCTGGAGGATGTTATTACTTGCTTTGAAAACGGAAGACTCTATGTTTTCTACGAAAGAGAAGAATATGACAAGGGAAGCTCCTCTCTTGAAGGGATATATTCCGATGACCGAGGTATAAGCTGGAGCGAGCCTAAGGTATTCCGCAAAGCCGATGCTGACAACGAGCTTGGAAATATAGAGCCGGATAACGGCAGATTTACTGTATATTACAGCAGTGATGCCGAAAACAAGGGTATGTCATACGACGGCGGAGAAATATATGTACAGCATATGGACTATGAACTGAATGCTTTGGATGCGCCAAAAAAATATGAGGGATGTGAGGGAGCTCTTCTTTATGATACAAAAACAGAGGATGATACCACGCAGTTTTTGTGTGCCGAAAAATATATCACCGAAGGGAATTTTGTGGTATACAAGGAGGACTGATATGTGATTTTTTAGGAATATAATTTAAAAAAATCAATGGTGTGATATGAAAAACATAAAAATTGAAAGAGTGTATATTTTCCCGGACGGTTCGGAAAAGTCGGAAAATGATATGTCCGCAGAGGAAATAAGCTCTGCCGAAGAAAATATAAGAAATAAGCTGAGAGAACGGCTCAATATCAAAAGCGATGCTTAAAAAGCTTGTCGAAAGACAGGCTTTTTTTGTGGCTTAAAAAATATAGCAAAGAGCAGTCAGCACCGCCGAACTGCGATATAATAAGTCCTGCAAGCTTGGGATCCTTCCGCTTGATCTTAACGGGAAATTCAAGCTTTTTTTCATATATAAACATTTATTTGTCCTCCTTTTCAGCTTCTTCAATATTGAAATTGGCTTCTGCCTTCCACGGCCACGGCTCGCCGACCCATTTGAATGTGTCGCCGTGGTTATAGGAGCGGAAGGAAAAGAGAGGACCGTACATTTTTTCATACTGACTTCTGAGCAGATCAGCATCCTTTATTACAGAGTTATATTTTTCCACAGCCTCGGTATCATCGGGATGTGTGTCGAGATAAAGCTGAAGATCAACTGCCATAAAATCCAGTACAGTCAGCTTTTTTAACAATTCTTTTTCGCTCATATTATGCCTCCTTACATCTGTACGGCTTGTATAAGCCAGGGAATATGGTTCCGTTTACAAGTCCCTTGGAGGGACTGAAATAACTGCATATTTTTTGATAGGGCACATAAGCCCTTGCAAGAGAATCGGGTGCTATCTCCGCCTCGTAGGGTAAGCACTCACCCGCAGGAGCAATTGCCGTTTTATTGTCATTCTGCATTGTTTCACCGCCTTATTATAGTTTTAATTACAGTATATGTATTATAAAAAATAATGTGAAAAACAGCTTTTTTAGTAAAACTAGACGAAAAAAGAGCATACATTAAAAATTTGTTGAATAAAATATGTTTTTATGTTAAAATGATTGGATAAGGAGTGATAAAATAATGAAGAAAAAAATTGCATTATTTCTCTCGGCACTGTATTTTGCGGGTACTCTTATGCACCCCCTTGCATACGGCGCTCAGAACAATACTCAGCAAATAAGGGTATATCTCAACGGCGATGAGGTGAAATTCACATCTCAGTCCCCCACCGTTGTGGAGAGAAGGACCCTCATCCCCTTAAGGGGAATATTCGAAAAGATGGGCTACACCATTGACTGGGAGCCTAACACAAAGACTAGCACTATATCAAACCCATTGCAGACCATAACGATAAGAAGCGGACACAAGACAATGCAGGCAGACAAAAGAAGCATTACTCTTGATGTTCCCGCGCAGATAATAAACGGCTCGCTCATGATACCCTTAAGAGCAGTGGCAGAGTGTACGGGCGCAGTTGTCACATGGGATGCAAACACAAAGTCCATATATGTAAACAGCAGTAATAAAAATCAGGTCGCCATAAGCATGGACGATTATGTCAAGGAATACTCCGACATC
>CANROO010000139.1 GCA_947632235.1 uncultured Clostridia bacterium
CACAACGTTTAGCCTTATATCCCTGCCCCTGCTCTCCGCTATAAACTCCTGAAATATAAGAGGCTCGGATGTGTTTTTTACTATTTCCTCCGCCTGCTCCGCCGTTTCAGCAAGATACACCTGCGCGCCGAAGGAGCCGAAGCACTCCTTTATGACAAGGGGAAGCCCCAAGGCTTCAACGGCCTTTCTCACAAATGTCAGGTCGGTATAGCCTATGCTTCTGTATGTCATGGGCGCCGTTATCGTCCTTGGCATGGGAAGCCTTCCCGAAAGGGCGGTATATGTGAGCGCCTTGTTGTCGCAGAGCTCTATTGCTCCCGATGAGTTGAAAAGCCTCAGACCCATGGCTTCAAGCCGTCTTGCAAGCACAATATCCTTGTCCCAGAATATCACAAAATCGGCGCTTATATCGCTCCCTGCAACGGAAAGCTCGGAATTGGTGCATATTTTTATGCCATGACCTTTATTTTCAAACGCCTCTTTAAGCCAGCCGTATATCTCGTCAAACTTACGGCTTTTAAGAAAACCGTTCACAACAAGCAGACCGTTCATCAAAATCACCCTTATTTAAAATTATCCGCAAGGGATGAACCCATTTTGCCTGCGATATCGTGTATGGTTGATTTCACCTCGGCAGTTTTCTGCTTTATTTCGTCTGTTTCGCCGTTTGCCTCTGCCTGCTCCTTCAGTGAAGCAAGGTCTGTGCCCGCCTCAAGAAGGGCTGTGTAGTCATCCATATCCACATCGCCCATATCTACCTTGCGCGAGGCCTCGTTCTGAAGCTCCATGAAGTCGTTTATAAGCTTATTGAAATCATTGCTTAATGTGGGTGCAGGCTTGTCCTCCTGTGCTGACGGAGCACCTTCTCCGCCTGCGGTATCGGGACTGCCGTTATTTGCCTCCGCGCTTTCATTGTCCGCCGTATCGCCTTCATTGCTCACTGCCTGAGTGTTTTCCTCGCCTGCACCGTCCTCCACGAACAAATCCACAACATCATTGGGCGCTGCACACTTTGAAGCCATTGCCGCAAGCTCGTCCTTCATATTTTCAAGCTCGTCCATAGCGGCTTCCTCGCCCTCGCCCTTTATTATTTCGTCTATCCTGCTGACATATGAGTTGAATACCTCTCTGTCCTCCTCGGTGATATAGCCCTGCGAAAGGCCCGAATCAATATATGCCGCAAGCTCATCGCACTGCGCCTTAAGCTCGCTTGCCGCCGCTATAAGCTCCGCATCCGCCTTTTTACCGCAGGCTGTGAGAGTGCAGAGCGCCATGATTACACTTAAAAACAGACAAATCAATTTTTTCATTCTATTATCCCCCTTATATCGCTTATGTTCTCTACATTGTATTTTTTCATATATTCCTCTATGCCGTCTATGGTATCTACTGCGGCGGAAGGATTTATAAAGCTTGCCGTGCCTATCGACACCGCCGAAGCGCCTGCCATTATAAATTCAAGGGCATCCTCGGCATTGGATATACCGCCCATGCCTATAACGGGAAGGGATACCGCCCTGCACACCTCATACACCATTCTGAGCGCTATGGGCTTAACGGCAGGACCGCTCATGCCTCCTATTTTTCTGCTGAGCACAGGCTGTCGTCTGTAAATATCTATCTTCATGCCCGTAAGCGTATTTATAAGGCTAAGGGCGTCTGCTCCGCCCTCTTCCGCGGCCCTTGCGGTAAGCGTTATATCTGTCACATTGGGGCTGAGCTTTACAATAAGGGGCTTGTCGGCCTCCTTTTTGACTGCGCTGACTACCTTCTTCACCATAACGGGATCCGTGCCGAATGCCATACCTCCCTCGCTCACATTGGGGCAGGATATATTCAGCTCCAGCATATCCACATCGGCGCCTCTCAGCTTTTTGACCACATTTACATATTCCTCAATGGAATGACCGCATACATTCACAATTATTTTGGTGTCGAACTGTCTTAAAAACGGTATGTCGTTTTCCATGAACCAGTCCACGCCCGGGTTCTGCAGGCCTACCGAATTGAGCATACCGCCGTATACCTCGGCTATCCTGGGAGCAGGATTGCCCGGCCACGGCTTATCGGCAACGCCCTTCACAACTACTGCGCCGAGCCTGTTAAGATCTATAAACTCGGAATATTCCCTTCCGCTACCGAAGGTGCCCGAAGCCGTCATAACGGGATTTTTGAGCGTAACACCGCATATATCGACCTTGGTATTCATCACCAGATCACCTCCCTGCTGTCAAATACGGGACCGTCCTTGCACACCTTTTTATGCGTCCAGCCGTCTCTGTCCTTTATTCTGACCACACAGCCCACGCACGCGCCTATACCGCACGCCATTCTCTCCTCCATGGATACCTGACATGGTATACCGCGCTCTATGGCATAGTCCGAAAGAAATCTGAGCATAATTCTGGGACCGCAGGAATATATCATATCCCCCGTTATGTTTTCGCTTTTCATAAGCTCCACGACATTTCCCTTAAAGCCAATGGAGCCGTCATCCGAAGCCACATGGACCTTTGCGCCGAGAGCCTCGAACTCATCGCAGAGTATGGCGTTAGACTTGTCTCTGAAGCCCAGAACGACTGTTTTATCGCCCCTGAGCTGTCTGCAGGTCTCAATAAGAGGCGGAACGCCTATGCCTCCGCCCACAAGCACAGCCCTGCCCTCGCTCAGGCTGAAGCCGTTTCCGCAGGGACCCAATACTCTTATCCTGTCCCCGGTATTAAGCCTTGAAAAGAGCTCCGTACCCTTGCCGACTATGCGGAACACAAGCCTAATATTGCCGTTCCCGGTATCTATGGCGCATATGCTTATGGGACGGGCAAGCAGGTTTACGCCGTTGTCCGGATAGAGCTCAACAAACTGTCCTGCCTTGGCGTGTGAGGCTATTTCGGGGCAGTGTAAAGTCATATCGCAGATGTCGTCCGTTAAAAGACCTATTGAAGCTACAGCTGTATTTTCCACTGTTTTCATATTTGTTATCTCCTTGTATGTATTTACTTAATTTTACAACAAATAAACACTTTTTACAAGAGGAAGTTTGAGCTGTCAAGGCTCTCTTATAAACGGGCAGTATTTTATATCACAGGGCATATCAGAACGGCTCACAAGCTCAGTTGCCGAATAGCCGTCGGCATACTGCAGGGTATAGTCTATAAGCGGAATTTTGTTGAAGGAAAACGCCTCGCCTCCCGATACCCTTTTAAAGCTGTATCCGTTATCATAGGAGCTTAATATATTGTTTCCCTTGGGCGTTGAGAAAACGACCGTTGGCTTGCTTCGGCACACGGAGAGCTGACAGCCGTGTATGATGCCCTCGCCTATGACAACGGGCTTTGATATTCCCCGTCTGTCCCTTCTGACATATACCAGTCTGTTGAGTCTGCCTGCTGAAATGACTATACATATATGAAGCTCGTCCCTTGTGAGCGCCAAAGAATAATCCCTTATGCCATAGCCCGTGGCATAGACCATTTTGAAGCTTCCTATGCCTCCGCCGTGTATTTCTCTGTAGCCAAGCTGATTTTCGGGCGCTTTTTTGGTGTAGAAGAGAACACAGTTTTCCTCCACGCTTATAAGCCTTGGCATGCCCTCGCCCTCGCATACATCTATAGTGCAGGGATAAGACCAGCTTTTGTCGGCATTTCTGTGCCGTTCCGCTATGATGCACGGCATGGCAGAGCCCCTGTAATATATTATTCTTACGCTCTCGCCCGTTTTTATCATTTCAGCATATATATTTCCCTTCGCATCCTCCGCATTGTCGGATATACAGCGCTCTCTTATACCCACGCCCGAGAGCATGAGCCTTCCTCCCCTGTTCATATAGATAACGGCAGGCTCGCAGAAGGGATCCCTCACTACAGAAAAACCGCCTCTCACATTGCAGGCTATGCTTTCCGCCCTTCCCCATAAGCCATTATACAGCCGTCTTGAATATATATCCCCCTTTTCACGGTAAATAAGGTATGATCCATCGGCTTTTCTTATCACACAGCTTATCATTTTTATCTTCCTTTTACATATCTACATATATTTTATTCCATACATAAAAGAAATATTTTGCTTTTAACAAAGGCGATGAATTTTCCGCATAAAACAAGGACTGCCGAGCGACCGGGCTCAAAGCAGTCCTTATATCTGATAGTTATAGCCCTCGGGCAGTCTGTACTCCGTGGGCGTCATATTATACTTTTTTTTGAAAAGCCGTGAAAAATAGCCTATATCTCTATAGTCCAGTCTTTCGGCTATTTCCATTATCTTAAGATCCGTTTCCTTTAAAAGCCACGAAGCCCGTTTAAGCTTTACATTTGTGATATATTCCACGAAGCGTATGCCCGTCTGCGCCGCAAATACCGTGCTCAGATAAGAGCTGTTTATATACAGCTCCGAGGATATCCTCTTTTGTCTGAGGTCATTTTCGGGATTATTGAGTATGTAAAGTATGACCTCCCGTATTTTTGCATTTGCCGTGAGGGGACAAAGAGAACAATATTCTTCAAAAAAAGCGCATATCATAGAGTGATATTTCTTTTTATATGTCTCCTTGTCGCTTTCGGCTATACCGTCAAAGCCGTAAAAATTTTTTTCACTTATGTAAAGATCGAGCCATTCATTTCGGCGGAATATTTCGTCAAATACCTTTTTTACTACCTTCCTTGCCTTTTTATCCGATGCAAGCTTATCTGCGCTTTCGCCGTATATCTTGTCCATTATGCCCGAAACATAGGTATATATTTCTTTGTCCCTGTTTTCAAAAAAGGCTGTTATCTCGTCCGTATAATACAATGCCTCAGCCTCGCTTTCAATGCCCTCGTTCCTTATCCTGCTGAACACAGAAAAAAACAGACTTTCTTCAAAGGGCATAACACAGTAATCGAACGCTCCCAGTATAATGCCCTGTCTTGCATAGTTGAAATCGGGAAATTCACTGCACAGCACCACATGAGTACACAGTTTCTCCTTTTCGGCGCATCTCAGAAGCTGAAGACCGTCCATTCCCGTTATGCGTATCTCGGTTATAACAAGGTCATAATGGTTCTTCTTCATTTTTTTATATGCCGTTATGCCGTCATTTACTATATCCGTGATCTCAAAACCTGAAGACTCGCCCCATACATGAAGCCTCCGCACTGCATCGGATAATTCATAGCTGTCGAATACAAGCATTGTCCTATACATCGATTTTCTCCCTTTCAGAAGCCGAAGCTTTCATTTACATAGTCAAGAGCCTGTCTGAAATCCTCCGTAATATCGTCTATGTCCTCTATGCCCACGCTTACTCTTATAAGGTCGTCATAAACTCCTGCCTTTTCCTGCTCGGCTCTACTGCTGTGAGCATAAATGGTCGAGGCAGGGTGTATAACAAGAGTTTTGGTATCCCCTATATTGGTAATATTTACGGCATACTTAAGCCTGTTTATAAAGGCGAATGCCCTTTCCTTTGTGTAGAGCCTTAATGTGAGTATACCTCCACCCTTTTCGCCGAGGACTCTCTTTGCGGTGTCATAGTAAGGGCTTGATCTCAGAATGGGATAATTTACTTCCCTTATGCCCTCTGCGTGCTCAAGACTTCGGGCAAGACTAAGTGCATTACGGCAATGCCTCTCCATTCTGAGGCTGAGAGTTTCAAGACCCAGCGAATTGTAATAGGCATTCATAGGACTTAAACAGCAGCCCATGTTCCTGAATGTATCGTTTCTGAGCTTAGCGGTATAGGCAAATCTCCCGAGCCTTATATACTCCTTCATTATGGGATATTTTTCTTCTGTCCACTTGAAGTTTCCGCTGTCAGTGATTATACCGCTTATGGAATTACTGTTGCCGTTGATATATTTTGAAGCGGAATTTATGATAATATCAGCTCCAAGCTCAATGCCCTTCACAATATATGTGGTAGCCGTGGTATTGTCCAGTATAAAGGGAATACCGAAGCTGTGTATGAGCCCTGCGGACTCTTTTATATCGGTAACATCAAGGCGCGGATTGCCTATGGTCTCCGCAAATACAAGCTTTGTATGCTCATTGACATTCTTTTCAAGCTCTTCTTTTGTGATATTCTCTACAAAGCGGGTCCTTATGCCCAGATTTTCAAGGTCCTTGAAAAGATCCAGAGTTCCGCCGAAGACCGAGGATTTTGATATTATTTCATCCCCCGAGGACAGTATGTTCAGAAAAGACGCCGTTATGGCCGCCATTCCCGATGAAACGGCAACAGAGGCTATGCCTCCCTCCAGATATGTTATTCTGTTCTCAAATGAAGCAACGGTGGGATTGCTTATCCTTGTATAGGCAAAGCCCGATGCCCTGTTATGAAATATATCCTCTGTTTTCTCTGCGGTATCCTGTCCGAAGGCGCTTGACTGATATATAGGTACAAGTGTTGCTCCCGTGTTGTTATCTCCCTTAAAATTACCGTGGAGCAGAGCCGTATCGTATTTCATTTTATCCACTCCTTACAAAGCTCCGTCACATTCGGCTTGTTCATAGTCTATAAGCTTAAGTATGGTGGGAGCATCTCCGCATACGG
>CANROO010000140.1 GCA_947632235.1 uncultured Clostridia bacterium
ACAATAAGGGCGGAACCGATGCCGAAGGAAATGATGCTCCCGACGGCATACCCGACAGGTATCAGAAAGAAATAGTGTTCAGGGTAGTAAACGGCACATGGGCAGAAACCGGAAGCAATGAGGATATTATAGTCTACGCATTGCTCACCGATGAAAAGGGAGAACTCAGCGAGGACGGCAAGTGCAGCTTCACACCTCCCACGCCCGTAAATGATTACGGTTATATGGAAGAGGGAAGCTGGGACAATGAGCTTCCCGAGCCTCCAGAGCTTACGGGCAATGACAGAGCCGTATATACCTATACCTTTGTAAAGCAGTATAATGTAAGCATACATTATAACGAGTATGAGGAAGGAAGACCTGTCTCGGACGAGCTTTCCGTTCGCTCCGAGCATAACGGCAGGCCTCTTGAATACGGCTTCCCGATAGTCATAAACCCCAACGGAGGCACATGGACTCAGGAGGACTGCGGTATAAAGGATGCTACGGAGATAATACCCGTTGCCGTTGAAAGTGAGAGCCTCACACTCAATAAACCCGTTAGGGAAGGCTATATATTCTTAGGCTGGACGGAGTCGGAGGATAACGACACAGATATAATAGAATATGTTTACACGGCTCAATGGCTCGACGACTTGACGGGTCCCGAGGGAACATCCGACGGCATACCCGATATTTATCAGAAGAGAGTGATATTCGGCATAGTCAATGGCTCATGGAACGGCAGACTTGTATCCGATGAAGCCGATAAGGACAGAGCGGACAAGATAAAGTGGACAGAGCTCAAGGACAGCAAAACAGGTCTTTGGAGCCTTGAGGCAGAGGTGTCTGTCAAGGACATCATACCCGATCTCACAAACGCAAAGCCGGATGATGCCTATGCAAACAGCGCAGGCAAATGGTATCCCGAGCCTGTAAGCGTCAGTGGTGCGGGCGATGAAAAGTTCAATTATATCTATATGGACGAGACAAACCCCAACACCGTATACAAGTCAGCAGTACACAACAGTACTGTCAGCGACCTTGCAACGGATCCCGTTTCGGAATTCGGCAGGGAGATAGCCATAGACCCCAACGGCGGAAGGTATATGGACAGCGGAGATACTGTTTTCATTCCGCTTACGGATTATGTTACGGCTCTTGAAGACCCCGTAAGAGAAAATTATGTATTCATGGGCTGGTCTGCCGATAAATACAGCGACAGCGCTCACCCCGATGCAGTGCGCAGGTATACGGCTTTATGGGAGGCCGATGTTCTTGGTGACGGCGGAACGTCCGACGGCATCCCCGATATTTATCAGAAGCCCGTTGTATTCGAGGTAGTTCACGGCACATGGGAGAGCGAAGGCTCGGATACATCGGCCGTAACAAGATATGCCGAGCTTACCGACAGCATTACGGGCTATTGGAGCGGAGAAGATGATTCTTCAGGAAGCATAGTCAACATTCCCGTACCCAAGCCTTCGGAGGGATATAAGGGCGGTAACTGGTATAAAGACGGCGATCTTGAAAACCCGGTAACTCCCGTAAGAAGCGTAAAGGGCAAGGCAGAGCTTAAATATACATATATATATGAACCTATAGTTCCGAGCGTGACCTACAGCAGGTTTATTGAAGACGCCCTTCCCGAAACGGATACGGATGAAGGCTTTGCTTATAATGATAATATACAGCTTATTGAAGACGAGGAGAACAGCAGGGAGCTTATTCTTCATGCCGATGAGGTCATACCCGACCCGGCACCGAGAGAGGGCTATGTATTCCTTGGCTGGATAAGCGAGAAGCAAAGCAAGGGCGAATATGCCTGCGTATACACGGCTCAGTGGCTTGAGGATAAAGTCGGAGGCTTTGACGAGGACGGAAATGACATTTCCGACGGCATACCCGATGTATATCAGAAGAGGATAACCTTCGATATAGAAAACGGCGTATGGCTCAGCACGGGAAATGCCGAACGCATTACCGTATTTGCAGAGCTTAAAAAGGACGGAAAATGGAGCGCCGATGGCGAGGGAAATATAACCGTTCCCGGACACAGACCCGATTATAAGTACGATCAGAAGGCAGGAAGCTGGCTGCCCTCCGAGCCTCCCGAAACTGTAAACAAGGATACCGAGCCGTCATTCAGATATGTATATACATTGAATGACAGCGTATCGGTAAGCTATCGTGAATACAAGTCGGGCAGTCCCGTTCCGTCCGATATGACGGTATTCGGCACTGCCTACGGCACGGAACTGCTTGTCGAGCCCAACGGCGGAACATGGACAGATACTGTCTATGCTCCCAATGGAACGGAGGCAATAGTTCCCGTTACAGCAGAAAAGGATATAGCTTTGAGCGATCCTTCAAGAGAGGGCTATATATTCCTCGGCTGGATGAAGGCGGAGAATGAGAACACTCCCGACAAGGAGGACTATATATTCACGGCTCAATGGCTTGAAAACAAGACGGGTGAAAACGACACGCCCGATGATATTCCCGACATCTATCAGAAGAGAGTAGAATTCAGGATAGTAAACGGCACATGGGACGAAGCAGGCGCTGACAGCGGCACTGTAACGGTCTATGTCGAGCTTACCCGAAACGGCCTTTGGGACGAAAACGGCAGCGGAGCCATACCCTCCGATATAATGGATAAAATAAGCGAGCCTCACGGCAAGGACGGCTTTGTTAACGGCAAGTGGTACCCCGAGGCTCCTGCATCCGTTGTGAACGGAAGCTCAAATGAGGTCTATACATACATCTTTGTAGATCCCAGCAAGTACGCTCCCGTTTACAAGTCTGCAGTTTACAGCCTGAGTATGAGCGATATGGACACGGAGCAGGCTCCGTTCGGCTCGCATATAGTTATAGATCCTGCCGGCGGTACATGGACGCACAGCGTTTATGCGCCTCAGGGTACCGACAAGACGGTAAGCTTTGATGTGAGCGTTGAAAATTCAGGCGTAGACACATTGAACGATCCCGTAAGGGACGGCAATGTATTCATGGGCTGGAATGCAGGGTATGACGAAGCAAGTCAGACCTATACATTCACCGCTATGTGGAGCGCAGATGTTAAGGGCGATGACGGCGTATCTGACGGCATACCCGATGAATTCCAGAAGCCTGTCAGCTTTATTGTCAGGTTCGGAAAATGGACAGGAGAAAACACAGACGAGCTTACATTGTATGCCGAGCTTAAGGATTCGGCGGGCAGATGGTCGCACGATGGCAGCGGAACAATAAGCGCCGTTCCCGTACCAACGCCCAACATAGGCTATACAAACGGCGAATGGAGCGGAAAAACGCCTTCGAGAAATGTTGAAGGCAGAGCTCCCGAAACATTTATATTCGTATACTATATCGATACTCCTGCAGTAGTATACACAGGCTTCAACGATTGGAGTGCTCCTTCGGCGAACGAAAGAAGAAGCTTCAACTTCGGCAACAGCATAAAGCTCGATACAAACGGAGGTACAATTAAGCAGAGCGGAATGCTTGATGACAATACGCTGATAGTCACAGGCGAAACCATACTTTCTGATCCCGAGTGGTCTGAGCATGTATTTATGGGCTGGCAGTATGAGCAGGCAGTATCTTCAGAGACTTCAGGCAATACGGCAGGCACATTCACAGCTCAGTGGCTTGAAGATAAGCTCGGAGGCTTTGACGAAAACGGCGGCAGCATATCCGACGGCATACCCGATATATATCAGAAGGCCGTAAGCTTCAGCATTGAAGGCGGAATATGGGCAGAAACAAGATCGGACGATGTTATAACCGTATATGTCGAGCTGAAGGACAAAAACGGCAATTGGAGCGGTTCGGGTTCGGGCAGACTTACAGCGCCCACGCCCGTAAACTCCTATGGCTTCACAGCAAACGGAAGCTGGGAGCCGGAGCTTACCGATACTGTAGACAGCGACTCGCCCGACATGTTCAAGTATACATTTGTAAGAGAAAATAATGTGGGAGTAGGTCATGACCCGTACAGACCCTCTATGCCTCTTACGGATGAAATACAGACGGATTATCTGCCTTACGGCTCGGATATATTGATAGATCCGGACGGCGGTTCATGGACTCAGCCCGTATATGCCGAGAACGGAACTACGGGCATAGTTCCCATAAAACTGCATAATGATATAGTGCTCAGCAGACCCGTCAGAAACGGCTATGTATTCATGGGCTGGGCAAGGAGCGAAAATAAGAACTCATCGGGCGAGACCTATTATATCTACACCGCAAAGTGGCTTGAAGACAATGTCGGCGCCTTTGATGAAAACGGAGGCGGCATTCCCGACGGCATCCCCGATATTTACGAAAAAAGGATAACTCTCCGCGTAGAAAACGGCTCATGGAATGCCGAGGGCGATAGAGAAGATATAGTTTTATACGCAGTGCTTTCCGATCCCGATGACGAGGGAAGATGGAGTGCAGACGGTACGGGTACCATTGTTCTTCCCGAAGGCATGATGCCCGATGAGGGCTATACTGCCGAGAGCGGACACTGGGATACGGACGGCAGCGTTAAGGGCAATGAGCCGGAAACCTTTGTTTACAGCTTCGGCGCAGGCATGTACACTCTTACATTCGATCCCGGAGCAAACGGAGCAAAGCCCGAAGGCGCCGAATACGATATAACTGCGGAATACAACAGCGAGGTCGTTGTTCCGGAGGCTCCCATACCCGTTGAGAACTGTTATGAGTTCACGGGCTGGAGCTGCGGCGGAAATGTATATCTCCCGGGGGAGAGCGTAATTGTAAAAGGCGATATGACATTTACTGCCGAATGGACGGTACACACCACGCCGTCAGAGCCCTCTGCGGCCGCTTACAGAATAGAATATTACAGGCAGGCTCTTGACGGAAGCTATGAGCTTTATGAAAGCGAGTTCCCGCTTTACGGCGAGATAGGAAGCATCATTTCCATAGATGCTCCCAAGACATATGAGGGCTATATGCTCAATGAGTCCGTATCTCAGCTTTCGGGAGTAATAACAGCTCCTGCCGAGGGCAAGGAAGGACCTGTTATACTCACTCTCAGGCTGTATTATGACATTCAGGGCTTCCGCGTAACATACGACCTTAACGGAGGTACGGGAGGACCCGATGATACCGAGTGCTCAAGGCTTTACCCCAAGGGCAGTGAGGTGACCCTCTGGCGTGACACTTCGCCTTCATCGCTCACAAGAGACAATATGGCGTTTGTGGGCTGGAGCAGTGAAGCGGTATCTTATCCTCTTACAGCGGCTCCCGAGGAAGGCATGGTACTGAATACTGTGCTCATGCCCGAAAACGGAATAACCGTTTATGCTCTCTGGGCGGAGGATATGAACGGCAACGGCATACCCGATTACAGAGAGAATAAATACGGCATAGCTTATGATCTCAACGGAGGCGGCGGTGATGCTGTTTCGGATGAAAGAACATACTTTGTCGGCGAAAATGTAACTCTTGTGCCTGCAGACGATGTGAATATAAGCCGGGAAGGGGCAGTGTTTACAGGCTGGAGCGAAACTCTGTTCGGCGCTGTGCAGTCAACAGATCAGGCTTACCTCACCGTTACGGACAGCGTAGTTATGCCCGAGGGCGGTATCACGGTGCATGCCGTATGGGCGGCCGATGAAAACGGCAACGGTGTTCCCGATTATGACGAAGCGCATTACAGGCTCTGTTATGACGGCAACGGCTATACAGACGGCTATATACCCGAGGACGAAAAGGAATATATACAGGGTGCAAGGGCTCTTCTTATAAGCGGAACAGATCTGGGTCTTGCCAGAAACGGCGAAGTATTTGCAGGCTGGAGTACCGAACAGTACGACCAAGCATTTGCATTTGACCAAAAAGACGAGGCGGAGTCCGTTATAATACCGTATAACTCCGTTGAGATGCCCGATTCTGACTTAACCGTATACGTAGTATGGGCAGCAGATGAGAATGCAAACGGCAAGCCCGACTATGCGGAAGAAGGCTATCATATACTTTATTACGCAAACGGCGGAACGGATGTTGACGGCAATGCCTTTGACAACGATCTGTTCTACACCTGCAATCATTTGCATCCCTCGGGCTATGAGGTCATACTCATGGATATAAGCGAGGCAGGCTCGCTCGTGCACGAAAATGCTCTTCTCATAGGCTGGAGCGAAACGCCTTACGGCATTGTTTACACACAGGAGGACTATGACGGAGCAGTGCTTGCAGACAGAGTCATAACAGGCAGCGAGGATACTGCGGTATATGCTGTATGGGCAGCCGATGAAAATGCAAACGGCATACCCGACTATG
>CANROO010000141.1 GCA_947632235.1 uncultured Clostridia bacterium
CTTTGCGGGCACTCACATTGAAAGCGTGCAGGCATACAACAAAAATCACGACATAAACCAATGCGTGGGCTATGTCATCACAATAGATGGCAAAACGCTTTATTTCGCGGGCGACACATCAAAGACGGAGTATATGAAGGAGCTTGCGAAAAGAGATATTGAATATGCCTTTTTGCCCACCGACGGCATTTACAACATGGATATACCCGAGGCTATAGAGTGCGCGGAAATTATAAAAGCGAAGCATACCGTTCCCGTGCATATGTCCCCGGGGAAGCTTTTCGACAGGAAAAGGGCCGAGAAATTTACAGCCTCCTCAGCGCTTATAATAGAGCCGGGCGAGGTAATAGGATTTTAAAAAATAAGAATTTGTTGTTTACAGCAGCAGACAATTCGCATATATTCAAAAGCAAGGGCAGACGCTTATGTTCTGCCCTTGCTTTATAAATACATTTATTCGTTATTGCTCCATTTGCTTGCCAAGGAAGCCTGCCGCAGTCCTTGCAAGCTTGCCCTCTACCTCGCCCATTGTCTGGTGATCGCTTAACATTACTATTGCGCCGAGCACATCGCCCTCGCATATAATGGGTGTTATAAGCTCATGATTGTAGCTTTCGCTGTCCTCCTCCAAAATCGGCACAAAATTGCTGTCGTTTCTGTTTGCAATGAGTGTGTTTCTGTTGTTTATAACTTCTTCAAGCTCCGAGCTTATATGCTTTTCCATAAATTCCTTCTTAGTGCCGCCCGATACGGCAATTATCTGATCCTTATCCACAATACATGTGATATGACCCGCATTTTTGGCAAGGCTCTCCGCATACTCCTTGGCAAAGGCGCCGAGCTCGCCTATGGGTGAATATTTCTTTAATATTATCTCGCCGTTTCTGTCCGTGAAAATTTCGAGAGGGTCGCCCTCTCTTATCCTCAGTGTTCTTCTTATCTCCTTGGGTATTACCACCCTTCCAAGGTCGTCAATCCTTCTTACTATGCCTGTAGCTTTCACAATACTCCTCCTCAAAAATATTTCGCTTTTTGCGAATTTTATTATTTTTTATTTCATTATTTAAAAAGTAAAAAGCTGTGATCTGTTTCACAGCCTTATTGCTTTTGCTGACATAGCTATTATTTGTTTACAGCGGAATTTTATACTATATTGTAAAAGCTCAAATTTTGGAAGTTTTTAAAGGAAGTGTAATGTGTTGTAAAACTCAGCGATAAAACGGGAATTTAGATTTGTCTTTGCAGATAAACCATATCCGTCAGTTGCTTACCGCATTCATATATTGGATGATCATAGTGTTCTATAAAGAAATTACTGACAATATGCGAGCGAACGAAGCCGCACCGTTCATAAAATGGGATCGTCAGCGGGCTGTCTCCGGTACCGACCTGTAAAACCGAATACTTTCCCCGGTACTTTTGCACAACGAACTCAACAAGCGCTTTGCCGTAACCCATACCTTGATATGCAGGCTCTGTTGCTATATTCTTTATCTCTATAATGCCATTCCCCTCATCCGTAATCACGCACTCGGCTTTTACGCCGTCATCAATAAGAACATACATTATTCCTCTATCAATATAGCGGTCAATCATATCCTCTTGTTCATCTGCCAATAACAGTAATGTAAGATAGTCCTTTTTCCCTGTTTTTATCTCTGCAATCACCATTTCAGACCTCAACAAATTCCGAATTACTGATTTCTTAAAATTCAAGTTTTTAGAGGCATATCCTCAGATTATGCCGCAAAGCCTCACTCGCTTATTATCGTCCTTTCATTCATCTCAAAAAGAAGGTCATCGCATTTATCAATATCAAGACCCTTATTAACGGCAAATATTATGATGCTGTCTCTTCTGCTGCGGGAATAAAGCTCTCCTGCTTTGCCTATGCGCAGAAGTCTCTGTGCGTCCTTCAGTTCAAGACCTATGCCGAAAATGAGCTGTATAAGCTTATCTCTGGACGGGTTGGACTTTACACCCGAAAATATCTGATAGGCGTATATCTGATCCAGCTCCGAGCGTTTGATAGCCTCGTTTTTGGTGATATTATATTTTTCAAGCATCTGTTCCAGATACTCCGAGAGATCAACATCGAGCATTTCATCGGAATTTTCGTCCATGTAATCTTGTATATTTTCTTTGTTCTGCAAAATTTTTAAAAGCTCATCTGTAGTTTTTTTGATATTCATGTTTACCGCCTCCCAAAATTATGATATAATATTTTTAAAAAAAAATCAATATACGGGAGACAAAAAAATGACGGTGCTTGCAGACCAATATGAGCTTGAGCAGTATAAAATACTTGAAAGCCTGGACAAAATGGGGAATGTACGCCTTGCGCGGGACATAAGGGACAACAGTCTTTGGGTAATAAAAGCAATATCCGAAGGCGCAGCGGAAACATACAGAAGAATTGAGGGGATAAGCTGTGAAAGTCTGCCTTATGTGAAGGATGTATTAAATGCAGACGGAAATTTTTTTGTCATAGAAAAATATGCCGAGGGCTCAGAGCTTATAAAAGTCATTGAAGAAAAAGGAAATTTACCCGTTTATATGGTCACTTACATAATGAAGGACATATGCGACGCCATGCACATCCTTCATTCAAAGGGCATAATTCACAGGGACATAACACCCTCCAACATAATAATAAAAAATGACGGCAGAGCAATGCTGATAGATATGGGTATATCACGTATAAGGAAAAAGGACAGCACGCACGACACGCATGTGCTGGGAACGGCAGGCTATGCGGCTCCCGAACAGTTCGGCTTTGCTCAGACCGATGTTACGGCGGACATATATGCCTGCGGTGTGATAATGAATGTTATGCTGACCGGAAAGCTTCCAGCAGACGAAAAATACAGAGGCAGGCTCGATTACATTATAGACCGCTGTATAAATATAGACCCAAAGGAACGCTATCATTCCGCAGGAGAGTTCAAGGCGGCGCTCATACGCTCGGAGGGCATAATGGGCAGAGCCATAAACTGCTTCGGCAGACTGCCCGGCTTCGGCGGAGGAAGCTTTGAAAAAGCCGCGGCAGTAGTTGTGTATACAATAGCGGCGTTTTTCTTTGCGCTTGCTGTGCTGTGTCTTGCAAGACTCGGCAGTAAACACGACTTTGTAATGTATATCATGTTCAGTATATTTGTTGTGCTCCTGCCATTTCTTATCGCAAGCAATTATCTCGGATTTATCGACAAAATGTCTTTTGCAAAAAAACTGAGCAAGCGCTTCAGGCAGATAATATGCTATATTCTGGCCTTCTGTGAGTTTACCGTAAGCCTGTTCCTGTTTTTATATTTTTTTGCAATGTGAAGGAAATCATTATGATAGATATAAAACGACTTTATACGCTTTTTTCTGCCGCGGCAATGGCGCTTATATGCTTTGCGCCCATAAACAAGGCTTTATACGGCATTCCCTCACAGCCGTTTTCACTGCACCAAATCTGCGGTGTATATATACTGATCATTCCGCTTATGATTGTTCTTGACACGGTATTCGACAGCTTTTTGTTTTTCCGTTTCAAATTCAACTTCGTATTCTGCGAGCTATGGTGTATCATACTTTTTTACATATACTGCCGTATTGCCGTATACGGTTACAAGCCGGATGATATGACGCCTGTGTTCTATATATCATTTATATTCGCAGTAACAGCCGCCGTGCTTGCTCTGAGCATAAGAGACTGCGACAGCTCGGGAATGTCTTGTATAAAAAAATACGACCTTGTATGGATAGTGTTCTTTGCAGCGGCAGGCATTTTTATCGCTTCAAGATGCATAATGATCAAAAACAATCCCGCATCTATAACAAGCTTTGACGATGCCATATCAAGAACATTCATATGTCCGTATTAAGCTTAAAATACCTCCTCATATTATGCTGACGGCATAGTACAAAATAGTTTTTTTCTGTTAGAATATAGAAAAAAACAAGGAGGTATTTTTTATATGAAAAAAATCATATCAATCATTTTAAGCTCGGTATTGGCCCTGAGCATTTGCGTATCGGCATCGGCGGCAACAGGCTATGTCCACAACGGAATGAATGCCAATATCGAATACGATGCAATAGTAAAGGACGGAAAGCTCTATGTCCCCGTAAGTAAGGTGGCATTCTACGGAATGGTAAGATCAAGCGAGGACGCCTCAAAAGGTACCGTAACAATAGAGGCTCTGGGCAGATCCGGATATTTTACACTTACTGCAGGCAGTAATATTGCAAAAAAGAACGGCGTGAACATAGTTATATCGGGCACACCCTTCATGTCGAGCGGAGTAATGTACGGTCCCGCAGATTTCATAGGGGAGCAGCTGGGACTTTCAATAGTTTATGACAGCGCCAGCAATATAGTTACAATATCTAACACCGGCGACGGAAAAATAAGCACCGTAACAGAACAGCAGACGGCTGCGGCTCCCGGCGAAAAAATGGTAACAAAGTCGGAGCTTGAGGCTGCAGGCAAGGGTCCCGATTCCGTAAACTGGCGCTATCAGCAGGATTATCTCGCAAACAAGCCCATACCCGAGTCAGCGCTTATATATAAGCAGAAGGCTGCTGCTCCTTCAACATCATCTTCGGGTGAAAAAATGGTGACAAAATCACAGCTTGAGGCTGCAGGCAAGGGTCCCGATTCCGTAAACTGGCGCTATCAGCAGGATTATCTTGCTAACAAGCCCATACCCGAATCAGCACTGATATATAAGCCAAAAACTCAGAAAAAGTCATCCTCATCATCATCGTCAAGCTCAGGCTATACGCCAAGCGATAAGGGACTTATAGGCGATATATTCAGTCCTATCACGGATACATTTGACGCTATATTCGGAAAAGGCTCTTCGGACTACTATCTTGAGCACGGACACTTATAATATTAAACACCGGCAGAATGAAGGTTCTGCCGGTGTGGTTTTTTATGATATATATTTAATTTAAAATTTTACAATATAAATGGTAAAGTATTTAAAATGCTCTTAGCTCTTTACCCGACTGCATCTTCCATTCTGTATTTCCGTTAGAGCTACATCCAAGAATGACAGATCTCGTCCAACAAAGACCACAGCAGTATTCCAATAATATTTTTCCTATATATACGGAATCTGTACCATACTCTTCTTGAGTCAGCCGTAATAACAGTTCACTTTATTTTTTTATATACATAACATCTGTGGCCAACATTTAATATCTAAATCGTTACAACATTATCTTTATTTCAACGAGTATCCTGTAATTCTCTACTCGGTAACGCCACTCTCCGTTTCTGTTTGTTGTAGGACTCTTGTCATGCTGTCTCAGATTTTCACAACCCCCAAGATTTTTGCGTATCCATACCAAAATCAGCGCAACCGTTTGTTTATCAAACTTTTTCAAATCTTTTAATGCATACTGTGTAAACTCAACCTTATGCATTACTGTAGCCCCAATTCTTTTTCAACTTCATCAAGCGAATAGGTGACAAGATTCACTTTGTACTCAACCATAGCTTTATCAAATATTTCAAGGTCATACTCGTTTTCTATACGCTCCATAACAGACTACCATATTAAATCCAAAACATACATCTTGTTGATTTCATCGTATTTTTTAATAATGCACGCTTATTTATTACATATTGTTATATAAAAAGTATTTTTTCTCAAATGTTCTGTTTCCCATGATAAATCGTCATGTAAAATGACCAGTTCTCTTTATTTTCCCAAAAGATTGCAACTATGATATAAAACTGCAGTCATCAAATAGAACAGTGGTTGGCTTGGAATACAATAATAAAACTAAAATAATTTTGAAATAATTAAAATAAAATTAAAATAATAATAATATTTTCCGGATAATTATTGACAACTTACATAAGTCGTTGTATAATATAGTTGAAATTTAATGATGGAGGCATAGATATGTCGGAAACAAAGAGAGAAAAGTTTATTAGAATAGCTGAAGCTCGTACTAATAAAATAATTGACATGGTAAAATTGCTTGGTAATTGTTCAAATAAGGCAGTATATGATTATACCAAAGAGGACGTAAAAATAATTTTTTCTGCAATTGAAGAAGAATTAAAAAAATCAAAATCAAAATTTGATGCAACAGATTCTAAAAACAAAAAATTTAAACTAAGGTAGGTGTGGGAAGATGGCATATTGGTACTTCCCATCAAATGATCATGGTGAGAACAAAGGTATAAATGATTCAGGTGTCGCTA
>CANROO010000142.1 GCA_947632235.1 uncultured Clostridia bacterium
ATCCATAGGCAGAGCCAGACTGCTGAATAAAGAAAATACGGTATATGTATATTCAAGATTTCCTGCTAAACAGGCAATATTCATAGAGAATGATAATAATTAAATACCATAACCCAAAAAAGTTAGGGAACCATGCATATCTGCTGTTAGTTATGTATGGATACACTCGGCGATGGGGAATATATCCTTGTTGTCAGTGGGTGGGATGTACTTATGAAAATAAGTGCAGGTAGGTACTATGTGCCGAGGCGATGGGTATATGGAGAATAACAGATTTAAATATTTTAATGGGTAAAATGTTATATTTTATAACCAAAAACTAATTTTTACCAATAAAATAGGAGGAGCAAACACTCCTCCTAATATTTTTTAAACACATCTTTAAAATAATTCCGAATGACTTCCGGTACGAATAAGTACAAGCACAAGAGTAGAGTTAACAATTTCATAAATGAGCAGTCGGTCAGGTTCTATGTGATATTCCCGACAACCTATATAATTACCGCCTAATGTATGTCTCTGTAGTTCTCTTCAAGCTACTCACCCATTGCCAGCTTTTCAATAATTGTAAACAGTTTTTCTGTATCTTTACCTTGCTTTTTGGATTGCTTCAAGTCTTTTTTGAATTGATTGGTAAATTTTATTTCGTATTTCATTCTTCAAGAGCCGCCTTCAGTTCGTTTATGCTGGTATATCCCTTTACGCTTGTATCCATAGCCAACCTTCTGCCCTCTTCTATGGCATCCATTGTGATTCTATTGGGCTGATCAAGTCTGAGTTCAAAAGGAATACCATTTTCTCTTATAGACTGCCTTAAAAATATATTTATAGCCGTTGCCATATTCATACCAAGCTCGCCGAATATTTCCTCAGCTGTTTCCTTTATATCTTTTCTTATTTTGATATTAAGATTTGTTACCTCCATTAATATTGCCTCCTTGTATATATTATAAATATATATAGATATTGTCAACACAATATAATGATATTTTCCGAGAAAATCTGTTTTGTCATACAGGCTTATTTTTCGTATCTGACACCTCTATGACAAGACCGAAGTATAGGATTTATATACAGAACGCCGCATAGAGGGGAACTGTTTTTTTGCCGTCTTCATAGCCGAAATTTTTGGCGGAAAGCTTTATGGCATAGTCAGGCTTATATGTGTCCATATATACCTTAAGGCTTTTTGCCCTTGTATTGTCTGCGGATTTTACCTCAATGGGTATGAGCCTGCCCTCGCGCTGTATTATAAAATCTATTTCCGCTGCGCGTTCGGATTCCCAATAATAGGTCCTGTAGCCGTTTACGGTAAGCTGTACATTCACATAATTTTCCGCAAGTCCGCCCTTGAAATCATTTAATTCCTCACTCATATAAAGAATGTCGTCTGCCGCCATATCCTTTTTTGCTGCAAGCAGCCCCAGATCGGAAACATATATCTTAAATGCGTCAATATCCCTATAGTTTTCAAGGGGCTTTTTAATCTGCTCTACCTTAAACACCTGAGATACTATGCCCGAAAGGCAGAGCCATTCAATGGCGTTTTCAAACTCCGAGGCGCGTCCGCCCTTTTTGATGAGCTTATATTGAAAGCGGGTATTTTTTTTGGAGAGCTGTACGGTGATATTGTCGTATACAAGGCGTGTTTTCTTTATCTCATTGAGATTGTTGTACTTGCTCATATCGTTGAGATAGCTTGTCAATATGGTATCCTGAATATGGCGTATTAAAACATAGTCCCCCGTTTCCGCAAATTGCTTCACGCATTCGGGCATACCGCCCACTGCATTATATTGACGATAAAGCTCCATAGACCTGCTGTGCAGGGCAGAGGGCATAGGCGTATCGTTTTGAAAGCATTTTCTTATCTCCTTTACAAGAGCCTCCTCGCCCAGAGCTATCATAAACTCCTCCATGTCCATGGGATAGAGAGTCTTTATATCCACCTTTCCCACGGGAAAAGAAAATTTATCCCTGTTGACGGCAACGCCCAACAGACTTCCCGCCACAATAATATGGTATTCGGGTCCTTCCTCGCAAAAATATTTCAATGAAGTGAGCGCTCTTTCGCACAGCTGCACCTCGTCAAATACAATAAGAGTTTTCTCTCTGACTATAGTCTGTCCCGCAATATGTGAAAGAATGGGAATAAGATAAGAGGGGCTTATATTTTCCTCAAAAGTCGCGCTGAGCTTCGGGTCTGTTTCAAAATTAAAGTATGCCGTATTTTCATAATGGGTACGACCGAACTCCAGTATGGAATAGGTCTTGCCCACCTGTCTTGCCCCCTGCAATATAAGAGGCTTACGGTGCTTGCTTTCCTTCCATTCTTCCAAAAATTCCGTTATTTTCCTGTACATATGAAAGCCTCCCTTCTTAGTCTTATCTGTATCATAACATATATTCATGTAAAAATCAATATATTTTTCGCAAAATATCACGCTAAAATACACCAATAATTTTATAAAAACCACATTTTTTTACATGAAACTATATTCAAAATCAAAACAGCACCCGTTATATGGAATAGACCTGATGTAAGATATAAATAAAAGAAGATTCTACGGGTTGAGGATTTATTATCTTGATTTTAATTTGAATATATAAGAACATTTCAATAAAAACATCAAAAAAGGAGGTAACAAAAATGTTAGAGAACCACAATGAAATACTTAAACCTTCAGAGGTATGTGAAGTGCTTCGTATAGGTAAGAACACTTTATATCATCTGTTAGACACAAAGGAACTTATAGGATATAGGTCAGGCAAGAATTGGCGTGTTACCAAACAGGCATTGATAAATTACATACTCAGCAAAACTTCGGGAGGGAAATAACCCTCCCGGAACTTTGCTCCGATTGATAATTTTTGCTTATAAACACATCTACGCTTTAATTATATTTACTATATTGCTGTCGAATTACATACATACTTTAAAACATATTTGTTGGAGTATTCTTAAAAGCTAAAAAAGCTAAGTTATTTTCCTGCCTCATATTTGTAGGGGTTTGCATCACAGTCAATTTTTTTGATAGCTATATTAAATAACCTACATACATCATGTTCAAGACTTTTATTTAACATATTAAAATTTGAAGTTAATTTTAAAAATGAACTACGCATACTGTCTTCCATACTCTTCTTTTCTTTAGAATAAACAGAATAAGCAGAATAAGTAAAAAAAACTAATAATTTGCTATAACATTCTTTGTAACAGTTATTTGGGTATATGGATGTTTCGTTAAAATACTTATTAAACTGCTCATTAAACTGCTCATTAAACTGCTCATTTATATGGTCAGAGGTATTTTTCGATGATTTGTTTTCAGCAATAGCTTCATAGCAATTTTGGAGTAGAATATCTATAGCATTATTTATAGCATTATGGTTATTTTTTAAATAGCATGATAAATTTGACAACAAAATCCTAGAGTCATATGTAAATTTTTTTTCGTAAAATTTTAACCTATATAATAATTTATAGTAATCTACATCAATTGATTTAATTTGTAAAGCATTATCTTTTTGATAATTATTGGTATAATCATTGCCTGTCAATAAGATAATCTTAAATAAAAAATACATAAATTCATCGTCTAGATTATTATAAAGACTTGATTCATAATTTAAAATTATATCTTCGCCTTTAATAATTTCATTATACAGTAACTTAATGAAATCAACACAAGAAGCTTCGATATATTTAAAAAATCTGCAATACATGAATCCAAACGCCGTATTAATTTCTTCGTCAATATCAGATGCTTCTTTAAATTTTTTCTTTAAATAATTAGTCGCATGACGATAACGGAGTAATTCCGAATAGGCTTGTATTTTTTCTACTTTTTCTTCCTCATTATATTGCTCTAAATTAGTGTTATAACACATTTCAAACATTTCTTTAATATCATTAACAGCATTGCGCATATTGGTTATGGCATCAGCTTCTAAGTTGCTATCTGAAATGTCTTCTGATGATGTGTTAGATGTAAATTTGTTTTCGGTATCCATAATTCGGTCTCTTGCTAAGCTACATATACCATCATTGTCAATTTCTTGTATTGAATCTTTGAAGTAGCTAGTAGTTTTTTTTAAAGCATCTGAACTAATAGTTTTAAATTTGTGTATAAATATCGATACAATGCATTTAAATACATCATTTTTGTTGGTATTTTCAAAATTGGCAGGTTTCATAAATTCAGTATATTTTTCAACTGCTTTCAAAATAAAGTCATCAATTACATCTTTTAATATTTCATTATTTAGTACAATTGTATTACTATTGTTTTTTGAATGTTTCTTAAATACACAGTTACATGAAGCATTCCATAATGATGTTAAATTACTATATCTAAAAAAAGAGACCATATTTTTCTTGTCCGGAAGATTGCAACAGATATTTTGTTGGATTTCTTTTAATATATTTCTACTATCTATACTTGTAGCTGTAGCTATATTATTGCAATTGTTTGAATTAAGCGTAGTTGTTGGTATTTTGAAATCTGAAGTTTCGCAATATTGATGCCTTATGAATTCTTTGTTGTGTTCTAGAGTTAGGTATTTACATATTTCTTCAAACAAAGTATTCCTGATTATTGGATTATTAATTTCTTTTAACGCCATTGCAAAATCAATAAAACTGTAAATTTCACTATACGATAACTTGTTTATATAAATATAATTCATTATCTTTTGACAATAGTTCATATTTGATATAGATTCAAGCCATATCATGTCAGCAGTTATATCTGTGCTTTTTATATCATTTTTATAATCAATCTTTACGGACTGAGGAGTATTATACAAATCATTAATCAAGTCATAAATTTTATTATATTCAATATCTTTTAATTTAATTGGTTTATTATTTTTTGTTTTTTTCCATTCTTTTATAGTGCGTAAATATCCCAAAATCTGAACCCATTCAGGATCACAAAATAGTATAAATATATTGGCACCTAAACAGTTCACCTCAAAACGCATTTCTACGCCTTTTTTTCTTTTGTGTTTATATCCAAATTTATTCTTGAATTCGTCTAAAATTTTATTGTTTGTACTATGCAAGTCATCAACATCTACGAAATCACAATAGTTAAGGGTAATAATATCTTTATAATATAACTTTGAAGTATGTAAAGAAAGAAGTATAGCATCGCACAATACTTCTTTACAGTTATCAGAGTTAAGTATAGAATTTATCAAAGAATTTCCTTTCTCCATTATGTATTTTATGTTATTAGCTTTATTATAAACACTACAAGTC
The DNA here is from genome assembly GCA_947632235.1 of uncultured Clostridia bacterium. Lineage (GTDB taxonomy): Bacteria > Bacillota > Clostridia > Lachnospirales > CAG-274 > Gallispira. The sequence continues at coordinate 5,267 of CANROO010000142.1, forward strand.
AATTGAGGTAATTCAAGAAACTTGTCTAAAGTAGGATTAATAACGCTTATTTTATTTTCATTTAGAAATTTATTGAGTATTGCTCTGGTATTTTCTGAAGTTAAATCAATACCTGAATTAATTTGTGAATTTAATATCAGTCCCTTAATTCTATTCATATTTCTCCCTCCATTTTTCGCAAAAAGTTTACATGTAAAATTTTATTATATCATATTTATTGTCAAAAATCAAATAATATTTTATATTTGTCTTTTTGAAAGTCTGACATGAAATTCATAGTTATATTAATTAGAATACGAATATACCGATTATTAAATTCTTATTTATATTATAAATCTAATATTATATAGACAAAGTAATGCAATTATAATTGGTATAACAATTTGTTGGTCATCAACAGCTTCGTGCTCATATGATGATTGACACCAGTACATCTATTCTAATTAAATTACTTTAAACAGGAGGGTAAAAAAATGAAAACAAATTTTCCAGAAGTTGAATTGGTAAGTTATTCTATTTATCGAGATCATTGGTTTGAATTTGCAGATATACTGAAAATAAAGCCATTGAATGTAGTAGCAGACGGACCTTATGTCTCAAATTCAAATTTAATGAATCACATAGAGGAAATATGTGCTAATAACTATATGCAATGCAAAAAAACCAGATTTGGTTACAACAGTTTACATATAACTCTTTATAAACCTGCCTTATTAATAGAGGCTGATACAGGCACAGGAAAAACTCACTTTATAAATGATGTTTTAGTCAACCTTGCATAAAGCATGACAGGTTTACAGTTCTACAAAGCCTACGAAATTGTAGTAGATGTTGATGTCCCGTTCCATGTGGTCATTCACCTGATATTTCTCGCCGACCTCGATTTTCTGGATAAGCCGGACAAGGGTGGGACGGTCAAGCTCCTCAAGCTGGG
>CANROO010000143.1 GCA_947632235.1 uncultured Clostridia bacterium
TACTTCGATGTCAAGGACATCTCTGTTGTTCTTGTGGTAAGTACCGTCAAGCATTATTACCTCGCCGCCGAAGTCTACTATAGCCATAGCGATCTCAAGAGTGATGGGGCTCTCCTTGGTAGCGTTGCCGTTTACGGAACCGTTAGGTCCTACGTAAAGCTTAGAAGTATCCGTAAGTGACTTATGAGTTACCGTAAATCTTGTGATAACGGGATCATAAGAAACAAATTTGTCATCGGCAGTATTCGGATAGTAAACTACCGAGAACTGATTTACATAGTCGGGAACGAGCTCAACATCATAAGCAGTATCCTTGCTGCCGAGGAGGTTATCCTTAACGATAGTCTTGCCGTTCATGTAGATGTTTGTAACACCGCCGACCTTGTCGCTTGAACAGTTGGACTTAAGTATAAGTGTGTAGTCCTTGAGAGTTGTGTAGTAAGGACTTACAACAGTTACGTTAGGTCTTGTTGTTTCGTCTACATTACCTGTGATAACAGGATCTGTAGCTGCAAGCGATTCGCTCAGCTTGATGTTTGAAACAGTGATGTCCGCATATCTTGAAGCGAAGAAGCCTACATAGATGTTCTTGGAATCCTGGATCTCAAGTGCGTTCTCTGTTTCGTCAATGTCCTCAAATGAGTACTGAGTACTTGTTGTGCCCGTTGTGTGGTCATAAGTAGTGATGAAGTAACCTGTGTTCATCTTTGTAAGAGTAATGGTATAGTCATCACCTGCTGCGGGAACGTGGTCGGTAGTTGCATGTATACCAACTCTCTCGCCGCCGCCTGCTGTGTTGGTAACACCGTAACGAGTCATGATGTTGATCCTGTTCATCGTCGACTTTCTGTAGTATGAAGATGAAGAAGGATCTGTAGGATATGTAGAATCCGTACATCCGCCTGCGATGATCATGTTGGATGTGATCTGAGCCTCAACGTTAGCTCTTGTTACCTCATAACCTGCAGGATAGTTGCCCGTTCTGTATGCCTCGTAGAGGTCAACGGGAAGAGTATATGTTACGGTCTCGCCGTTCTGTCTTGTGAATGTATATTCCTTATGAGGTGCTTCCTCGGGCTTGGGAGTCATGTGGTTTGTAGCACCGCCTGTGTACTCGCCGTTGATTATGGAACCGCCGTAAGGAATAATATCTCTTGCCATCATACCGAAGGCTTCCTGACCTGAACGAAGTCTGTCAAGAGCCTTGATAACATCGCCATTTTCTTCTACAATATACTGATTGTACTTGCTTGCCTGCTCTGTTGAGAGGTTGTTAGGATCGGCAATGTAGTTGTTTACATGTATATCTGCTGAGAGCGAGAAGTTCTTTTCAGCATCTACAGTAGTATAGTAGTATGCGATACCGTCCTGGTCGCCCGAGATCTTGCCTGCGCCGCCCCAAGACCTTACTCTTACGCTGTCGATCTGTGAAAGCTCACCATTCTCCATAAGAGCGGGCTTGATGCCGTGTGCAGTTGCGTCCGATACTTCCTGAGTACCGTTTGTATAAGTTGCTGTCATGTTGGAGGGCTCATCAGTCTGCTTAACACCTAATGATGAAGCGCCGAATATCATTGCCTTCCATACATAATCCTGGCTTTCAACTATAGAAACATCATAGTTATCCGTTCCGCCTGCGCTGGCAAAGCTCGGATTTACACATACAGAAATAGTAGTTGTGCCTATTTCGTCATTCTTATAAGTTGAAAGATCTACATAGAAGTCAGCTGCAAGAGCCTCTGCCTCGGATACGGAAGCAACATCGCCCTTGGCAAATGCCTTTGCCTCGGATGTGTCATCTACTCTGTATTCCTTGAAGTAGCCCTCTGCTGTCTTGTAATAGTAAGCCTGTGCATCTGCCTGAGTCTTTGAATTGTCACTGTAAAGTATTGATATGTCAAGACCGTCAAGTGAGAAAGACTCACCCTTTGCGTAAGTAAATCTGGGATAGCTCTCGTATATTCTTGTTATCGGGAACTTCTCTCTTACGCTTATAGTATATGTAGTGAATATTGAATGATCGTCCTTAAGTCTGATAGTAAGAACCTGCTTGTCAACAGGCTTGCTTGTATCAAAGCCCACTACCTCCCAAAGATCGCTGGGGATGAACTGTGAGCTTGTCTTGCCGTCGGGACCTCTGAATATACCCTCGATAGTAAGACCCTCGGGTACGGTATCTTCTGCATTCACGCCTATAGTCTGGCCTACATAATAAGTCTCTCTGAAGTCATAAGTAAGTATTCTTATGCTCTCAAGAACACCGGGCTGTACCTTGGCATTGAATACGTCTGTCATGCCGTTGGGATCGATTGACTCGTCCGCATCGGTATAAGAAACTACAAATGCTATATCATCGCCTGCTATTGATGCGGGAACAACATCGCCGTTCTTAAGCACTGCGTCACCAGCTGTGATCTTGTATTCGCTTGCTTTAAGAACCTTTGATGTGCCGTCTTCAAACATTGCTGTTACCTGAAGACCGATAGTGTTGAATCTGCCGCCTGCATAGTAGGTGTCATAAATAGGTGCATAGTCAACATGAATGTTGGTTACCTTCTTAGCTCTTACCGTGATCTCAAGAGGAACGGAGGATGAACCTATGGAAACATTCACAGTCTTTGTGCCGGGTGTATTGAAGGACTTGTTTGCAGCATCGTCGAAGCCTGTAAGGTTGTACTCTTCGGGATCCGAAATAAGCTCTGTTGTACCGTCGGCATAAACTACCTCAAGAACCAAACCTGTTGCATCAAATTTCTCTGTTGCAAAGTATTCTGTCTTGTCGGGCTTAGTTGCTACGTTGATAGCGCTGACCTTCTTTGTACCAACGCTTAATGAGTTGTTGGTAGCCTTGATGTGACCGTCTCTTGCTATACAGTAGCCTATGTACTGGTTGTTATCAAATAAGCCTGCTACATTGATGTCGATAGTGTCAAGGTCGTTCACCTTGAGCTTGATTATGTCACCGCTCTTCTTAAGTGAAATATCGAACGGACCCGATACAGCGCCTACACCGCCGAGGATCTTGTTGTCGATAGCGACTGTAGTTGCCTTATTGTCCTTGTCCACTATTCTGTAGTAGAGGTTGTAGCCCTCTGCCTTGCTTGACATGAAGCCTGCGCCTATGAAGAGAGCGGGACCCTTAACGGTATTCTGCTTAATACCTTCGGCAAATGGCTCATTTGTACCCTTTGAATACTGATCGTCAAATACTACAAGACCTGTGAAGGCCTGCTGCTTGTTGCTGTCTGTAGCAACGGAAAGCTCTTCTATCCTTGTGCTGAACTTGAAGTCCTCGCCTGCGGGAGCCTTTGCAGCATAGTATGAGTAAGAATCCTCACCGTCTGAGATCTTACCTGTATCACCTGTAAGGTCAAATGTGATGTCCGTAGGATTGGTATTGTCGGGAGTAGCTGTGAGCTCTGCAATGTTTACCTTGTCGGTCCATGCATTCATACCGTTACCGCCCTTGATCCAGTCGCCCATCTCAACGGCTGCGCCTACGACTGAAAGCCTTACATTGTTGAATGTAACATCTACACATCTTGCAACATACAGACCTACATAAATATCATCTGTCATTGAAAGATTAGATCCGTCATATGTAACTGTCTGTGAGCCATACTTAATGGTGTATACATTACCTGACTTCTTGATCGAAACATTGATGTCATCGCCTGCCTGAGGAACAGTGAGTCCGGAATCAGCTGCATTGTCTGCACTTACGGTAAAGTCCTCAATATTGCTTCCGCCTGTCCTTACAAAGCCATATGACATTTTTTCAACGCCGTCTTTTGCGCCGTTAGACATCTGACGGATACCTGCGTTTACAGAGTCAGCAGGAGAAGCCTTGCTCTGCTCATATGAAAGTATATCGTCAAGAACTGCGGCACCAAATGATATCTGGTTGTTTGGATCACCGATAGCATTGATGTGAGCAGTTGCAGAAATAGTAAAGTCATCATCAGCCGAAAGCTTCTGATAGTACATTACTCTGCCTTCTGTACCGCCGGCTATCTTGCCCTGTGATTCAACATTATTCTCGGGGATACCCATTCTCATCTGAACACTGCTTCCATCCTCGTTCAGATCATATGAGTAAACACCGCCTATCCAATCGGATGCTGTGGGATCGCCAAGCGCCGGTATTCTGGTATCGCCGCCGCAGTCACCATAAACCGTAGCCTGCCACGGAGAAGTGGTTTCCCAGAACTTCTTGCTGCCGGGATGATCGGGGTCATCAACAGGACCTACCTGACCTGCCGGAGCAGATACAAGAGCAATACCGTCATCCGATGCTTCATCGGCAGGAGCCTCAACGGCATCGCCCGATGCAACCTCATCCACAGCTTCGTCCGCTGCGATGACTGCATCATCAGAAACACTTGCTTCATCGGCAAAAGCAACATTGATAGATCCGAAGACCATTGAAGCCGCTAATACCAATGATAAAAGTCTTTTCTTCATTAAATAATTCCTCCTTGTATTATTTTTTTATCCGGACTCTATTAAGTATACACAACTTTCCAAATCCGAACATTATACGTTCTACAAAGCACAAACCGGACATACTCCAAAGGCTGACATACTCCCGATGCACAGCAGGCGTATACATACCCCAAGCATACGTCCGATAATTTGGCATTTATAGTTATATTAATTATATAAGATTTTTTCAAAAAAATCAATGTAAAACTCTTATAAAAATACGGCTTTTGCTTTGTTTTATAATTTCATTTGAGCCATTTTTTTGAAATCCGTCTGCACAATTTGCACAAAAACCCATATTTAGTAGTTTTAAAGCCATTTGAACACTAAATATTATAGTTTTATTACAATTTTATGGCAATTAAAATACAAAAAAATGCCCCCTTTCGGGGACTTGGTTAGTAATTTTAACTAAAAGTAATTTTTGTGAAAATTTTTTGAATTAAAAATTTTACCGTTTTTTTGCACTTTTAAATAAATTTTACAAAAAAGCTGTCCCTCCGCCCGGTGATATATGTAAATCGCTCCGCCTCCCGACCGCCAAACAGGGACTTCACTATAATCACCTTGGGATGCAGACACAGCGAATCCGACAAGCGGGGACTGTCCCTAGAGTAACATTAAGCAGTACTGAGCGATGATGTCTTGTCTTTATGTTTGTAAAAGCTAAACAAGCACAGTGACTGTCCCCAATACGAAAAAAATAACGTAATGGGGACAGTCCCGGCGGATACAAGCCTTATTGACTGTTCTCAGCAATAAAACTACCCAAGCAAAAGACAGACAACAATAATTTCGGGACAGTCCCCGCACCGGAGTTACCGTGGGGTTGCCGATACGCAGCCGACAAGCGGGGACTTCACTATAATCACCTTGGGATGCAGACACAACGAATCCGACAAGCGGGGACTGTCCCTAGAGTAACATTAAGCAGTACTGAGCGATGATGTCTTATCTTTATGTTTGTAAAAGCTAAACAAGCACAGGGACTGTCCCCAACACGAAAAAAATAACGTAATGGGGACAGCTTATTGAAATAGTGCGAGAGCATTGCCTGCCCGCAAAAAAAAGGAACCGTTTCCGATTCCTTCAAAAATAAAGTGGGTCCTCACGGACTCGAACCGTGGACCGTCCGGTTATGAGCCGGATGCTCTAACCAACTGAGCTAAGGACCCGCAATAAAAGCAAATTATATATCTGTGCCGAATTTACAGCCTTGCATAAGCCGATGAACGGACTCGAACCGTTAACCTGCTGATTACAAGTCAGCTGCTCTGCCAATTGAGCCACATCGGCACTTGAACGATGTTTTTCATCTCTTGGTTTTTATTTTATCATAGGCTTTTTATCCCTATGAAATTTATTTTACATGTATAAAGGTAAGAATTCAATCTCGGGCAGCCTGCTCAAGTCTGCTCAGCACTTTTGCTTCGCAAAAGCCACACTTCGTGT
>CANROO010000144.1 GCA_947632235.1 uncultured Clostridia bacterium
AAGACACTACGAAGCCAACAAGCGGGGACTGTCCCTAAAATGAGCAAAAAGTCGTCCTTTACGGTGATGTTAAAGTCTTGTATTTTTATGAAGGTAAGCAAGCACAGGGACTGTCCCCAATACGAATGGATAACATAATGGAACGGGCGAGCAATGCTCGCCCCTGCGATGGGTATAGGTTAAGCTTACCGTTTTACACAAAACAAAAAGCAGGCATACGCCTGCTTTCGTTAAAATTTCTTTTCACATGCCCTTATGGAATGTCCTTGAAATGACCTCGTCCTGCTGTTCCTTTGTGAGCTTATTGAAATTCACGGCATAGCCCGACACCCTCACCGTGAGCTGAGGATATTTTTCGGGGTGCGCCTGAGCGTCAAGGAGAGTTTCCCTTGTGAACACATTCACATTGAGATGATGTCCGCCCTTTTCCGCATAGCCGTCCAAAATGCCTACAAGATTGTCTACTTGCTGATCGTTTACCATAACATTATCCTCCTTTATTAAGCTATTCCTCGTCCTGTCCGTCCAAGCCCTCAAATAAAGTGGGCACGGAGCAGGCCGTATTTTCTCCGCAGTCAAGACAGCCGAAGCGCACGGAGCTTTTTTCTATAAGCTCGCCGTCTGCCCTTACGTCTCCGCCGTCATCAACGGTTATGTTCATATGTCCGCCGTCATTTGACATAAAGCTGTCTATCATTGCCACTATATCGTCAATATCGTTTTTATTCTTCATCTTTTTTAAGCCTCGTAATATCCATATCCAGGTCCATTTCCAGATCGCCCATAAACACCTCCGAGTCCTTTCCGAGAGCTCCGGGTATAATAGAGAAGGTATTTGAAATGCCGTCCTGAGCATCTCTGAACGGAAGCTTTGACACGGAGGCCAAAGAAGCCACCGCGCCGTGGCTGTCGCGCGAGTGCATGGGGTTTGCTCCGGGAGCGAAGGGCTGACCGCCCTTTCTGCCGTCCGGTGTAGAGCCTGTATTCTTGCCGTATACCACATTTGAAGTGATGGTGAGTATAGATGTTGTGGGAATGCCTCCCCTGTAGGTGTGGTTGCCCTTTATATACTGCATAAATTCGTGTACAAGGTCTGCCGCTATGCTGTCCACCCTGTCGTCATCGTTGCCGTACTTGGGGAAGTCGCCCTCTATCTCATAGTCTACGGCTATGCCGTTCTCATCGCGTATGGGCTTCACCCTGGCATATTTGATAGCCGAAAGTGAATCTGCCACAACGCTAAGCCCTGCAATGCCCGTTGCGAACCAACGGGTGACCTCCTTGTCGTGGAGAGCCATCTGGAGCCTCTCATAGCAGTATTTATCATGCATATAGTGAATGATGTTGAGAGCGTTGACATACACTCTTGCAAGCCACTTCATCATATCCCTGTACTTGTCCATTACCTCGTCATAGTCGAGATATTCGGATGTTATGGGTCTGTACTTGGGACCCACCTGTTTTTTGGTTATCTCGTCCACACCGCCGTTTATGGCGTAGAGCAGACACTTTGCAAGGTTCGCCCTTGCGCCGAAGAACTGCATTTCCTTGCCCACTCTCATGGAGGATACACAGCAGGCAATGGCGTAATCATCGCCGTGAGTAACTCTCATAAGGTCATCGTTTTCATACTGTATGGAGGACGACTCTATTGAGGTCTTTGCGCAGAAGCGCTTGAAATTGAGCGGAAGCCTTGTTGACCACAGCACCGTAAGGTTGGGCTCGGGCGCAGTGCCTAGGTTTTTGAGGGTATGCAGATACCTGAAGCTCATCTTTGTCACAAGATGTCTGCCGTCTATGCCCACACCGCCTATTGATTCGGTCACCCATGTGGGGTCGCCCGAGAAAAGGGCGTTGTATTCGGGAGTTCTGGCAAACTTCACAAGCCTCAGCTTCATTATGAAGTGATCCACAAATTCCTGTATTTCTTCCTCCGTGAATACGCCGTCTGCCAGGTCTCTTTCGGCATAAATGTCAAGGAAGGTGGATGTCCTGCCAAGCGACATTGCCGCGCCGTTCTGCTCCTTGACCGCCGCAAGATAGCCGAAGTAGAGCCACTGTATGGCCTCTTTTACATTGCGCGCTGGAGCCGAGATGTCAAAGCCGTATATCTCTCCCAGCTTTTTGAGCTCCTCAAGCGCTCTTATCTGCTCGGAAAGCTCCTCGCGGTTTCTTATAACGTCCGAATACATTATTGTCCTTGTGGAATTTTTCTGATTTTTCTTGTCCTCTATGAGCCTGTCCACGCCGTAGAGAGCTATTCGTCTGTAGTCGCCTATTATCCTGCCTCTGCCGTAGGCATCGGGAAGTCCCGTTATGATGTGGCTTGAACGGCAGGCTCTCATCTCATCCGTGTATGCGTCAAAAACTCCTGCGTTATGCGTCTTTCTGTGGGTGGTGAAAAACTCAACTATTTCGGGGTCTACCTCGTAGCCGTTTTCACTGCACGCCTTAACAGCCATTCTTATACCGCCGTAGGGCTGAAGCGCGCGCTTAAAGGGCTTGTCCGTCTGAAAGCCCACTATTTTTTCCTTGGATTTATCCAGATAGCCTGCCTTGTGCGATGTTATGGTGGATATTATCCTTGTGTCCATATCCAGCACTCCGCCTGCTTCTCTTTCCTTTTTTGAAAGCTCCATCACCTGTGCCCAAAGCTCCTCGGTGGCCTTGGTGGGACCTGCAAGAAACGAGTCATCGCCGTCATATGGCGTGTAGTTTTTCTGAATAAAGTCCCTTACATTTATTTCCCTTTGCCAAACGCCCTCGGCAAAGCCCTTCCATTCATCTCTCATATTTGTTCCTCCCGATATTTCAGCTGCAAAATATGCCAATTTTCCCATAAGGATATAATAACACTATGCCCTTTCAAAGTCAACAATTCGGGGTGTTAAATAACTGCTGATTTTTAATAAAAAATTGTAAAAAATATGTCTATTTTTTCATATCAAATAACGCCTGTGTTGTAAAAAATGTCAATACATCGGTAAATAGGGGGGGCGGGCAATGCATTGCAGCGGAAAGATTTATCCGCCCGACCGTAGGCGGCTTTCGGCAAAGCCGAAAGTGCTGAAAGCCCCCTACAGGCAAGGGTGTGGTTTGTTTTTCGTATTGGACTGTCCCCAATTTGCCTTATTCCTTCCTTATATTACCGCCTATAAGCCCCACCTTTGCACACAAGCTTTCATATCCTCTTTCCACATATTCCACGCCTTCCACACGGCTTATGCCCTCTGCCGAAAGCGCTGCCGCAACAAGAGCCGCTCCGCCCCTCAGATCCTTGGCTTCCACATCTGTGCCCGACAATTTATCTCTGCCTCTTATCTCAAAAATACTTTCGCTTATGCACCTTATGTCCGCGCCCATTTTCACAAGCTCGGGTATGTGCTTGTTTCGCGCCGAAAAAAGAGTTTCCCTTATGACGCTTTTTCCCCTAGCCAACGAAAGCACGGCGCAAAGCTGCGGCTGCATATCGGTGGGGAAAAAGGGATAAGGCATTGTTATAACTTCGTCAAGCGCGCACAGTCTTGAAGGTGCGTCAATATATATTTTGTCTTTATCCGTTTTTATAATACAGCCTGTTTTTTCAAATACTGACAAAATTTTTCTCATACATTCGGGTCTTGTATTTTTCAAAAAAAGCTCTCCGCCCGTTGCCGCCGCCATAGCGATATAAGTGCCTGCTTCTATCCTGTCGGGCATAATGCCGTGCTCACGGCAGTATAACTTTGAGACGGGCTCTACGGTTATTATATCCCTCCTGCGCCTTATACGGCAGCCCTGAGCGTTGAGACAGGCTATGAGGTCGTCTATCTCGGGCTCTCTTGCGCTGTTTTTTATTACCGTGACGCCCTCCGCGTTTATGGCGGCAAGTATTATATTTTCCGTAACGCCCACGGATATTATGGGAAGAGTTATTTCACAGCCTCTGAGCCTTCCTCTGCACTCTATTTTTTCACCACGGCATTTTATTTTCGCTCCTAGCCTTTCCATTGCCCACAGATGCACATCTACGGGCCTTTCGCCCAGTCTGCACCCTCCCGGCTCCGCAATGCTCACCTCGCCGTATTTTCCTAGCAAAGCGCCCATAAAGAGCACGGAGGAACGCATTTTTCGGCTCAGAACGCTGTCGGGCTCCAAAGACACCGCCTCGCCCGATATTGTTATGCCTCCGTCCTCTGCGGTTATTTTTTTGCCCAGCTTTTTTATTATCATAAGAGTGTTTGAAACGTCCGAAAGGAAAGGTACGTTTTTAAGCCTTATCTCCCCGAGCGCCGTGCCTGCCGCAAGAATGGGCAGTACAGCGTTTTTTGCTCCGCTTATCTCCACCTCTCCGCTGAGAGCCGTTCCGCCCTCTATTATATAACAGCTCATTTGCGCTGCCCCTTCCCCTTTTATAATGCTAGGATATGCAGAACGGGGGCAGGGCGTGAAAGCACGGGATATAAGCCGACCGTCCTAAAGTATACTTTGAGACGGTTCTTAAAATTTGTGTGCTCCGAATATCGGGCATAAAAAAACCGAGGCGTATCAAGCCTCGGATAAGAAATTTATATGTATTTTTTCGGAATATGCGTATTCTTTCAGTCGTTTGTGTTGTGGAGAATATCCTCCAATGTGAGCTGAGCAAAGTCCTCGGAATTGTTTTCGAGCCTTTCTTCCTTCTGCTCAAACGCCTTGCGGAAGCTTGAATGGAAGTCGAAGCAGTAATAGACGAGCACTATAAGCGCTACAGCATTTCCGCACACGGGATAGTACATATCCACTATACGCTCGACCGTGGGCTGGAAAATAATGAATGTGAGCATTGACATAAGTCCCCAGCATATGGTGCTTTCAAGGCATATAACGCCCTTGTAGTTGAATTTTTTGTTGTTGTAGTTCCACCAGAAATAGCCGAAGAGCTTTGTCTGCATGAGGGCGACAGCCACCTCCAGAAGAGTTGCTATGACTGCGCCTATCACGAACACCAGAAGAAGATTATCCGAAAACGGCCTGAAAAGGAAGTACACTCCGAGTGCTCCGGCGCCGTATATGGGGCAGAGGGGACCGCGCACAAAGCCTCTGTTCACGGGCCTTTTCTCCGTTATGCTCATGACTATGCACTCAAATATCCAGCCTAAGAAGCTGTATATTATAAAGCAGTTCAGAAAATAAAGAAAATTCATGCCTGTTGCATTATAAAACATCAATGACATATAATATCACCTTTCATTCGGTCAAAAAAGCCGTATTGACATAATATTACCCGTATATCCTATCACAAAGAGAGCATAAAAGCAAGTATAAACATAAATTTTTAATGAATTTGAAATATTATATTGACAATTCTGAAAATTTAGTATATACTTAAGCCATAAAAATAGAATACCCCCAAGAAAAGGGAGTAGCTTGCGCATTGTCGTATACACTATCGTCAGTACAAGCCTAGGCTTCGGTATGTATTTAAAAAGCGAGACTTTTATTGTAATCTGTCAATAAAGGGGTCGCTGTTTTTTATTTTATGTATTATTATTTCACTTCAGGGAGGACTAAAAAATGTTACCAATGACGGGAGTTTTTATGTATCTTTGGCTTATTGTCGGCTTTGTGTGCCTTATAAAGGGCGCGGACTTCTTTGTGGAGGGCAGCAGCAGTGTTGCGCGCATATTCAAGGTGCCCTCTGTCATAATAGGTCTTACAATAGTGGCTATGGGAACATCGGCGCCCGAAACTGCCGTGAGCATATCCGCGGCGCTTCAGGGAGCTAACGAAATAGCAGTCAGCAATGTTGTGGGCTCCAACTTCTTCAATCTGCTTGTGGTAGTGGGCGTGTGCGCTCTCATGCAGCCCATACACATAACTAAGGCTCTTGTGAAAAGGGACTATCCCTATTCCATAGGTGCGACCGTTCTTCTGCTC
>CANROO010000145.1 GCA_947632235.1 uncultured Clostridia bacterium
AAAAACATTTAAAAGATTCCTTAGTTCAGCGTTGGCAGCCGTTATGGCAGCATCTGTGCTGAGCGTGGGAATGGTAACAAGCGCAAGCGCGGAAGATTTAGCTCTTGACAAGATTGATACTTGGGACGCAGGAGATGAAATGCCAACTTGGCTTACTTCAGATGGCACCTCAAATTTTACAATGCCTGCTGAAGCTACAGGAAATATGGCAGAAAATATTTTTGACGGAAACACACAAAATGATATTGCCGGAAGAACATCATTAGGCTTAGCAAGTGGTAAAAATATTACAATCACAATAAAAGGCAATGCAGAGTTAAAAATTTATGCTGCTAGAAATAGTAGTTCAGATGCAAAATTCAAAACTCCTGAATATGTTAATGGCAGTAGTAATTTAAATAAAGATACTCAGTTTGCTCCAAAGTATTCTACTAATAATATTGAACCTATAACTATAACTTTAACACCAATCGATAATGCTAAGGAAAGCACATATACTTTTAAATCAAACCATTCTACAATGTGTATTTTCAGAATTGTACTTTCATACAATGAAGCTGCTAATGTTGTTATTAAAAAAACTGTCGATGTTACAGCAAAAGATTTTACAACAGGTGATTCAATAAACTCAATTACAGTCAGTGATGCTTCAGGAAAAGCTGTTTCTCCCGAATCTGGCAGCCAATACTCACTTATTCAAGGCAATGAATATACTGTATCTGCTGATGGATATGCTTCAGAAACATTCACTGTTACTGAAGATACGACAAATGTTGAGTTAGAGCTTCTTTCTACAAGTGTAACAGGCGAAACTTTTGATGTAAGTAGCTTAAAGACTTCAGGAGGTGCACAGCCCGTAGCTTCTTACAGCACAGGTAAGTTCCTTGTAGGTCCGGGCGTTTATGACAGCTCTTCATATATAAGAGTAGCTAAAGACGCAGGCAGTGATATTCAGTTTAAAGTTACTACAAAAGCTAAAATTAAATTCACAGGTATAAGGTCATCTAACAGTTCAGCAAGAACTTTACAGTTAAAGAGCAATGGTTCAGTTGTGGAATCGTGGACGACAATAAATACCGATGTTGACGCTTCAATTGATGTTGAACCCGGTACATATGCCATAGCAACTGAAGATACTACAATGCAGTTCAAGACAGTTACAGTATACGGAACACTTGAAGATATGACCGCTACCGCTGATATAAGCAAAGCTGCTTCTGCAGATACTGCAGCAACAGTTCTGTATGACCAGAACTGCTATGCTGTTGCAGTAGTTTCAAAGGCAGATGCAGAAAACGCTGACAATACAAAGGTAGTTCTTAACTATTCCGATACAGGTTCAATAGACAATGACGCTGTTTACACCGCAGTGAAGTTTGATAAGGAATACAAGGCAACAGACTTCTCAGACAGCGCAAGTGAAGGTGATTATGTATTTGCCGCTCTTATTGATGCAACAATATATGATTCAGATCACAGTAAGTACATTAATAAAATAAAGGAAATTAAAGTTTCTGTAGAATAAAGGAGGTAATAAAAAATGAAAAGAGAATATTCAAGCCCTGAAATGACAATTACCTCTTATACGCAAGAGGACATTATAACAGCAAGCGGTATTGCTACAAATGCTGTTCAGACTAATTTCGATAAAAAAATTACTTATGGTAATATCAATTTCAACTAATAACAAATCAAAAAAAGCCGTGCGGTTCATCGAGCCGCACGGCTTTTCTATAAAAACCGAGGAAGCATACTTTCTCGGTTTTATCTCTCTATATTTCAACTCAAAACATCACTCATCAACCCTTAGTTATCTTTATCCCCCTATGCTCGACAGGCGTTGAGAACACTATCTGTGTGCTTGTTCTGCCGAACTGCTGAAGCTTGCCTATGAACACATCCAGATCCACCGTGCTGGGGAAGGCGACCTTAAGAAGCATACTGTAGTCGCCCGTTACGCAGTTGCACTCTATCACATTGGGCACCTCGCTTATCCAGGGGTAGAACTCCTGCTTTTGCGTGGGCTCCATTTCAAGGTTTATAAACGCCGTTATATGATAGCCAAGCTGTTCCTTATCTATCGTGGCGGCATAGCTCTTTATAATGCCCTGCTTTTCAAGATGCTCGATCCTCGTGGAAACCGCAGGCGAGGACAAAAAAACCTTCTCGGCAATCGCCTTGAGCGGAGTTCTTGCGTTTTGCTGAAGCATATCGAGTATCTGCATATCTATATTGTCCATTTTTTATACTCCTTCTAAATGTAGTTTATTTAATAAAATTAAGTTCAAGTATATTATAACACAAAAATTAAAAGTTGTCTACCTAAATAATTAAATTATGTTAACATTTTGACATTATTTTCCATAAAATACCGCTCCCTAAAATGTGCAGAGAACATATTTTTAGTAAATTTTGCAAATAAACTCTTGCAATGCCCCGAGATCTATGTTATAATGCTGATGTTGTATAAAACACACATGCGCCGATTTGGTAAGAAGGGTGACACAGGACTGTGTTTCTTGTCGTAGACGCATGGAGGAAAAACCAAATTAAAGGAGGATGAAATAATGGCTGTTATTTCAATGAAACAATTACTTGAAGCAGGCGTTCACTTCGGTCACCAGACCAGAAGATGGAACCCCAAAATGGCAGAGTACATCTTTGCCGAGAGAAACGGTATCTACATCATTGACCTTCAGAAGACAGTAAAGAAGGTTGAAGAGGCTTATGCCGCTGTTGCAGACATCGTTAAGGACGGAGGAGAGATCCTCTTTGTAGGTACAAAGAAGCAGGCTCAGGACTCTATAAAGGAAGAAGCCCAGAGATGCGGTATGTACTACGTAAACGAAAGATGGTTAGGCGGTATGCTCACCAACTTTGCGACCGTTAAAACAAGAATAGCAAGATTAAAAGAGCTTGACAAGATGGTTGAGGACGGCACGATGGACATACTTCCCAAGAAGGAAGTTGCCAAGCTTATGCACGAGAAGGAAAAGCTTGACAAGAACATCGGCGGTATAAAGGAAATGACAAGGATTCCCGACTGCCTGTTCATCGTTGACCCCAGAAAGGAAAAGATCGCCGTTCAGGAGGCTCACAACCTCAACATACCTATCGTTGCTATCGTAGATACCAACTGCGACCCCGACGAGGTCGACTATGTTATCCCCGGCAATGACGATGCTATAAGAGCCGTAAAGCTTATCGCAGGCAGAATTGCGGACGCTGTTATAGAGTCAAAGCAGGGCGAGGTGCTCGTTGACGATGCTGACGAAGCAGACGAGGCAGAGGCTGTTGAAAGCGCTGAGGCTTCGGAGGAATAATATATATTTCACAACTCACAGGCTTTAGCCACAAGGCTGAAGCCTTTTTTTAAGACTAGACTATATTTTTTTTACAGGAGGAAAATAAAAATGGCTGTAACTGCTGCTATGATCAAGGAATTAAGAGAGCTTACGGGCGTAGGCATGAGTGCTTGCAAGAATGCGCTTGTTGAAACTGACGGAAATATCGAGGAAGCAATTGAGTATTTAAGAAAGCAGGGCCTTGCAAATGCCGCTAAGAAGGCAGGCAGGATCGCTGCAGAGGGCTTAAGCTATGCTTACATTGCAGATGACAACAGCGTCGGTGTTGTTGTAGAGGTCAACTCCGAGACAGACTTCGTTGCAAAGAATGACTTATTCAAGGAATTTGTGGACAATGTTGCTAAGCAGGCCGCTAAGTCCGATGCCAAGAATATGGACGAGTTCTTCGCAGAGAAGTGGCTTATTGACGAGTCAAAGACAGTAAAGGACGAGCTTGTTGAAAAGATCTCCGTTATAGGTGAGAACCTCAACATCAGAAGATTTGAGAAGATAGTAAACACGGGCGATTCTTATCTTGTATCTTATATCCACGCAGGCGGAAAGATCGCCGTTTTGGTTGAGCTCGGTACCACATCAAAGGACAGCGCTGTTCTTACGGCAGGCAAGAATGTTGCAATGCAGATCGCTTCCATGAGCCCCAGATTTGTTGCGATAGAGAATGTTCCCGATGACTACATCGCTCACGAGAAGGAGGTTCTCCTTGAGCAGGCTAAGAACGACCCCAAGAACGCAAACAAGCCCGAGAATATTCTCGAAAAGATGCTTACCGGCAGACTTAACAAGGAAATGAAGGAAGTTTGCCTCCTTGAGCAGGAATATGTGCTCGGCGACAAGATCTCAGTCGGACAGTACATGAAGGAGGTTTCAAAGGAAGTCGGCACCGATGTTACGGTAAAGAGCTTCATCAGATTTGAAACAGGCGAAGGCATCGAAAAGAAGAACGAAAACTTTGCAGAAGAAGTTGCAAAGGCTATGCAGTAAAAAAAATTTGCGCAGCGCGCACGACTAAAGGGAGCGGTATGCTCCCTTTTATTTTTAAAAGCGGAGGCAAGAAGCCGGGATTTGCCATTGCCTCTTGGCGCCCGCAGGGCGACTGAGGGGGCTTATAACTTTTCTAGATAAGAAGGATGATAAAAAATGAACACATTTTTAACCGAAGCGCAAAGCTTCAAAGACGAACTGACGGCGTACAGAAGGCACTTACATTCCAATGCCGAGGTGGGTTTTGCTCTCAACGGCACAAAGGCCTTTGTGAAGGAAAAACTCACGGAAATGGGCTACGCTCCGAGGGACTGCGGAAAAGCAGGCGTCATAGCCCTTGCAGGCAATAAAAAAGGAAAAGTATTTATGATAAGAGCGGACATGGATGCCCTGCCCGTTAAGGAGGAAGCGGAGGTCGATTTCAAGGCCGAAAACGGCAATATGCACGGCTGCGGACACGATATGCACACGGCAATGCTTCTCGGCGCCGCCAAGCTTCTGAAGGCGCATGAGAGCGAAATAAACGGCACCGTCAAGCTTATGTTCCAGCCTGCCGAGGAGACCTTTGAAGGCTCTGCGGATATGATAAAAAACGGACTTCTGGAGGCTCCCAAGGTCGATGCCGCGCTTATGATACATGTTATGGCAGGCATACCCTTCAAGGCAGGCACAGCCGTTGTGTCCTCTCCGGGCGTCAGCGCGCCTGCCGCCGATTATTTTGAAATAAAAATACAGGGCAAGGGCTGTCACGGCTCCAGTCCCAATATGGGCGTAGATCCCATAAATATTGCGGCTCATATACTCATTGCACTTCAGGAGATAAATTCCCGCGAGCTTTCGCTTCACGACAGTGCGGCGCTCACCGTGGGCAGGATAAACGGCGGTTCTGCGTCCAATGCCATACCCGATGCCGTGACCATGGGCGGAACTCTCAGAACATTTGACGAGGAAGTGAGGGGATTTGTGAAGAAAAGGCTTGTTGAAATATCCAAGGCAGAGGCGGAGGTATTCAGAGGAAGCGCAGAGGTGAGCTTTACGAGCGGATGCCCGACACTTGTGAACGACAAGAGCCTTTCGGAGCTTGCCGAAAAATACACAAGAGAGCTTCTCGGAAATGAAAAGACATTTTCAGTCGCTCAGCTCAATGCCATGAGCGGAAACGGCATGAAGGGCACGTCAGGCTCCGAGGACTTCGCCTATGTCAGCCACGAGGTGCCGTCTATAATGCTTGCTCTTGCGGCAGGCGAGGCGGAAAAGGGATATATATACGGTCAGCACCACCCGAAGGTCAGATTTGACGAGGACGCTCTGCCCTACGGCAGCGCCGTGTACGCATGGAACGCCGTCAGGTGGCTGGAGGAGAAGGGGTGATTTACACATAAAAACGGACGGCTTGCGCCGTCCGTTTGGTTTTATGATTTGTTATTAGCTGAAATTGATTGTTGAAATCTTTTTCTTTGTTGCTATACTAGCCAAAGGCTGAGCTGCACTTGTAACATTTGTCATTACATCCGAAGCCGCCTCAAAAGA
>CANROO010000146.1 GCA_947632235.1 uncultured Clostridia bacterium
GCATATTTATCACCTCACCTTATTATACCATAAAATGAAGAAAAAGCCTAGATCTTTCTAGACTTTTTCGACAAGCTACGGGCTGAGGTTTTCCTCAGCCCGAGTTATTATCAGCTATGTAAATTTAAACTGCTGCCGTCTACGATATTTATACCAAGTCTGCTGAACTTTGTACCTTCCTGCGATTTAGCCGCAACGGAACTCATTATAGTTACATTTGTGCAGTCCGTGGTATCAAATGAATTTACAGCCATTGAAGGCTTAGTGTATAATTTTTTCATTTTCTCTCAGCCTCCTTTACCCTGCTACTGTGAACTCTACAGGTTTTTCATCCTGAATAAGCCATGTGTCTTTGTTTGTATCTCCGGGTTCTTCAAACTTAGCTGCGCCTACAGCATAGTATTTTCCGGACTGTAAGCCTTTAACAACGGTTGCATAATACTTCATCATTTCGTTATCTGTTTCATTGGCTTTTATCTCTGCTCCGCTTTCATCATAAATTTTGCTGAATATGGTTTCGGTTTCATCAATAAGAACCACATTTCCGTTGCTTAATGTAAGCTTGTGAACATCGGGATTATAAGCCTGTGTGTCCACACCCGTTTCATCAGACTTAGTAACATTTCTATTATAATCTTCATTATTATATGTACCTGAGGCTCCGGCTATATTATCAATAAAATCAACGGTAAGGTCGCTTTCATTTGCAGCTACGATTATAGCAAACTTAGAATAGCTCTCTGCAGTTGTTGAGCCTGCAAGCTCATCGTTAGTACTGTCATACTTACCTATTATCATCTTGCCGGTTACAGAGCCGTTGTAGTCCTTTACATCATCTGTTACCTTGAACGGTGAACCACCTATGAACTCAATATAGGTTACCTTTGCCGCTGTTTTGTCGGTTCCGCTCGGTGTAAGAGAAGCAAGTGCATAGGTTCCGGCTTTAAGAGATACAGTTCTTTCGGAATAGCTTATATCCGTAGGAATGATAGACTGTATACCATTTATAGAGGTAGTAGCAGCATCATCTAAATTATAAAGTATACAAGCCTTCTGTTCTGTCTTTATGTGTGCAAGCATGGGCTTGTCAAGTCTGAATACTATTGCGCCGTTGTCAATATTAAGACCAAAATATGTATCTTCATTCTTGGTTGCTTTTATACCGTAAGCAATAATACCGTCATTTTCCGGCGTTGTATCAGTTTCATCGCCTGCTTCGCCCTGTGTAGCCTTGTATTTTACTGTTGCCTGTGCTGCTGTATCACTTAATTCGCTGTAATCAAATGTATATACACCGTTCTTTACAGCGCCTGTTGCAACTTTAGTTTGTGCATCCTTTATTTCCGACTCAACTGTTTCGCCTAATTTTTCCTTTAAAGGTCTGAAATAAATATTCTGCCTTGAATTTGACTTTATATCAAATTTAATTTCAGCATTTTCATCGGGTATGTTATTATCGTCCGTATTGCTGATTCTGTAAACTGCATTATCTGCACTCTTACTCTCATATGAATACTTATAACTGCCTTCGGGCATTTTAACGGTATGCGTTGTGCTGGCTGCAGTGTTTACTTCCTTCTTTTCTGTGTCATTATAATATGTAATATCGTCAAGCTGGAACAATTGCTTGCCTGCCGAATCACATACGAAAAGATCGCCGTCATCCTTGAAGTTCTTTATATTTGTTATAAATCTTACATTATAATACTTAGGTGAAAGAACTATATTCTGTGTTGTCGATGCCGGTTCAGCTCCTATAACAACTGTTTCGGTCTTTGTCATAGTGCCGTCTGTAGCTGTTATTTGGTATGTACCTTCCGTAACGCCCGTTGTGCCGCCGATAGTATAGCTGCTGCCGGATACCTTTATATCTTCTGACGATACAGCTTTGCCGTCTTTCGTTGCCGTTACCTTAAGAGCGGTAGGCTCTCCTTTAACAGTCATTGTGCCATTATTATCACTATCGGGAGTTGTAAATGTTACATTGTTTACATACTTCATCTCTTCTTCGTCGCCGCTTCCTGTCTTAACATTGGTATAAACATCGGCGGTGTGCTTTACATATTCGTATTTCTTTTCTACAGATACCGTACCTGTGATAGAAGCTACTGCGGGACCCTCGGGCTGTATCTCTGCATAATAAAGCTGAATATTAGCACCTGTCAAAGTATATTTTTCATTTGCTTCAACCTTAAATATAATAGGTTGAATAGCGGTGCCGTCTGTTCTGCCTTCCAATTCTCTGGATATTACATTTTCATCATTGTGTTTTATTTGAATTGTTTTTTTTGTATTATTATCAGCAATTGCGTATAAATAAAGTTCTCCTGCTTTAGAAGGTTGGAAATAACCTGTATCTTTTGCTATGCTAACATAATCTTTATCTTTTATTGCTCCCGATTTTGAACCGTCAGCCTCTGTAAAAATTTCTTTTGCAAATGCTGAAACATATTTTGAATCTTTTGACTGACTAGTTGCTTGTCCTTTAAGGTGAGCACCCAACAAACCAGTCTGATTATCTGCTGACCATTTATTATCATCACTTGAACTTGACGAATTATCTACCTTTTCAAGCTCCATGGAATATACTCTGATATTGCCCTGAGGTTCATCATCTCCGCCCTTGGGGTTAAATATAGCATAAGCCTTTCCAGGCTGAAGGTTTGAGAATGTAATCGGGTCTCCTGTCGGTGTAATAACACTGTCGTCCTGAACTGGTACAGCGTCGCTCTTTGTATATCCATCGTTTTTAGCCTTATATGTAGCAGGATCTATTTCACGGATAGCAATGCTTGTTTCTGAACCTTTTTCCTGTGAAATTGATGTATCCTGATTAACAGATGTGCAGTATACTTTTAATGTATATGTATAATCTGCTGCTTCGGAATCCTTATTGGCTAAAATAAAGCCTATACCCTGCTCATCGTCAACTACTCCGTCTGCCGTTTTTGAACCGGGCGCTCTTAAAACGGCGGCTTTCATATCAGTATCTGTGCCTAATGCAACAGGGTCTGTCAATGTATATACACCATCTGTTTCCAAATCCTTTTCGGCAGCTACAAAGAAATGCTTGCCCTCGGGGTCAAGTACAGTGCCGCCAAAAAGACGCTCGCCTCTTACAACAGATGATACCTTATACTTATTGAACTCTTCCGTTACGCTGTCGGTTACCTTTTCTATTGCATAAGGCGTAAATGTTGCATTGATCTGCGAAGATTCACTATCTATATTAAAAGTAACTTCATCAGCCGCACCTTCGCCTGCCTTTTGCAGCTGACCGCCTACCATAGAAGCTACAAGCTCACCATTGTGAAGAGGTATTGTTTCCGCCGGATCTGTCGGTATAGTATAACCGCCGTTTTCACCCTCTTCGATCATGGCATAAGCCTGATTATTCTGAAGTTTTATTGTGTATACGGTTTTATGTGGTACACACTCTAAGTGGAGCGCTCTGTGTCCACCACCTGTTATAACGATGTTTCCTACGGGAACATTGATGTTTTTCGTAAGATAATAATTCCAATTGCTGCCTGTCAAGTCAAGGGTATATGTGCTGCCCTCATTTGACAAATGCTTTTCAGCAATACTAACATCAGCAGTACTGATAATTCTTCTGCTTGGAATTACAGAATATTCATTATCCTCGCCTGTATATCTTAATACAGCATAGTTTGAATTTGTCAATGGTTCAAGCTTTACCTTATCGTTAAGTGTATCGTCTGTATTAACCTTCCAAGTTATTGCTGGAGCCGGTTCGTCTCCGGCAGCCTTGTCGTTGATTGTTACATCATATATTCTAATATTAGAGTCACCTTGTATGGTATAATAATCCACTTTATCGAGAGTATATGTTAATTCTGTAATTATAGCATAATTATCATCTTTTGCAATAATTCCACCTTCAGGAGAAACAACCGTTGCTGTGCCACCATCTTCACCTGTTATAGTGAATTTTCTGGGATTGCTTTTCGTTGAAGCACGAATTTTCAATGTTGCATTAGCATTAGAAGCGTGAAATCTTATTTTATCACTGCTTCCTCCCATATACATATAACCATTTCCATCCGTTGCTTCCGCATCAGACTTATACTCTCTGCCTGATCCTGCATGCAAAGTAAAATCATTAATTGGAGCATCAAATTGATAATCTGGGTTATTACTTCCATTTGATTGTATTTTACCTTCAGTAATTTTTAATTTAGCCTTCACAGCTTCCGAACCCAAGTCAAAAACTCTGTCGCCGTCCGCCGCCATAACACTGCTCACATTCACCACCGTCAATGTGCCGACTGTCATAACCAGCGCCAGCACAAAGCTTAAAATTCTTTTGAAATCTAACTTCATAATTTAAATCCTCCCTTTCTGTTTAGATTCCCACCAAAGAAAAAAAATAAGGACATTCGCAAGAATATCCTTTCGCATAGGAAATAAGCCCCTTCCCGAGTGGCAGGAAAGGGAAAATTTCCATTATAAAAAAACAACAGCCTCACACCATACGACAATTCAGGCAAAGTATCGCAGGTATAACGATATTGTTTCTATATGAGCGAAAGGCAATGTTACATATGAAATTGGGGTTTATGAACACTGTCCTTTCATTATTAAAGAAAGGCAATAGTTGATACACAAAGCCATGTGATGATGATGGAGCCATAACTATGTATGTCAACTATCGTCTTCTTTAACAGAAACGGCTCCTTAAGTTGAGCACATCTGTTAAAGTAATTATAAGCATTTTTAAATGATTGTGCAAGAGGAAAATATAAATTTTAATGCAGTGAAGTTAAATTTTTACACTTTGCATAATTTGAAGGGAGCGTTTTTGTGCAGTTTAACAGAGCGGTTTCGTATTGGAAAGCAGTCCCAAGGCTGAAGTAAGGTATTGGGGACAGTCCCGGCGGATACAAGCCTTATTACTCTACAAAGCTTGTACAGTGCCATTTATGGCAACAGAACAGCCACGCTCGGGACAGTCCCCGCACTATCGTCACCTTGAGGCAGCCGATACGAAGCCAACAAGCGGGGACTGTCCCTAGATAAACAATAAGCTGCACTGAACGGTGATGTATAAGCTAAAAAAACCGAAAGTTAAATAAGCACAGGGACTGTCCCCAAAACAAAAGGATAACGTAATGAGGACAGTCCCGGCGGATACAAGCCTTATTGCTCTATAAAGCTTGTACAATGCCATTTATGGCAACAGAACAGCCACTCTCGGGACAGTCCCCGCACTATCGTCACCTTGAGGCAGCCGATACGAAGCCAACAAGCGGTCAGTCCTCAAAACGCTATGCCTGCACCAACTTTAATATAAGGACAAGCATTTCTCTTCCGCAGTGATCAACATATCACCATACCCGCAGCACAAAACGATCCCCCATTTTCCCGCAACAAAAATCTTTTTTTGCTATTGACAAACAGTGTTATAAAGTTTACAATAAAAATAGTATAAGCCACAATTTGGCTTAAAGTGTCGGAGGAGAATATGTCAGCATTTTTTAACAAGAAAATATTAGCCGTTTCCATGGCGGCACTCACTATATTTTGCGCCTCCTGCAGCAATGCCGTTCAGGAGAATCCGGGCGATACCATCGTTTCAATAGGCACCGCTTCTCCGTCGGGCAGTGAGGCAACCGAAAATCAGAAAACAGAAGTAAGAATAGGACTTATAAAAAACAGCGCCGCCGCTCTGGGCGCAACGCCTCTTTTTGTGAATACCGAAAACGACACGGCGTATGAAAAATATATGCCCGTGGTGTTCAACACGGCGGATGAGCTTATGCAGGCGTTTGAGGACAGCGAGGTGGACATGGCTGTGATGCCTCCCGACAAGGCGCTTTTGAGCTATAAGACGGTGCCGTGTCAGGTTGCGG
>CANROO010000147.1 GCA_947632235.1 uncultured Clostridia bacterium
ATGGATATACCTTGCCCGCGGGCAGATGTCCGCCTTCGCCGGGCTTTGCGCCCTGCGCCATTTTTATCTGTATCTCAATGGCATTCTGCAGATAGTTTATAGTAACGCCGAAACGGCCCGAAGCCACCTGCTTTATGGCAGAACGCCTTAAGTCGCCGTTTTCATCGGGGGTGAAGCGCTCTTCCTCCTCACCGCCCTCGCCCGAATTGGACTTGCCTCCGAGGCGGTTCATGGCTATAGCCATACATTCATGGGCTTCCTTTGAAATGGAGCCGTAGCTCATGGCACCCGTCTTGAAGCGCTTTACAATGGACTCCACGGACTCGACCTCATCTATATTTATGGGCTTGTCGACCGTTCTTATATCCAGCAGGCCTCTTATTGTACAAAGCTGTTCGCTGGTGTCGTTCTGGAGCATCGTAAACTCCTTGAAGAGCTTATAATTTCCCTCACGGCAGGCCTTCTGCAGAAGATATATCGAACGGGGATTGAACATATGATACTCGCCGTTCTTCCTCCACTTGTAGTCACCGCCGGGCTCGAGAGCGTCAACTCTTGTGAGCGGATCAAACGCCTTGGCGTGGCGCATCTTGGCTTCCTTGTCTATGTGTTCAAGCTCAATACCGCCTATTCTGGTGACGGTACCCGTGAAAAATCTGTCCACAACGGACTCGCTTATACCGAGAGCCTCGAATATCTGAGCGCCCTGGTAGCTCTGTATTGTAGAAATGCCCATTTTGGACATTATCTTTACAATGCCGTGTGTAACTACATCTATATAGGTAGATATTGCATCTTCGGGAGACTTTGTAATATAAGAATTTTCCGCCATATCCCTGAGAGTTGCATAGGCAAGGTAGGGATTTACAGCATTCACGCCGTAGCCCAGAAGCACCGCAAAGTGGTGTACCTCCCTGGGCTCGCCCGTTTCAAGAATGATGGAAACATTCATTCTGGTTCCCTGTCTTATGAGGTGGTGATGAAGTCCTGCGCCTGCAAGCAAAGCGGGAATGGCACACTTGTTCTCATCCACGCCCTTATCGGAGAGCACAATTATATTAAAGCCGTTGTCTATGGCTATATCCACAGCCTCGAATATACAGTTGAGAGCATTGTCAAGGCCGTTCTTTTCCATGGTGTTGTAGAGCATGGGTATAGTGACAGCCTTATACGCCTTGTCCTTAATAGACTTTATGGCGCTTGTCTGCTCGTCTGTAAGTATGGGAGTGGAGCACCTTATTCTTTTACAGTTGGATGCCTTCGGTTCAAGCAGGTTTTTTTCTCCGCCCAGATATGTGAGAGTGCTTGTAACTATCTCCTCTCTTATAGCGTCTATAGGCGGATTTGTGACCTGCGCAAAGAGCTGTTTGAAGTAATTGTAGAGAAGCTGAGGCTTATCCGAAAGCACCGCAAGGGGCGTGTCCGTACCCATTGCGGAAATGGGGTCGGTCTCGTTCTCTATTATGCCCTTGAGCGTGGTGTCGATGTCCTCCCAGGTGTAGCCGAAAGCCTTCTGCTGTGTGAGCAGGGTTTCGTCCGACTCGAAGTTGTTTTCCTTGTTCACAAAAAGATTTTCAAGCTCTATTATCCTGTTTATCATAATATCGCCCTGGTGCATCTTTTTGTTGTTTTCCTTTATCATATCCACAAGGTCTGTCCACATAAGCGCCTTATCGCCAGACTTTATGTCGTTTATGCCTATGAGGTTTTCCTTTACCCACTGCTCGTAGGGGTACTTTGAGGCTACCTCCGCCTTAAGCTCCTCATCGGATATTATCCTGCCTGCCTTTGTGTCTATAAGGAGCATTTTGCCGGGTTCAAGCCTGCCCTTTGATATTACCTTCGACTCATCGGTGTTTATAACGCCCACCTCGGAGGAGAGCACGAGCATATCGTCCTTTGTGACAACATATCTTGCAGGTCTTAAGCCGTTCCTGTCCAGTGTTGCGCCAACAACAACGCCGTCCGTGAAGCCCACTGCCGCAGGACCGTCCCATGGCTCGGAGCAGGTGGAGTTGTACTCATAGAACGCCCTCTTCTTGGGATCCATTGTCTTGTCGTTCTCCCAGGGCTCGGGTATGGCCATCATAACTGCCTGCTGAATGGGTATGCCCGTGAGCGTGAGCATATGCAGGTAGTTATCAAGCATTGCGGAGTCGGAGCCGTCCTCGTTTATGACGGGATATATCTTGGTTATGTCGTCGCCGAACATATCGGTGTCAAACATCTGCTGTCTGGCGTTCGTCCAGTTGATGTTTCCTCTTATGGTGTTTATCTCGCCGTTGTGTATTATATATCTGTTGGGGTGCGCCCTCTCCCAGCTGGGGAAGGTGTTTGTGGAAAAACGGCTGTGAACGAGCGCTATAGCCGTTGTCATATCCAGATCCATAAGGTCGAGATAGAACCTCGACACCTGGTCGGGGGTGAGCATACCCTTATAAACTATAGTTCTGGAGGAAAGAGAGGCAAAGTAGAAATAGCTGTCTCTTTCATTATATATATTGCTGGGCTGCTCACAGTAACGGATCTCCTTTTCCGCTCTCTTGAGCACCACAAAGAGCCTTCTTTCAAAGGCTATGCCTGCCTCGGCGCTGTCGGGGCGCTTTATGAACACCTGCACTATGTGTGGCATAGCTTCCCTTGCGGTGCTTCCTATGCACTCGGTATAGGTGGGCACCTCTCTTATGCCGAGAAATTCCATGCCCTCCTCATTAACTATATTTTCGAGCTTGTCAAGGCTCCTTTCTCTTGTCTCCTCATCGGGAGAGAGGAAAAGCATACCTACGCCGTAGTCGCCTGCCTTGGGCAGAGCTATGCCCTCGTTTGAGCATACCTTCTTCATAAAGCTGTGGGGTATCTGAATGAGTATTCCTGCGCCGTCACCCGTGTCGGGTTCGCTTCCCACGCCTCCTCTGTGGGTGAGGTTTTTAAGTATCTCAATGGCGTCATTGATTATCTTGTGCGAGCGTCTGCCCTTTATATTGACAAGACAGCCTATACCGCAGTTATCGTGCTCAAAGCGGGGATCGTACAAGCCCTGCTTTTGGGGTAATCCGTTCTGTAGCAATGTTATCCGTCCTTTCTTCAGCCTTATATTGCGCTGTTTGTTTAAAAAAAAGAGCCCCAAGACGACATGCGTCATCCCAAAGCTCCCTTGCTTACATAATATAATACAACAACATAATAATAAAATCAAGTATTTTTTATAAAAAAATTAAAAAAATTAAGAAAATTTATTAAAAACTTTAAAAAATAAATTAAATTTCGCCTTTAATTATGCTATACTAAAGTTAACATATATACGAACTTAATATTATAAAGGGGGTTTGAACAATGAACTTATTTTCCTTTACCCTCTCCACGGGCAAAGAAGGGCTTTACGAGATAACATCCATGGTGAACGATGCCGTGCAGACGGTCAAGGCGGACAGCGGTATATGCGTGGTGTACACGCCCCACACCACCGCGGGAATAACAATAAACGAAAACGCCGATCACGATGTAAAGACGGACTTTATGCTCGGGCTTAAAAGGGCATTTCCCGACAGGAGCGAATACAGGCACGCCGAGGGCAATTCTCACGCACACCTCAAATCCTCGGCAGTGGGCTGCAGCGAGACCATAATAATACATAAGGGACAGATGCTTCTGGGCACATGGCAGGGCATATATTTCTGCGAGTTTGACGGACCGAGGACGAGGAAGTTCTATGTAAAGATAATGAAGGACTGAAAAAGAGAGGAGAAATTTTATGAAAAAAATACTTTGCGTTCTGCTTGCGGTGCTCTTTATAAATGTGCCCGCATATGCGGAGGACAACGATTACATAAGCGAGGATATAGTGGCAAGAGCCAAGGAGGTTTGCGGTATATCCGATGAATATGCCGAAATGAATGTGGAATCCATATCCGGATACGGCGATATGACCATGTACGACATCCGTTGGAGGAACAAGGATGAAAATCTCATAAAAAGCGAAATAAGAGTCAGCATAGGAAGCGATGGTACGGTATACAGATATTCTTACCGTGATCTGAGCGACTATATGCCTGAAGATAAGTCTGAAATATATACGGACAAGCAGGCAAGAGAAACGGCAGAGGCATTTTTGAAGAAGGCTCTTGGGGATAAGTATGCTTCCTTGGAATATGCCGGTATATCCAACGATGATGATGTATACCGCTTCCTTTACAGCATAAAAAGCGGAGATATACCCTATTACAACAACAATGTTACAGTGCTGGTAAACAAGTTCAGCCGTTGTATAATAAATTATGACTACAGCTTACCTGTTCTTCAGGCAAATGATGTAAGCATTGAGGGCGCAAGGAGCATAGACGAGGCAAGGCAGAGCGTGCTTGAAAATATGCGTCTCGGCTATGACACTAAATACGAATACGGAAAAGATGCTTATATCGTAACGCCCGTGTACAGACCCAAGAGCTGTATGCTCGATGCCTTCACTCTCGAAGCGCCCGAAACAGCGTATTTATACAAATATACAGCAGACACGGCTGCATCGAAGGGCGCATCAAACAGCAGGATGTCTCTCACGGAGGCGGAGATAAAGGGTATAGAGGAATCCAAAAATGTGCTTTCTCTTGAAAAGGCCGTATCTCTCTACAACGGTATTTTCGGCAAAAGCATAGGTGTAAAAGATGTCGAGGTCGATTATGAAAGAGAAGAAAGAGCCAATTATTATATAACGCGCATTTACGCAAAGCCCGAAAGCGAGGAGCAGTTCTCCGCAAGCTTTGACGTATGGGGCAGGCTCATAAATTATTACACCATAGACCTCTTCGAAGAATTTGAGCCGGACTATGAAAAAGAAAAGAAATGCGCCGAGGACTTTATAAATAAGCTCAATATAAAATATCCTGTTTCGGATATAGACATATACCATGGCAGCTGTTATGCAAACATCATGAGAAACGGCATAGTCTCCTTTGATGAAAGTATCAGCATGAGCTTTGACAAGGACATGAACATAACAAGCTTTAATGCCCGGTATTATCCCGACAGCATATATGATGGCATTGACGGGGTGAAGGAGGACAGGGAAAAGGCACTTGCGAAAGCCGAAGAGCTTTATCCTCTCTCACTGTATTATTACATTATGGTAGAATATCCCAACAATAAGGCTTCATACAAGACAATACCCGTATATGCCTTTGAGGATGAATTCAGCGTGAACGCCTCTACAATGGAGGTTCTGGACTATTACGGCAGAAGCATAGAAAAAAATGAGGGCATACATACCTATACCGACCTGAACGGTCAATGGTATGCCGAATATGCCGAAAAGCTTGCCTATATGGGTTACAGCTTTAAGGATGCCGAGTTCGGGGGAGATAAATATCTGACGGCAGGCGATCTGAAGGACCTTGATACTTACAGCAGTGATCTTGACGACCTGATAGAGGAGCACGGTGAGGACTATGTAATAAGCCGTTACGAAATGGCGGAGGGTCTTACGAAAAGCTATAAAGATATAACAAAATACAGCGACATATTCATAAAGCCCTATGAGGATGTGGACGATGAGCATAAGGGCGCCGTGGCAGTGCTAAAAGCCATGGGAGTGCTGGGAGATGCCGACAAATTCAGAGGCAATGACAGCATAACAAGAGGCGAGGCCGCAGCGATGATATATAGGGTGGTTACAAGGTGATAAAACGGGCGGTTTTCCGCCCGTTTTTGTGTGTAGATAAATGCCTTATTGTATGAAATTTTGCGGGCGAGCAATGTGTATAGTATGATAACAT
>CANROO010000148.1 GCA_947632235.1 uncultured Clostridia bacterium
CTGTGTTACTATGCCCTGCATAGGTGGCATAAGCTGCCGAAGGAAATAATGGCTCTTTCCAGAGAGGAGAGAGCCTTTTTATATGCGGCAGTAGACATATATGCAAAGGATATGAAAAGGCGGTGAGAAAAAATGCCTCAGATAAGTACGAGAATAAGCGTTATAGATGCTATGACGCCTGCCATAAATGCGATGTACAGAGGTACAAGCCAGCTTATAAGCGGTATGGAAATGCTAAACAGAGCCAGCGGAAAAGCATTTGATATAAGCGCTTTCAGAGAGGCTCAAAGCTCATTTGCCGAAGCTTTGAATATTCAAAGGCAGGTCGCCGATGAATACAGAGAGATAGAGGAAAGAGCCAACAATGCAAATTCGGCACAGAGAAATTACAACAATACTCTTTCGAGAGGTGCAGGCAATGCCTCACTTATGGGAAACAATCTAATATCGGGGTTGAGGAGGTATATTTCACTTGCCGCCGCCGTGTACACGGGAAAAGAACTTGTAGAAGCAAGCGACAAGTATACAAGCAATACCGCAAGGCTTGACCTTATAACGGAAAGTCCCGAAGAAAGAGAGGATCTTCAAAAGGCAATATATGAAGCAAGCAAAAGCTCAAGAGGCGGCTATAACGACAGCATAAGCTCTGTGGCAAAACTGGGTCTTCTGGCAGGAGACGCTTTTGACAGCAATGAAGAAGCTGTAAGATTTACAGAGCTTATGCAAAAAAGCTTTAAGCTGAGCGGAGCAAGCACACAGGAACAGCAAAGCGCAATGTATCAGCTTACTCAGGCTATGGCGGCGGGAAAGCTGCAAGGTGATGAATTCCGCTCTATCATGGAAAATGCGCCTATGTTGGCTCAAAGCATTGCCGACTATACGGGAAAGAGCAAGGGCGAGCTTAAAGAAATGTCATCCGAGGGTACAATAACGGCGGATATTATAAAAAATGCGCTTTTTGCGGCGGCGGATGATATAGAAAGCAAGTTTTCAACACTGCCCGTTACATTCGGCGACAGTATGATGCTTATGGGAAATGAGGCGACATTGGCATTTGCGCCTGTATATGAGCAGTTGAACGGAATGCTCAACGGTGAGCTTGGACAGGGGATAATGGGTGGTTTGTCGGAAGGGCTGCCATGGCTTGCGGGACAAGCTGAGGAGGTCCTAAACTGGATAGACAGGATAGTTACGGAAGGCTTGCCAAACTTGGCTTTGACAGGAGAAACAATAAAAAGTATTATAGCTGATTTTACGGGTGCAGGCGGCGCGCTTAATATAATAAGCAGAAATATTGTGAGTATATTGAGTTCGGAAGGTTTTAGAACAGGATTAAGAACAGGAGCAAATGCATTAAGCAATATAAGTATTGGGTTATCGGATATATTAAGGATAATGTCACCGTTGCTGCCATATGTAACGGGTACTTATATAGCATTTAAAAGTTATAGTGTATTATCGGGTATATTAAATGGTGTAGTCACATCTATACAAGGAATATATTCAAGTTTTGTAAGTGTTACTCCGGCCATAGAAAGCGCTACTATGGCGCAGCAAACATTTAATGCCGTAAGCAATGCAAATGTGTTCTTAGCCATAGCCGGCGCTATATTAGGCATTGCTTCGGCTTGGCATGCTGTTTCATCTGCTTCAAGAGATGCTGCGTCAAGTGCTTTGACGGCAGACTATGTTGTAAATACAGCGCTTAAAAATGCTCAAAATAATATAGCTGCTTCCGAATATGCAAAACAACATGATGTTGATTTGAATACGGCAAAAGCAATTTTAGCGAGTAATGATGAGTATCAGGAGCAAATAGAAGCACTTGAAGCGGAAAGAGACAAATTGAGATATAGTGAATATAGTATATACAATCCTACAAGTGCAGAAATAGAGGAGCAAATAGAAAGAAAAGATGTTACAGGTTGGAGCTATGACAAAAATGATTTTTATGGTCCTATTGATGCTATAAACGATACAGAAAACGGCATAGGGAACTTTTGGAGCAATATGGCTTATTTTGGAGCAAAAGACACTTTTTGGACATTCAAAATTGACAATGCATTAAATCCCGACAGTGAATATTCAAAAAAACAAAGAGAATATGATACTCAAATTGCGGAACTCATCAAACAGAGAGATGAGGAAGAACAAAAACAGATGACAGACTATAAAAAAATAAAGGAAATGTTCGATGAGGATGATTCTTCTAATCAAAATGATGAAATGCAGCAGGCAGGAAGCACTCCGATAGATGTCAATGTTGTAAATACTGTAGATATTGCAAGCGAGGACTTGAAATATATGAGAGAGCTTGCGGAACAGGAAGCCATAAATGAATTTACATCAAAGCTGATACAGCCGAATATAAATGTAAGCTTCGGCGAAGTGAAAGAAACAGCGGATGTAGATGGAATAATATCCAGAATAACAGACGGACTTGTGGAAAGCCTAAACAATTCTTCCGATGTTGTACATATTTGATATTGACAATAAAGCCGTTATTTTGTATGATAAAAATATAGGAGGCGGTTTTATGGTAAACAAAATTGTTGCAATAATAGTTTTTATATTTTGTTGTTTTTTCATGGCGGAAATGGGAACTCAATGGCTCATAATATTTATTGCCGCTGTCGGCGCATATGCTTTTTTTGTTTATTTTTCTTTGCGGAAAAAAGATAAGGACTATAAGCAAAAAATACAGGATTACAATGAAGAGGAAAAATCTGATCACACAATTTGGGAAAAGGAAGGACAAACTGTTGCTGTGGAAGAAGAAGCCTATCATATATCGGGGCTTCCGGGAACTTCAAATGAAAAATGCGTTATAGATGTTAAGACAAAAATGATAGTTTTTGATTGCTCGGGGCATTTTGAACTTCCTATGGAACGCGTTAAAGGCGCAAATGTAAGTCCGCAGATAAGGACAATACAGACATACAACACCACAACGAAGAACAAGCCATCGCTTGGCGGAGCGGTTGCGGGCGGTATACTCTTTGGCGCACCGGGCGCTATAGTGGGCGGTATGTCGGGAAAAAGCAAGACAAAAACCACCGTGCAGGAACAGAATGTTGTAGAAGCGCTATACATCACAATAGATTACATAAATGCCGAAGGACTGCCCGCGCAGCTTGTTTTTAAGGGTGGTAGGAACAGTAATTTGTATGATCTGGGGGATAAGATAAACACATATGCGGGACATGTGGACAGTGTGCTGTGAAGTGAGAAGGCTATGATATGTCGGAAGTGGGCGAGTAATACATTGTACCGAAAGATTTATCATTGTATTTTGTTTACAAAATACACTTAGACGCAGCCCCTCAGTGGTGACAGCTCCCCCCATTGCACCGCAAAGATTTATGCGGACACAGCCCCCTCAGTGATGACAGCTCCCCCATTGCACCGAAAGATTTATCGGACGCAGCCCCCCTCAGGCAGGCTTACGCCTGCCAGCTCCCCCGGAGGGGGAGCCAAGGGGGATGTGGCTTTCGGCGAAGCCGAAAGTGCTGAAGAGGGGGAGCTAAGGGGGATGTGGCTTTCGGCGAAGCCGAAAGTGCTGAAGAGGGGGAGCCAAGGGGGATGTGACTTTCGGCGAAGCCGAAAGTGCTGAACGCCCATAAAAAACACAGATTGAGTTTATTACATGTAGAAGGCATTGTCCGCTCGAAAAAAATATATAAAATTAGTGTTTATCGACACACAGAGGCACTCGAAAGAGTGCTTTTTTAATGCAGAAAACGGGGTGATATATTGTACAGATTTATATTACAGAGGCAGACGGCGGCAGGGCTTGAGGACATAGAGTTTCCTCTTGCGCCGGAGCAGTTCAAGACAAAGGTGGGAAATAAGAACAAGACAATAGAGCTTGTGTCGATAGGCGAGATAAACATTCTCAAGGACATAGGGTTAAGGGATTTCAGCTTCAAAATATTGCTGCCTAAAAACGATGTGCTTATAAGTGGCAGCAAGCTGTATGTTGACAGCGAAGGAAACACAAAAGAGATGATGAGTTATGCAAAGATGAATTTTCATGAACCTATATGGTATCTGAGCAGGCTAAGAGAGATAAAGGCGGAGAAAAAGCCTGTGTTTTTGGTGATAATAAGGCAGTTGTACGAGGGCATAAATGACGATGGAAGCTTTAAACCGAAGGCGCTGTTCGGAGGAAATCTTCAAGTGACGCTTGAAGAATACACGGTTGAGGAAAATGCAGGCGAAGAAGGCGATTACTGGGTAGATATAAAGCTTAAAGAATACAGAAATATAGGAGAGATAAAGCAGGTGGAGGAAACAGGCAAGGTAAATGAAGAAGGCAAGACCGAGGCTGTGGAAACGACCAAGAGAGAAGATACAAGAACAACTCCCGAAACATACAAGGTACAGCAGGGGGATTCGCTGTGGAAAATAGCAAAGTCGAAATATGGAGATGGGGCTAAGTGGAAAGAAATATATGAACTCAATAAAGACATTATTTCAAATCCCGATATATTGCAGCCGGGTCAGGAGTTGAAGCTGAAGTAAGGAGGCAGAACAGTTGTGGCAACTCAAGTGGACAAAATAATAAAAAAATCCAAAGAATTGATGGGGGAATCATATCTGGGTTCAAACGGTATGACTTATTGTCAGAGATTTGTAAGGCATTGTTATGAAGCAGCGGGTATATACGGCAATGTAGAAAGTGCGGCAATTGCGGGAAACAAGTGGATTGTTTCAAAAAGTAAGACGAATATACCTGTAGGGGCTGCGGTATATTTTACAAATAATAATAAAAATGGTCATGTAGGAATATATATTGGCAATGGTAAAATGCGTCATGTATGGACCAAGGGTAAAGTCTGTGAAACTTCTATAGATGTTGCAAAGGGATACAGAGGTTGGGGTTGGCAAGGCGGCAAGAAGCCTACGGGTGCCGGTACAGCAGCAGCGACCATAGGTGATACAGAAATATATACATATGATAATGAAGGACAAAAAACAAGCTTTAATCTTGATAAAATAATAACGGCTACTATACCCGAATTCAACAAGGCGGAAAAAAGGACCGCAGTAGGAGCCGACAATAATAAAGGAATTACGCTGAAGATAATACATGAAAACAATATATATGACGCAACAAAGCTATGTACGGACAGCATACAGCTCACAACAAAGAGAAAAGCGAACCCCGCAAAGCTGACATTTAAAATAGCGCGAGATGCGGCGGAAGCAGGGAGCATTGAATTTTATGAAGGAGATGCGGTCGCTCTCATGTGTGATGACTTGGGCATGTTCTGGGGATATATATTCAGCAAACAGAGAACAAAGGAACAGATAATAACGGTAACGGCATATGACCAGACAAGATATTTGAAGAACAAGGAGACATATTGTTACAGCAAAAAGGCATCGGAAATAATAAAGATGATATGTGATGACTTCAATCTTCAAACAGGTGAGATAGCCGACACGGAATATGTGATAAATGAGAGGATAGAAGACAATAATACGCTGTGGGATATAATATACAATGCATTGGACATGACGAACATATATACGGGAAAATATTATTGTCTTTATGATGACTTTGGCGAGATAACATTAAAAAAATATGAGGATATGAGACAGCCCGTGGCGCTTTGCTAATGTGCGATAAAGAAGTAATAGAAGTGTAAAAAATTTTGCCGTTCCTATCCGGCACT
>CANROO010000149.1 GCA_947632235.1 uncultured Clostridia bacterium
CACCTACATCGAAAAGGACAGCTCCGTAAACGATGAGATAGACAAGCTTCGCCACTCTGCCACATCTGCCCTATTTGAGCGGAAGGACGTTATAGTTGTGGCAAGCGTGAGCTGTATATACGGACTCGGCGCGCCCATAGACTACAACACCATGACGCTCTCCATAAGGCCCGGTATGCAGAAAAGCCGTGAGGAGGTACTCAAAAGGCTTGTGGACATACAGTATACCCGCAATGAAATGGACTTTCAGAGAGGCACATTCAGAGCGAAGGGCGATGTTGTGGAGGTAATACCGGCAGGCAATGACGACACTGCCATAAGGATAGAATTTTTCGGCGATGAGATAGACAGGATAACCGAAATAGATGTGCTCACGGGGGAAATAAAGGGAAGGCGAAATCACGTTTCCATATTCCCTGCCTCTCACTATGTCACCTCGGGCGACAATCTCAGAAGAGCGCTCAAGGACATAAGCGCGGAGCTTGACGAAAGATATGCGGAGCTGAAATCGCAGGATAAGCTTCTGGAGGCTCAGAGGATACTTCAAAGGACCAACTACGACATGGAAATGATGCAGGAAATGGGCTTCTGCTCGGGCATAGAGAACTATTCAAGACACCTTGACGGCAGAGCGCCCGGAAGCATGCCCCACACTCTCATAGACTATTTCCCTAAAGATTTTCTCATGATAATAGATGAGAGCCATGTTACAGTGCCTCAGGTGGGCGGTATGTATAACGGCGACAGATCGAGAAAGACCACTCTTGTGGATTTTGGTTTCAGACTGCCTTCCGCACTGGACAACAGACCGCTTAAATTTGAGGAATTTGAGGGCAAGATAAATCAGATGATATTCGTATCCGCCACTCCCGGAAAATACGAATATTCTCACTCGGAGCAGACCGTGGAGCAGATAATAAGACCCACGGGACTTCTCGACCCCGAGGTAGAGGTAAGGCCCGTAGACGGACAGATAGACGACCTCATAAGCGAGATACACAAGACAACGGCAAAGGGAAGCAAGGTGCTTGTCACCACTCTCACAAAGAGGATGGCGGAGGACCTTACAAAATATCTCAAGGAAGCAGGCATAAGAGTTAACTATCTGCATTCCGACATAGATACGCTCGAAAGACTGGAGATAATAAGAGATCTCAGGCTCGATGTTTTTGACGTGCTTGTGGGAATAAACCTTCTGCGCGAGGGTCTGGACATACCCGAGGTGAGCCTCATAGCCATAATAGATGCCGACAAGGAGGGCTTTTTAAGGAGCGAGACCTCACTCATACAGACAATAGGCAGGGCGGCAAGAAATGCCGAGGGCCATGTTATAATGTATGCCGACACCATAACGGACTCCATGCGAAACGCCATAAGCGAGACCAACAGAAGGCGTTACATACAGGAGGAATACAACAGAGAGCACGGCATAACGCCCAAGACCATAAAGAAAAAGGTACACGAGATAATCGCGGCAACGGAGGGCGTTGCCAAAAAGAAAATCGATATTCTGGACAAGGATCCCGAATCCATGTCAAGAGAAGAGCTTTTGCTTGCAATAAAGAAGATAGAAAAAAATATGAAAAAGGCTGCCGCCGACCTCGACTTTGAAAAGGCGGCTGAGCTGAGAGACAGGATGCTTGAAATGAAAAAGCTCTCGCTCATGTGATCAAGGAGATAAAAATGGCACTTAACGAAATTATAATCAAAGGCGCAAGAGCCAACAATCTTAAAAATTTTGACCTTACAATACCAAGGGACAAGCTTGTTATATTCACGGGACTGAGCGGCAGCGGAAAATCGAGCCTTGCCTTCGACACTATATATGCCGAGGGTCAGCGCAGATATGTGGAGAGCCTTAGCTCATATGCCAGAATGTTTCTCGGACAGATGGACAAGCCCGAGTGCGACAGCATAGAGGGGCTTTCTCCCGCCATTTCAATAGACCAGAAGACAACAAGCAACAATCCGCGTTCCACGGTAGGCACCGTTACAGAGATATACGACTATTTAAGGCTCTTGTTTGCAAGAGTAGGCACACCCCACTGCCCCAAGTGCGGAAAGGAAATACACAGGCAGACGGTAGACCAGATAACGGACAAAATACTGGAGCTTGACGAGGGCACCAGAATACAGCTTCTTGCTCCCGTTGTGCGCGGAAGAAAGGGCGAGCACACCAAGCTTCTGGACGATGCGCGCAGAAGCGGATATGTAAGAGTAAGAGCAGACGGCATAATATACGAGCTGGGTGAGGAAATAAAGCTTGAAAAAAACAAGAAGCACAATATAGAGATAGTTGTGGACAGGCTCGTGGTGAAAGAAGGCATAGAACAGAGATTGAGCGAGTCCATAGAAACGGCTTCGGCTCTCACGGGCGGTATAATACTTGTGGATGTGATAGGCAAGGAGGAGATAGTTTTCAGTCAGAACTTTGCCTGCCCCGACTGCGGTATAAGCATAGAGGAGATAGAGCCTCCCATGTTCTCATTCAACAATCCCCGAGGCGCCTGCCCCGACTGTATGGGACTGGGCGTCAAGATGATAATAGACGAGGACATAATAGTGCCCAACAAGAAGCTTTCACTTCGTCAGGGCGCCATAAACGCCATGGGCTGGGGCAACATAGCAAGCCCCGATTCGTCTGCATACGCTCTTTTGCAGGGACTTATGGGCATGTACGACTTTGACCTTGACACACCCTATAAGGATCTGCCCGAGGCTGTGCGCGATGCTCTCATGTACGGCACTCACGGCGCCGAAATATCCGTTCCCTACAAGGTGGCAGGCAAAACCAGATATTACAGCTTTGCCTTCGAGGGCGTGATCACGAGCCTTGAAAGGCGCTACAGAGAGAGTACCTCCGAGCTTGCAAGAGAGGAATACGAGTCGTACATGACAAGCGTCAAATGTCCCACATGCCACGGCAGACGGCTCAAGCCCGAAGTGCTTGCCGTGACTATAGGCGGAAAAAACATTGCCGAGGTGACGGAGCTTTCAATAAAGGAGCTCAGAAATTTCTTCAACAGCATAGAATGGACGCCCACGCAGGTGGCTATAGGTCAGCAGATATTCAAGGAAATAAATGCCAGGATAGGCTTTCTTATAGATGTGGGACTTGAATATCTCACTCTTGCCAGAACGGCAGGAACACTAAGCGGAGGCGAGGCGCAGAGGATAAGGCTTGCTACACAGATAGGCTCGGGACTTGTGGGCGTGCTGTATATACTTGACGAGCCCAGCATAGGTCTGCACCAAAGAGACAACGACAAGCTCCTTGCCACCTTGAAGCATCTGAGAGACCTCGGAAACACGCTCATTGTGGTGGAGCACGATGAGGACACCATGAGAGCCTCAGACTATATAGTGGACATAGGCCCCTATGCAGGCGAAAAAGGCGGAGAGGTCGTCTTTGCAGGCGAATACAAGGATATACTTAACTGCAAAAATTCCATCACGGGCGCTTTCCTGAGCGGAAGGGAAAAAATAGAGGTGCCCAAGACAAGGCGGAAGGGAAACGGCGAATTTCTCCATGTATCGGGTGCAAGGGAAAATAACCTCAAGAATATAGATGTGGATATACCCCTCGGCTGTTTTGTATGCGTGACGGGAGTATCGGGAAGTGGTAAAAGCTCTCTTGTGAACGAGATACTCTACAAAACGCTTGCAAGGGATCTGAACAGAGCAAAAATAAAGCCCGGAAAATGCGATGATGTTACGGGACTTGAAAACCTGGACAAGATAATAAACATAGACCAAAGCCCCATAGGCAAAACGCCGAGATCCAACCCTGCGACATATACGGGTCTTTTCGACCTTATAAGAGATCTTTACACACAGCTCCCCGAATCAAAGGTGAGAGGCTTCAGCAAGGGACGCTTCAGCTTCAATGTAAAAGGCGGACGCTGTGAAGCCTGCAAGGGCGACGGCATAATAAAAATAGAGATGCATTTCCTTCCCGATGTATATGTTCCCTGCGAGGTATGCGGAGGAAAAAGATACAACAGAGAAACTCTCGAGGTAAAATACAAGGGAAAGACAATATCGGATGTTCTGGAAATGACCATAGACGAGGCCTGCGTTTTCTTTGAAAATCTGCCTAGGATAAAGAGCAAGCTTGACACCCTCAAAGCCGTAGGTCTGGGATATGTCAAGCTCGGACAGAGCTCCACCACGCTCAGCGGAGGCGAGGCGCAGAGAGTGAAGCTTGCCACGGAACTCAGCAGACGAAGCACGGGAAAGACTATATACGTGCTTGACGAGCCCACCACGGGACTGCACAGCTATGATGTAAGACGGCTTATAAACATACTCCAACAGCTCACAGAGGGCGGAAACACCGTTGTTGTTATAGAGCACAACCTGGATGTTATAAAGACAGCCGACTATATAATAGACTTAGGACCCGAGGGCGGAGACGGAGGCGGAACGGTCGTTGCCTGCGGAACTCCCGAACAGATATGCAGAAATAAAAAATCATACACGGGGCAGTATCTCAAAAAACTGCTTTGAGAAAGGAAAAATATATGAAAAAAATATTTGCGTTATTTTTGGCAGTAACACTTTTTACCACAAGCGTATATGCTCAGACAGATTTCAATGATGACGGCATGATACGGCAGTATTCAAGTAAATATGTTGAAATGCTTACTGCGGAAGGCGGTATACACGGCTATACCGACAACACCTTCAGACCGCAGGGCACAGTTACAAGAGCCGAATTTATGAGCATGTGCTTCAACTCCTTTTACAAGGGCGATCTGAACAGCTATATTGCCGATGTCATAGGCTATGAAAAATACAACGAAATAGTTTATGAAAACGGCTTTGACAAGGTGTGGAACGGAGCCGCAGACAATATGTTCGCAGCGGCTGCGTACATGGAGCTTTCGGATAAATTTAAGGGCGAGGAATGGAATGAGCCCATAACGAGGGCTGAATCGGCGCGTATGCTCTTCCGTTCTCTTTTGAAGTTCAATGCCGAAAACATTGAAGGCACGGAATATGACGGCATTATAAACGATTGGAATATTATTTCACAAACCGAATATGCTGAGGATATAAGCGCTCTGTTTGCCTTGGGTATAGTTCAGGGAGATGCAGACGGCAATTTTGCTCCCGGCAATACTCTCACAAGAGAGGACAGCGCAATACTCATATGCAAGGCATTACACAGCGAGCTGAGGGAGGTCAGAAGGGTGTCGGATTCGCATAGCCTGCCCGCGGGCGAAAGAGGCGTAAGGACGATAAAAAACTTTATAGCTACCGCCTTTGAGCCTGTAGGCAAAGTAATGTACGTATACGGCGGAGGCTGGAACGAGGCAGATGACGGCGCAGGAACGGAAGCCATGACCTTAGGACTTTCGCAGAGCTGGCTCGACTTCGCCAAGGACAAGACAGCCTCATACAACTACGAGGACTATGACTATACGCAGAATGTGAATTTCATACATGACGGACTGGACTGCTCGGGCTATGTCGGCTGGGCAATATACAATGTGTTCAATGACGGAAGGGGCTATGTTACCAATTCATACAAAATGGACGATATGCTCCGGTCCATGGGCTACGGAAGCATTGTGGAAAGAAAGGATGTTTCCGAGGTAAAGGCAGGCGAC
>CANROO010000150.1 GCA_947632235.1 uncultured Clostridia bacterium
GGTGTCGTTCCACAGTATGGCGGGACGAATGACATTATCAGTTTCATCAAGCATGACAAGACCGTGCATCTGTCCGCCTATGCCTATACCCTTCACAAGCTTTTTGTCAATATCCCTTGTGAGCTCCTTTATGCCCGCCAGCGTTTCTCTCCACCAATCCTCGGGAGACTGCTCCGACCAACCGGCCTCGGGATAGCTTACATCATATTCTCTTGTAACTATGTTCTGAACGCCTTCATCGCCCAGAAGCAGAAGCTTGACCGATGAAGTGCCCAGATCTATGCCTATGTAATACATTATTCCTACCTCAGATATTGTAGATGTACTGATTCAATACGCTTTCAAGATATTCCTGTCTGCCCGACACATTTTCTGTAGTGCCGTTTTCAAGAGCATATTTTTCAAGGCCCTCAAAGTCTATACTGCCCTCTTCTATGCTCCGTCCAAGCTCTGTTTTCCAGCTTGAATATTTCTTTTCTATAAAGTCGGAAAATACCTTGTCCTCTATAAGTTTTGCGGCAACTCTGAGGCCCCACGCAAATGTGTCCATTCCCGCTATATGCGCATAGAAAAGGTCAGCCTCATCTATGGAGCCTCTCCTCACCTTGGCATCGAAGTTAAGACCGCCCGTACCCAGTCCGCCGTTTTGAAGTATCTCATACATGGAGAGAGTAGTGTCATATATATTTGTCGGGAACTGGTCTGTGTCCCATCCAAGCATGGGATCGCCTATATTGGCGTCCACACTTCCGAGCATGCCGTTTATTCTGCACATATTGAGCTCATGCTGGAAGGTATGCTGTGCAAGCGTTGCATGATTTGCCTCTATGTTGAGCTTGAAATCCTTGTCAAGTCCGTATTTTCTCAAAAATCCCATAACCGTTGCCGCGTCAAAGTCATACTGATGTTTTGTGGGCTCCTTCGGCTTGGGCTCTATGAGCAGAGTACCCTTGAAGCCTATTTTCTTTTTATAGTCAGCAGCCATTTTAAGGAGCATTGCAAGGTGGTCAAGCTCTGCCCTTGTGTCCGTGTTGAGAAGTGTCTCATAGCCCTCTCTGCCTCCCCAGAACACATAATTTTCACCGCCAAGCTCCATTGTTATGTCCATTGCCTTCTTTATCTGAGCGGCAGTGTAGGCAAACACTGTACTGTT
This sequence comes from uncultured Clostridia bacterium, assembly GCA_947632235.1. Classification (GTDB taxonomy): domain Bacteria; phylum Bacillota; class Clostridia; order Lachnospirales; family CAG-274; genus Gallispira. The sequence continues at coordinate 1,154 of CANROO010000150.1, forward strand.
GCATGAGGTAGAAGCACCGTGTACAAACTTAGCATCACCGAAGGCATTTGTGGTGCCCCAAAGGCATTTTATACCCGTTCTCTGCATTTCGGACTTTATTACGGACGCTATCTTGTCCAGATTGGCATTTGTTTCCGCAAGTGTTTTTCCTCTTGGTGCAATGTCCACATCATGGAAGCAGAAATAAGGTATCTGCATTTTTTCCATAAACTCAAATGCTGCGTAAACTCTGTTTTCAGCCTGCTTCATAGGCTCGTCTCCGTCCCAGTGATGCGACTTGCTGGCGCCTCCGAACTGATCTGCACCCATGTATGTGAAGGTGTGCCAGTAAGCCATTGAAAATCTGAGATGCTCCTTCATGGTCTTGCCCATTATTACCTCATCGGGGTCATAGAACTTGAAGGCTAAGGGATTCGTGCTCTTGCTTCCCTCGTAGTTGATCTTTTTGATATTGCTGAAATACTCCATAGAAATTTACCTCCTGTATAATATTTTTTATTTATTGCTGCTGCAAGTCTTCTTCGGCGGAGCTGTCCGCATTTTCACCTTCGGGCTGTTCCTGAGGTTCATTTTCTGCAGGTTCATCTGCGGGAGCCTCCTGCTCGGGCACAGTCTGCTCTTCTTCCTCAGGCTCGGTATTATCCATTATGCTGTCCACAAGAGGCGCAGCCGTCTGCTCCTGAGCATTATCTTCGCTGTCCGAGGAATTGCCGTTATCAGCGTTCTCCGTAGTCTCCTCCGCAGCCGATTCTGTCTCGGTCTCGCCGTTGTATTCGGGTATCTCGGGACGATTTGCTATAAGATCCATCAATTCGCCCATATATGAATTTTCAAAATAGAAGCCGTCCATTATCTCGTGAGTATAATAGATAACCGGCATATTCTCATAGCAGTTTTCATATATCGTCTTTGACGCATCCTCAAGCACATATACGGAGCCGTCGGAGCCGTCCTCCTTATATACCTGACCGCCGAAAAGATTTTTCCACTTGGCATCGCATATACCGTATCCGCCGTTAACGCTCATAAAGTAATTAACGGTGTGTTCCTCGTCCTTTTCCTTTATAACGGTGTTTTCCGTCTTTGATTTAAGCCTGTAAACGCCCTCGGGCGTCCTGCATCCTTCAATATCCCTGCCTGTTATGACTGGAGTTGAAAGTATAAGCTCGCCGTCCTTATACATCCATAGCATCTGATTTGAAAGATCGACTTCAATGTAGCTCTTGCCTATGTCCTTTTGGAATACGGCAAATTCTGCAATTACTCTGCTGTCTTTACCGCTGAACATTGCCTCATTGACATCGTTTTTGAGCTTATCCCTGTCTATGCCCGTGCCGAAGTCTCCGCCCGTTACCGTCACCTCATCGCCGTAAAATGTCTTGAATGTCCTGACCTCGGTATTTGCGCCGTAGCTCTTATCAAGCCTGTCCATATATTTTGAAAGCTCTGCTTCATTAAGAGCAAGATTTCCTTCCCTGTCAACGCAGAACCAGTCTTTTTTGATTTCAATGGGTATTTCAAACACATCGTCCGTTATATTCAGCTCCAGCTTGTCCTTTATGAGCTTATTGGCTGTTTTGCAGGAATGTATTATATTTTTGTTGTCTGCCGTAAGTCCCGGCTTTATGAAAAGTCCGTCTCTGTTTATGTCCACATCGGGGTCAAGGCCTAAAACGGCGCTTGTGACCTTTGCAGAAAAAACAGCTTTGTCTATGCTGTCGCCCTGTACCTCGGGGATTATCTCGTATTTGTCGTCTATATATTCAAGCCTGGCGTCCTCGCTCTCTATCGTGCCTGTCATGCCCAGCACAAGAGAGCTGTCTATAAATCTGCTGAGAGTAAGGGTGTCGTATGTAAGTCCCTTTGTTGTGTATATGTGCTCGGAGTTGAAAAATACACCCTTGAGCCACGACAGCTTTTTCTGATGTGCGCATATGTCCTCCAGCGCCTTGTCAAGCTCACCGAATTCAAGGTCAATGTCCTTGCCGTAGAGCTCGTCAACCATGATGTCGTTATACATAATGCTTAAGTGATAGTCAAGCACCTTTTCAGCCATTATGTCGGAAACCTCATCAACAGTCTTTCCCGAGCAGTCCACATCGTTTATGACGGTCGAAGGCAGGAATTTACTGCCGTAAACGCCGTATGCCACTCCGAAATATATGAATATAAGTACAGCCAAAACGGCAAATACCGCAATAGCTCTGTATTTTATAATATCAGCCCTTTTCAATGCTTCCGCATCGGGATCGGTCTCCTCCTCGGCTTTTTTGCTCTCCTCGGCATTGCCGTTGTCATTTTTATTGGCTTTGGGCAGTATTTTCATCATTTCTTTTCTTTTCTGCCTCTTTAACTCCTCTTCCTTGCGTATCTCGGCTTCGATCTCCTCCGTATCTCTGAGGAAATCAGTATAATTTATTTTACCGGTTTCCTCCTCTGTTATCTCGGCCTTGACATCCTCCTGTTTATCACTCATATAAAAAACTCCTCTGCTATCTTCTTCTCAATATTCTGCTTCGGGTAGCTCTTTCGCTTGCAGTAAGCGCTCTGTACTGCCCCATGACGGGATCGGGCGACTTGAGCGGTTTGAATGCATCTATCCTGCTGTGATAATAGCATACAACAGGCATATTCACAAGAGCCAGACCGTAAATTTCCTTTGCGCTGGACATAGACAGATTAACACAGCCGTGTGAGCCTTTGCGCTTATAGGTATCTCCGCCGAAATAGCTCTGCCATACCGCATCGTGCAGTCCTATGCCTCTGTTAAAAGGCATCCAGTACTTGACGGGGGTAACATAGTTATCACCCACAAGCGGAACATCCATAGCCTTAGCCTTTAGCATATAAACTCCCTGAGGCGTAGCCCTGCTCCCCGGAAGCCCCGTAACAACGGGACAGTCCTTTACCAGCTTGCCGTTCACATACATATAAAGATACTGATTTGTAAGGTCGATCTCTATATATGTATCACCTATATCCTTTGTATTATCCTTCAGAATATTCTTTCTGAAATATATTTCCTTATCTACCTTTTCTTTGTTCAAAAGCGCCGACTTCACGGCTCTTTTAAGCGTATCGGTATCGATATAACAGCCGTAATCTCCGCCTTTTACACTGACTGTAGTGCCGTGAGAAGTGTTGAAGCTTCTTTCGATACCCATGGTGTTATATCTTTTGCCTATGGCGTCTATGCCTCTTTCTATAGTGTCTTCATTGCATATGAAATTATAGCTTCCGTCAATGTTGTACACTGCGTTTATAAGCTCTCTGTTAAAGTCATAGTCATAGCCCTTCAGCCTTATATTCATATCTGCCGAATCAAAGAAATTTTTTGCAGTCACACAGGCTTTTTTCAGCTTATTTTCTATTTCGGGCGTCATATCATTTCTGACATAGCAGTCAGATTCTTCTATCACCATATCGGGCGAAAGGCCTTGGACTGCCTTATATATGCACTGTATATAAGTCGCAGGCTCTATCTGATCGGACGCAACGGGCGGAACTATTGTAAATTCACTTCCGTTATAGAATATGGAGCCCTGCCTTCTCTGCTTTGTAGCGCGAAGATTATAGCCCACGGAATGAGCTATTGTATTGTTGAGCTTATGGATATTATAGCACATGATGTCCATATAGTTAAGCTCATATACATCCTTCTTGCCCATGAGCGCAGGAAGCCAAAGAAAATTGGACTGCTTTTTTACAAGCCCGGCAAAATACCATTTTGCCTTATAGCTGAGCTCCAGAGCAATTTCATCGGGCTCGTATATATCTATGATATAGCCCTTGTTGTATATATTAAGCTTATAATTTTTAAGCTTATTGTCATAATAAGAGCAAACATCCTCAACGCTCATACCCGAAAAATCTGTGCCGTTGATAACGGTGTTGGGTAAAAATCTGCCGTGATATTTCACAGCTCCTATACCGGCATATAAGATCACTGCCGCAGCAATGGATATAATTATGACCATAAGGGCTTTTTTCTGTTTTATTTCTGTGTTGTTTTCATTATCGACAGCTGTATTCATAGTCCTTCTCCCTTTTGTACTATAATATTTTAATATATTTTAGATAGTATTGCAAGAAAAAACTTAAAAAATGTGTATTTTAAATGAATTTTAAGTATATATTAATATTTTTGCGTTTTACCCTCAATATCAAAAATCGCCCATGAATAAACACAGGCGATCTTAATATGTATTATCCTATGAACATCTGGCTCCAGTATCTGCCCGAGCCCGAGGTCACACCAAGTCCCATATGGGTATAATTTTTATTCAATATATTTGCCTTATGTCCCGAGGAATTCATCCAGGCGTCAAATACCGCCTGAGCGTCCTTCTGACCCTTGGCTATGTTTTCTCCTGCCGTTTTGTAGCTTATGCCCGC
>CANROO010000151.1 GCA_947632235.1 uncultured Clostridia bacterium
TTTTTTCATCGTTAAAATTTCCTCCTTTTAATTATAACTAGAAGATGGTCTGAAAAACAAAAAAATGCACACAAGCTGTGCATAAAAATCATCATATTAATATCAAAGTGCAAAGGCCGACAAAAAAATTATAAGCACAAAAAATCCGGAGCCTTGATATGAAGCTCCGGATCTCTGACTTTTTTATTATTCGGATATAAAGGTATTATTGTTTTATAATAGAAGTTTTTCTGTCGAAAGGCTTACTGAAGTCGATATCTCCGCTGTATTCATTGAGCTTTTCGCCGTCAATGAGGAACTGCACCCTATTTACCGTGTCAAGCTCCGTGAGCGTGTTTACGATAGAATATATTGTCACTTCCTCGGTGATATTATCCCTCTTTTTCATAAAGCCTCTTGAAAGGTTTACATAGCAGGTGCCTTCCTCGGTCTTTATGTCGTTTATCTTGGTGTCCGACGGTATGGATGCCAGCAGATTGCTTCCGTCGGAATTGTCGGGGCCTGCAATGAGCTGTTCCACAAGCTGATACTCAAGCGACTGACTTTGCTTTACCTCTATGCCTCTCTGCTGACATTCAAGCCTCTTTCCGTCCTGTGAAGCAAAGTAAAGATATACCCTCTGCCAGTTTGTCTTTTCGGGATTTATAACGGGATTGTTGAGCACCACATCTCTGTTGAATACTGCTATATTCTCATTATTGCTGTCCATGAGCGGTATGCCGTCAACGGAGACGCACACATTGTTTATAAATTCCAGGTCCGTAAGCGTGTACACAAGCGAGCCCATTGAAAGTATTTTCAGATTGACAGGCATTGAATCATAGCTTTTGTCAAGGTCAATATAAGCCGTTGTTTCGCTGTATCTTTTATCCCTAACCTTAAAATCGGCAGGTAGAGTAAGCCCCAGATTAACATTTTTGGGACCCGAGAAATATTCCTCCACAAGCGTGTTGAACATAAGCCTTCTGTCGCTTACCGAATTTATGGCTCTTTTTTCGACCTCGAGAGTGTTTGTGTTCATATTGATATAGTACAGATCAAACGAATCCGTACCCTCCGCCATTTTTATATTTTTTGTGTATGTGAATATCACAAAAACCACAACAATGACAAAAAGCACGGCAAGTCCATAAAAAACATATTTTTTGGTGTTTTTCACAGGCTACACCTCTTTTCTTTCAAGCGGTATGCGCACTATAAATGTAGAGCCCTTGTCCTCACCGCTTATTATCTGAACGGAGCCGTTGTGCAGCATAATTACGGAGTGCGTTATGGCAAGTCCGAGTCCCGTTCCGCCCGTTTCTCTGTCACGCGTTTTATCAACTCTGTAAAATCTGTCGAATACCTTGCTCTGCTCATCCTCGGCAATGCCTATGCCCGAGTCCTGAACGGTGATGAAGCAGTCCTTGTTGTCCGCGTCAAGCGATACGCTTACGCTTCCGCCGTCGGGCGTATACTTTATGCCGTTGTCCACAAGGTTTGATATGGCAAGGCTGAGCTTCACTTCATCGCCCTTGAGCGTAACATCCTTTGCCGCATGGAAGGAAAGGTCTATGTCCTTGTCGGCGGCAAGGGGCGAAAGGCGCTTCACTATGTCTCTCAGCATCTTGTTTATGTCCACATCGGCAACGGTGATTCTTGCCTCGCTCGGGTCGTTTCTTACAAGCGCAAGAAGGTCGCTCACGATGTCTGTCATTCTGTCGACCTCCGAGGTTATGTCCTGAAGAAATTCCTTATACATTTCCTCGGGCACATTTTCCTGAAGCAGAAGCGACTCGCTCAGTACCTTTATGGAGCTTAAGGGCGTCTTGAGCTCATGCGACACATTAGACACAAATTCCTGCCTGGACTGGTCTACCTCCTCGAGGCGCTTTGTCATTGTGTTGACCGCCTCGCCAAGCTCCGTAAATTCGTTCTTGCCCTTTATCTCTATTCTCTGATGAAGCTGTCCCGCCGATATTCTTCTGATAGTGTCAAGAACATTCTTTATGGGACCGAATATCATCTGCGACATGAATATGACAAGAGAAATAACTATTATAAGTATGAAAAGCGTAACGAGAAGCCATTGATTGGTTATCTCGCCTATGAGCTGATAAACCTCCGAAAATGAGGAAATAACGAGCACTGCGCCTATTTTGCGGGAATCGGCGCTCTCTATGTAAGCCGAAGCGTATATCGCTTCCTCCTCACGCCTAAGATTGGCCTCATCGCGCCCAGCGAGAGCTACGAGTATTTCCGGCACAATGAACATTCTGCCCACTACCATGCCGTTTGTATCGGCAACGGCATAGCCTCTTTCGTCCACAACTATAATACGGCAGTTTTCCTCAATTCCCCTCTGCTCTATATCCTGTGCGAGCTGAGGCTGCTTTGTCTTGTCCGTAAGATAGCCTGTCTTCTGGATATTGCCCGCTATGGTATTTGCCTGATAGAGCACTTCTCTTTCATTTGTGTCCTCAAAGTAGTCCTGCAGTGTCTTTGTGGTGTTGAAAGAGAAAAAAAGCAGGGGAACAATGCCTATGACAAGATATGTCATGAGAAGCTGAAATTTAATGCTTCTTACGTCTATACCCTTTATCCAACTTAATATCCTACTGGAAATAGTAACCAACTCCCCACTTTGTATGGATGTACTGAGGATCGCTCGGGTTTGACTCTATCTTTTCTCTGAGCCTCCTCACATGCACATCTACGGAACGCGCATCGCCGGGATAGCCGTAGCCCCAGAGGGTATTCAGGAGGTTATCCCGGCTGTATACCTTGCCCGGATTTTTGACAAAGAGCTCCAGAAGGTCAAATTCCTTTGCGGTGAGCTTCTTTTCCTTGCCTGCAATGAAGCATCTTCTGCTTTCAAGGTCAATTTCAAGGTCCTTTGCCTTCAATACGCTGGTCTTGGGCTCTTCCTTCACAACGGAATGAACGCTCCGCCTTAATATGGCTTTTATCCTTGCTTTCAGCTCAAGAATATTGAACGGCTTTGTAATATAGTCGTCGGCGCCGTATTCAAGCCCCATTATTTTGTCCATATCTTCGCCCTTTGCAGTGACCATTATGACGGGCACATTTGAAAATTCCCTTATCATACGGCACACCTCAAGACCGTCTATCTTAGGAAGCATGACATCCAGCAGTATAAGCGAATAGCTGTGCGACTTTGCAAGCTTATACGCCTCCTCGCCGTCATAAGCCGCGTCCACCTCCATGCCTTCCTGCTCAAGACTGAATTTTATACCCTTGACAATAAGCTTTTCGTCATCTACAACCAGAATTTTGTGTGCCATTTTTTTATCCCTCCAGCGTTATTTTATCCTTAAATTTTTCAACAGTTTTAATGCCTATGCCGTCAATATCCGCAAGCTCCTCTATTGTTTTGAAGCCTCCGTGCGCCTGCCTGTATTCCACTATGGCCTGCGCCTTCTTTTCGCCTATGCCCTCCAGAGCGCAGAGCTCATAGACATCCGCGGTATTTATGTTTATGATATACGGGGTCTTTTCGGTCTCCTCATATTCGGGAGGACTTATTCCTGCGTATACATATGTTCTGTCCTGCATGAGTCTGTCGTGAGCCGACAGATACCAAAGCCCGGACAGAACGATAAATACTATAAAAAATATATAATATATTTTCAGCTTCATTACTTGTTTCCTCTCAAAAAATACAACAAAATTCAGCAAAATTTAATTTTTCCCTCTTGAATAAAAGTGCATTTTATATTATAATATAAGCACTTGATATATCAAAACAGGGAGAAAAGATATGTTGCATAAGCCTGCTAAATATAATTTTATCACATTTCTTTTAATTTTTACAGTATTTTTTTCAAATATTTCCGCTGAAATTTTTGCAGAGCCCGAAAGCGCATCTCAGACCACCACTCAAGCGGCTCCGTCCATAGTTCACAACTATGCTTCTGACGGCAAAGAGCTTGCGCTTAACGCCAGAGCGGCTATACTCATAGATGTTCCCACGGGTGCGGTCATATACGAAAAAAACGCCCACGAGAGGCTTTATCCTGCGAGCATAACGAAGATACTCACCTCTTACATTGCCTGCACGGAGGGCAATCTTGACGACACTATAACCGTAAGCCAGAGCGCTATAGACGGCATGGGACAGGGAGGAAGCAGTATAGGGCTTGTTCCGGGCGAAAAGATAAGCTTCAGGGATGCTCTTTACGGCATACTTCTGGAATCGGCAAACGAGGCTTGTATGGCTGTTGCCGAGCATATGTGCGGCTCCGCATCGGCCTTTGCCGCCAAGATGAATGAGACCGCAAAGGCTCTGGGCTGTACCGAAAGCAACTTTGTGAATCCTCACGGCTTTCACGATCCCAACCATTACACGACCTGCTATGACATGGCGCTTATCACCTCTCAGGCGATAAAAAACGAGGATTTCAGCTTTATATGGGGCACGGTTTCTCACCAGATACCCGCAACAAATCTCAATCCTTCAAGGTATCTCAACCATAAGGACAGAATGCTTCGCCCCACATCGGACTATTATTATCCCGACCTTATGGGAGGCAAAACGGGCTTTACCGATGAGGCCGGCAATACGCTTGTAAGCTTTGCCGAAAGGGACGGCGCAGAGCTTATAGCCGTAGTTATGAAGGCTGACAGCTATGACAATTCCTACGGCGACACAAAGACGCTCCTTGACTATGGCTTCAGCCTCTACAAGGGACGCGAGATAGTTTTCAGCGCAACCGATTATTACACCACGGCAAAGGTCATACAGCCCTACAAGAACAAGGTGTATGAGCTCGGCACTGTCGGCATAAGCGCAGGCAGCGATATTTTTACGGCTCTCCCGTCTTTTATAAATAAGGAAAGCATAACCATAAAGCCCGAAATTGAGCCGGAAATTGAGGCTCCCGTTGCAATAGATGAGATAGTGGGCAAAATAAATGTGTGCTACAACGACAAGGTGATAGAAACTCTTGACGCGGTAGCCGTTACAAACGCACCTGCGCTCTCCGATAAGGAGCTTGCGCGCAGAGCCCTTAAGGACAACCTCAGAAAATATGTTATGATACCCTTTATGGGGCTTATAGTATTGTTCCTGCTGTTCCTTGCGGTGCTCTTTGTGCAGTCCGTTGCAGGCGCAGTGACAGGCAAAAAGAAGAAAAAGAAGAAGAAAAGAAGAAGACCGCCCGAGGGAGCTCCGCCCAGGAAACACGGCAAAAAACGCAGAAAAAAACGCCGTCCCCCTCAGCATAGAGAATAAATATCAAAAGCAGAATATTTTCGGATATTCTGCTTTTTTTGTGCTTGCAACATATATTGTCAGATAAAAAATAATACTGATATGTTAAAATCTGCGTTTTTCTGCACCCTCCGTTAGTTATAATTAAAAGGAGGAAATTTTAACGATGAAAAAACAACTTTTTAAAGCCTTGG
>CANROO010000152.1 GCA_947632235.1 uncultured Clostridia bacterium
ATTGAAATAGTATGGTATTTATGTAGGGGCGTGCATTGCACGCCCGCTTTTTGCTGAATTTCAAGCGCAAATTATAGTATTCTGCACTACCCTTGCCGTAGGGGCGACCTGTGGTCGCCCGCGGGAAACCGAAAGTCCCCCGCATCGAAGTGCAGTGCAAATACTTAAATTAAGTCAAAAACGTAAAAAGAACGGAGCTCTTCGGCTCCGTTCCTTGACAAAAAAACATATTCAATAACCTACAGCAAATTTATGCCCTTTATCCTTTTAATTCACATTATTTTAAGCTTATATCCTTCAATTCACGCAGTTCATTTTTAAAACCACCCGCAGCCTCAATGGTGCCGTCCGATTTTAAGCCTACTGTTGTATCACCGCCGGCATATATGGCAACAATATCCTCCCAGTCCGATACATAACGCTGTCCATCATTATTATCACCCGCAGTCACAACAGTGCCGTCCGATTTTAAACCTACTGTATGTGCGCTACCGGCAGAAATGGCAACAATATCCTCCCAGTCTGATACATCACACTTTCCGGAGGAAAACCTATCATCACCCGCAGCCACAACAGTGCCGTCCGATTTTAAACCTACCGTATGTGACCAACCGGCAGAAATGGCAACAATATCCTCCCAGTCTACAACATCACACTCTCCGTAATCATTATCACCCGCAGCAATAACAGTGCCGTTTGATTTTAAGCCTACTATATGATAGCGACCGCTGGAAATGGCAACAATATTTTTCCAGTCAGAAACATCATAAGGATTATTATTATTATCATTCACATTTTTACATGCACACACAACGGTGCCATCCGATTTTAAGCCTGCTGTATGACCGTCACCGGCAGAAATGGCAACAATATCCTCCCAGTCCGATACATCACACTGCCCGGAATCATTATTACCTACAGCCACAACAGTGCCGTCTGATTTTAAGCCTACCGTATGTCTGCCGCCGGCAGAAACGGCTACGATATCCTTCCAGTTTGATACATCACACTGTCCATATTCATTATCACCTATAGCCGCAACGGTGCCGTCTGATTTCAGATATACAGCATAGGGTCCCCAATAGGTTGCTATATCAATATTGTCCTGAAATCCCGAATATTTGTTTTCATTCGATTTTGTGCCGTAATTTACACGAGTTGTACAGCCGACAGCAGTTATAATAATTATTATTACTGCCGGTAAAATAAAATATATTTTCTTAGCTTTTCTTTTTTCACCCGTCATAAATAAATTCCTCCTTTTGCGTCTTAATGTATACATTAGGACGGTTTCAAAAAGTCCCTTTATTTCCTCAAAATTATATAAATTTTATCCAAATATTATTGACAATAAAATCTTATTATGGTACAATTTTACTATAAATATCAAATGCAATTAAGACCGTCCCAAACTATACTTTGCGACGGTCTTAAACCCTCTTTCCCCCGATTATATTTTCTATAAATTTATTTCCGTGCATTTTTGAAAAAAACGGTTGACAAACTTGCCGTATTATGTTAAAATAACATCTGTTATCAAAGAAGAAGCTCCACTTCTCACCTTACGGCTACCGTGCTTTGAGGTCTGACATTTTTTGCTATATGTGCAAATTTGCGGGAATACGAGCGGACTTTGTCTGCTTTTTTTATTTTCCCGGGAGCAATAATCATTCAAGCAGCAGTATTTTTTATTGGGAGGTGCTACTATTACCGATTTAATGATCAACGGACAGATAAGAGATAAGGAAATTCGTCTTATCAGCGAAACAGGCGAGCAGATAGGCATAATGACTGCCAAGGAGGCTCAGAAGCTTGCAGATGACAAAAATCTTGACCTTGTTAAGATCTCACCGCAGGCAAAACCGCCTGTTTGCAAAATTATGGACTACAGCAAGTACAAATTTGACCTTGCCAAGAAGGAAAAGGAAGCCAAGAAGAAGCAGAAAACTGTAGAGACCAAGGAGGTCAGGCTTTCTCCCAATATCGACACTCACGATGTACAGGTAAAGGTGAAGAATGCTGTAAAGTTCCTTAAAGCCGGCAATAAGGTTAAGGTAAGCATCAGGTTCAGGGGCCGTGAGCTTGCGCGCCAGGAGACTGCTGCTCAGATAATGAGAGACTTTGCCGAACAGGTTTCGGAGTTTGGTCAAATTGAAAAGGAGCCTAAAATGGAGGCCAGGACCATGGCTATGTTTTTGGGTCCCAAAGCTAATTAATTTTTTTCGGGAGGAATGTTAAAATGCCTAAATTAAAGACAAGAAAGGCCGTTGCAAAGCGCGTGTCTATCACAGGTACAGGTAAGATCAAGAGAACTAAGGCCAACAAACAGCACATCTTGACAAAGATGAACACAAAGAGAAAGAGGAACCTCAGAAAGGCTACTCTTGTAGACCCCACCAATGTTAAGGTCATGAAGAAGGAATTACCATATATCTAAGGAGGACACTATAAATGGCTAGAGTAAAAGGTGCGCTCAATGCACGCAAAAGACATAAGAAAGTATTAAAGATGGCAAAGGGCTACTACGGCGCAAGAAGCAAGCAGTACAGAGTAGCAAAGCAGTCTGTAATGAAGGCTATGGCTCATAGCTTCGCAGGCAGAAAGCAGACAAAGAGAGCCTACAGAAGACTTTGGATAGTAAGGATCAACGCTGCCGCAAGAATGAACGACATCTCCTACAGCAGACTTATGAACGGTCTTAAGAAGGCAGACATCGGCATCAACAGAAAGATGCTCGCAGAACTCGCAGTAAACGATATGCCTGCATTCACAGCTCTTGTGGATAAGGCAAAGGCTGCACTTTAATAATTTGAATAAAAAAAGAACCGCAAGGTTCTTTTTTTATTCCACATAATGCGCCCCTATGCTTTCCTTCCTCTCGGCGGCGGCCTTGGCTATGAGCCAGCCCGTTGTAAGCATATTGTATATTTCTATGCTCTCATCATCGGTATTTATAACATCTATCCTGCCGAATTTACCGTCCGGCGAGAACTGCTCAAACCATTCTACAGCCCTTTTCATATCCTCGCTGTGTCTTACTATGCCCAGAAGCTCCATCATTTTGGACTGTATCTCCGCCTTTGAGGGGAGAGTGCCGAGCCTTGTCTTTGGTATTTCGGGCGTTATGTCCGCGCCCTTCTGCGGATTATTCACTATGTAGTCAGCCAGAAGCTTGCCGAAAACAAGCCCTTCCAAAAGTGAATTGCTTGCCAGCCTGTTTGCTCCGTGTACGCCCGTGCATGCAGTTTCGCCCACGGCAAAAAGTCCCTCTATGTTCGTTATGCCCTCCGTTGTAGCCTCAACTCCGCCCATGTGGAAGTGAGCTCCCGGAGCAACGGGTATTTTTCCGCTCATTATATCAGCGCCGTGCTCCTCGCATATCTGCGTCACCGTGGGGAATTTCTCTCTGAAATTTTCAATAGATGATATGTCCAGATATATTTTTTCTCCCCTGAGATAGTGAGCGTATACCTCTCTTGCCACAACATCCCTCGGTGCAAGGTCCTTCATGGGGTGTACATTCTCCATTATTTTGTCGCCCCTGTCGTTTATGAGCACACCGCCTGCGCCCCTCACAGCCTCCGACACAAGCCCGTAGGCCTTGCCGTCTATTGTGAGCATTGTGGGGTGGAACTGTATAAATTCCAGATTTTTGAGTCTGCAGCCTGCCCTGTAAGCCATAGCTATGCCGTCACCCGTTATTGTGGCGTCGTTTGATGTGGAAGGGTACAGCTGACCTATACCGCCCGTTGCCAATATGGTGCAGTCGGCTTTGTAGGCTGTTATTTCGCCCGTTTTTGAATTTCTTGCCAGCGCTCCTGCGCACCTTCCGTCCTTTGCTATGAGCTCCAGCGCCATTTCGTTCTGTTCTATGGTGACATCCGATGTGATGTTCCTCAAAAGCTGTTCCACCACTCTCAGCCCCGTTCTGTCACCGCCTGCATGAACTATCCTGTTTATTCTGTGCGCGCCCTCCCTGCCGAAGCAAAGAGCGCCGTTTTCGTCCCTGTCAAACTCCATACCGCTTTTTATAAAGTCCAGTATGACCTGCGGAGCCTTCGACACAAGCTTCATCACGGCGTCCGCATCGTTGAGATTACAGCCTGCCTCCATGGTGTCCTCAAAGTGGAGCTCAGCGCTGTCGTTTTCGGAGAGCGCAACGGATATACCGCCCTGCGCCAGAGAGGAATTGCACGCCTTCCTGAGCCCCTTCGTTATGACTGTCACCTTCCTGTGAAATTTGCAGAGCTCCGATGAAACGCTAAGTGCGCCTATGCCCGAGCCTATTATAAGTATACCGCAGTTTTTATAAGCAATTTTTTTCATATTTTTGTCCTTTCGGTAAACGGTTTTTAAACTCTATATTCTAATTTTACACTAAAATTAAAATATTGCAATAAAAATATAAAATATATCACAAAAAACAGTATATGGGTATTTATAAACCGCAGTTGGCAAAAATAATATATTAAGAGGTGATAATATGAAAAAAGGCTATATTTTTGCGGGCGCAGGCATAATTGCCGTCAGCCTTGTTCTGGTCATACTGCGCAATACCCATGTGCGCGCAGGCACGGTGCCCGATATTTTCCGCCCCTCCGCAGTTATGGCAAGCGTTCCGAGGGGTGCTGTGATGTACGAGTCTGCGGACGGCAAAGCCACAGACCTTATACTTTCGGGCGAAAGGGTAGAGATACTCCGGGATATAGGCGCAAGGTGGTATTATATACGCCATAAAAACAGCATGGGCTGGGTGAAGGGCGTCTGCCTCGATATACCGCCCGACAGACCCACCAATACGGCACAGCTGAGCGATGATGTAATAACCGGCTATGCCAATTCCGCTCTTGAAAGCAAAACTTCTCATGTTGTGTGGGTGGATATAGACAGACAGCGTGTGTATGTGCTCAAGGGTGAGAACGGTAAAAGGGAGATAGAAAGAAGAATAGTCTGCTCCACGGGCAGAAACAAAACGCCTACCACGCGCGGAAGCTTTGAAACGGGGGATAAGGGCGAGAGATTTTATTCCGAAAGGCTTAAAAGCGGAGCAAAATACTGGATGAGATTTAACGGGAGCTATCTTTTTCATTCCGTAGCCATGGACAGAGAGGGCAATATAACCGATCCCACCCTCGGCAGAAAAAGCTCCAGCGGATGTGTCCGCATGAGCGTTGAAGACGCGAAGTGGTTTTATGACAATATAGAAAGAAATACGGCAGTATGGATATATTGATCCATGCCTGCTGATGAAAGTTTGTTTTGTATGAAATTTTTGCGGGAGACCACAGTGTATAGTATGATAACATAGTTTACAAAAAGTCTAAGCACATGGTTTACAAAATTTAATATAATAAAAGGCATACG
>CANROO010000153.1 GCA_947632235.1 uncultured Clostridia bacterium
AATACCGGAGATAATATATCCGGTTTAAATTCAAGATTTTGTGAACTAACAGGATTATACTGGGCGTGGAAAAATCTTGATGCTGATTATATCGGTCTCGCACATTACAGAAGACATTTTTCGAAAAATGGGAAAATATTGACCGGCAAAGATTTGGAGCCTATTTTAAGATCACATAAAATAGTGGTACCCAAAAAAAGAAAATATTATATAGAAACCATATATTCACATTACGCGCACACGTTTGACGCCGAACATTTAGACGTTACAAGAAATATTATTGAAAGAAATTGCCCCGAATATTTAAAAGCTTTTGACAAGGTGATGAAGAGTCGCGGAGCGTATATGTTCAATATGATGATAATGGACAAGCAGTTGGCTGATAAATATTGCGCTTGGTTGTTTGATATTTTGTTTGAGTTAAATGACAAGATAGACACAAAAGAGATGACCGTTTTTCAAGGAAGATATCCTGGCAGAGTCAGCGAAATATTGTTTAACATTTGGCTGGGGCATCAAATTGAAGCGGGTGAAATTAAGAAATCTGATATAAAAGAAATTCCATATATTTATATGGAAAAAATTGATTGGGTTAAGAAAATATCGTCGTTTTTAAAAGCGAAGTTTATACATAGGCAATACGAGGAAAGCTTTTAGCGTTTATAAAGCACAATAGAGAATTAAAAATATAAAAGGAGCTTTTGATAGTATGAAAAGAGTGTTGGCATTTATAGTCGCATATAACCGCAAAGAATTATTTAAGGTAGGAAACTGATAAGCTATATTTTTTAAAGGGAATAAAAGATGGGTTTAAATTTAAACCAGAGATAGAATATGTATATGAAGTACATTAAGGGAGTGTAGTTACTTGGAAAGAGAATTAATAAGCGTTATAGTTCCGGTTTATAATGTCGAATCATATCTCGACGAATGTATAAACAGCATTCTGGAACAAACGTATAAAAATCTTGAAATCATCCTTATTGATGACGGCTCTACGGATAACTCCGGGAAAATGTGCGACGAATATGCGGCAAGAGATAAAAGAATACAAGTTATACATAAAAAGAACGGTGGACAGGCAGAGGCAAAAAATCGCGGATTGGATATTTGCGTCGGAGATTATATCACTTTTGTTGATTCGGATGATTATGTGGATAAAGAATATGTGAATTATATGTACAAGCTGCTTAAATCAAATAATGTGGATATATCGTACTGCAAGTTGCGTTTGCTTTTCTTTAACGGAAATCTTGAGAAAGAAGAAAAGAATATGAATGAGTATGTCGAAACAAAAAAAGAATATCTTGAAAATTTGCTGTATAACAGACGGGCACTAGGACAATGTACTTATTTGTATAAAAGAGAGATCTTTGACAACCTCAGATACCGTGAGGGGATTATTTTTGAGGACAGCGATCTTTCATATAAACTTATAAATAAGTGCGATAGAATAGCGGGAAGCAATAAGCAATTGTATTTTTATAGATTACGGCAGGGTTCGACAACAAACAGTGAGTTTGATACAAAAAAGATGAAGCTTATCGAGGTGTCGGAAGAAATGTGCAACTCTATATTATCCGTATATCCTGATTTAAAGAAAGCTGCGGCAAGTAAAATGATTTGGGCGGTGTACAGCACTCTGAACCAGTTATACAAATCAAAAAATATAGATAGGAGTCTTGAAAAGGAGATTCTTGATAAAAGTAAACTATATGAAAATACTGTTTTGAAGGATCAGAATGCGCCTAAAATGAATAAGTTCGGCATAATGGCAAGAAAATTAGGAAGACGATTCTATATGCTTTTATGGGGAACTTATAGCAATATTATAAAAAAATCATAGGATGAGGTAAATGGCATTATATATAATTACTATAGGAATAATACTTGTGTCAGCGGCATTTACGCAAAAAAAAGGTAATAACAAATTATTCTGGATCCTTGTAATTATGCTTGCATATATATCGGCGGTACGTTTTCAAGTAGGAACGGATTATCCGGGATATGTTCGCAGATTTGCTGCAATAAAACGCGGAGGCGATGGTGGATTCGAAGTAGGTATTTTGCTGCTTGCGCGGTTGATTATAGCTCTCGGCGGTAATGTACAGGCATGGTTTATGGTAACGTCAGTCGTTATTAACGCCGCATTCGGATATACAATAGTCAAGAATGTTGATAAAAAATACAGAATTTTTGTACTGTTCGTGTATATCTGTTCAACAGTATACTTTTCTACAATGAATGCTGTACGTCAGTATTTTGCGATAGCCATACTGTTATTTGGATTTGAGTGGCTGAAAAAAAAGAAGTATCTCATATATGTCCTTTTTATCGTATTAGCCTCACTATTCCACACAAGCGCGGTATTTATGTCAATATATGCAGTAATGGTTTTTATAGACGACAGAAAAAATGTGAGTATATTAAAAGGCCTGAATATCGCTGTTATGATATCTGTTGTACTCATGTTTTTGGATATAAGACCATATGCCGAAATGCTCATAAATTACATACCGGCGAGATATACAAGTTATTTCCTGAACGAAAATTTCCGAGAGAAATTTTTTGAGACCCGCAATGCGCTGGCTATATTCAAATGCATAGTACCAACGTTGATATGGTTTTATATATATGGAAAACGACATGTGATTTCGGAAAAATATAAGCACTTTAATCTGTTTATGATAGGCTGGGCCATATATGTCACTCTTAGCAATGCTTTTTA
Organism: uncultured Clostridia bacterium; assembly: GCA_947632235.1. Taxonomy (GTDB): domain Bacteria; phylum Bacillota; class Clostridia; order Lachnospirales; family CAG-274; genus Gallispira. The sequence goes on from CANROO010000153.1 coordinate 2,729, forward strand.
TGGCATAAACATATTTATACGGGTTTATATGCTGTATGAATATTTTATCCTGTACTTAATTCCGATAGTCATTGACAGCTTTAAGCTTAAATCCAATAAGACTATTATAGTTATAGGCATTGCAGTATATTATATAGCTTTGACATCATATGGTATTTTTTATAAAAACGGTTGCGGCGTCATTCCATACGACACGATATTTGGAAAACAACTATTTTAAGCTGAAAAATAAAGGAGATTTAATAATGATGATAAGAGATATATTAATGAAAGGTTATCAAATGACCGTGCGCCCCCTTGCTCACGCGGTGGCGCGTCCGATAAATATAAAAAGAATAAACAACAATGCCGGAGTGATTTTGCAAATGAAAAACAAACACCTGGGAAAGAGATGCTTTATTATCGGAAACGGACCGAGTCTGGACCCGAAGGATTTGGACAAGCTGAAAAATGAGATATGCTTTGGGACTAACGGAATATATAATATTTATGATAAGACAAATTGGAGACCAACATACTACTGCGTATCGGATAAAAATATTATATATAAAAAAAGAAACATAATAGGCGCTCAAAGCGTCCGCGACAAATTCGTTGGAATTCCGGAAACTTTTCCGTGCCCCGATATTCATAACGTTCATTATGTAAAACAGATAGATGAGGAATTTTATCCTGATTTGCCTGAATTCTCGGACGACATGAGAACTTGCATATACGGGGGCGCAACGGTGACGTATATGTGTATACAAATTGCTGTTTACATGGGATTTAAAGAAATAATTTTACTGGGAGTAGACCATAATTATTCGATAACGCTTAATCAGTATGGTAAAGTTGAAAGGCATGATGATATTATTGATCATTTTTCGGATAAAGATAAAATTGCATCTATCCCTTCATTATATAAAACAGAATTAGCATATAAAGCCGCAAAAAAATATGCAGACGAGCATGGTATAAAGATATATAACGCCACACGAGGCGGTAAACTTGAAGTGTTTGAAAGAGTGGATTTTGATACATTATTCTAAACAGAAAAAAATTATGCAACAGAAAAAGGAGAGAAAATACCTATGAAAGTAGTAGCGTTAGTTCCCATAAAATTGAACAATGAACGAGTTCCGGGTAAGAATACAAAGTCTTTTAGTGACGGTACGCCTCTTATACATATGATATTGCGCGCACTCATTGGTGCGGATACTGTTGACGAGATTTATGTGTATTGTAGTAATGAGAACATAAAGAAATATATTATTCCGGGTGTCAAATTTCTGAAAAGAGATGAGAAATATGATTCTGCTCAAGCTGATGTTAATGATATGTTTTATTCATTTAGCAAAGATGTTCCGGCGGATATATATGTTCTCGCTCATGCAACCGCTCCGTTTTTGACGAGTAAATCTATAGATAACGCAGTTAATGCGGTGAAAAGCGAAAAATATGATTCAGCAATCGCTGTCAGAAAAATGCAGGAATTTATTTGGAATAAAGATAAACCGGTAAACTATGACACAAAAAACATACCGCGCACACAGGATTTGGAACTGTTATATGTTGAGACAACTGGCATGTATGTTTTTACAAAAAACGTAATACAAAACATTAGATCGAGAATTGGCAAAAATCCTTATTTGCAGGAAGTATCTCTTGTGGAAGCAACAGATATTAATAATCCTATTGATTTTGAAATAGCCGATGCAATATATAATCACATTATATTGAAAGGAAAGAAAAATGAATAATCTGATAAAAGAGTTTAAAAAGACGATCAATGACGGTGATTTTTTATATGGCCCATTTATGAAAACAGCCGATCCGATGTTTGTTGAGGCAGCAGGTCATGCCGGATTTGATTTTGTGGTGCTTGATATGGAACATGGTCCGGTATCTTTTGAAAGCCAGCAAAATAATATCAGAGCCGCTGTTTTGACTGGAATGATACCTATAATAAGGGTGCCGAATACAGATGAGAACACTATAGGCACCGCACTTGACATTGGCGCGTTTGGAGTTCAGGTGCCACAGGTAAAAAATGCAAAGCAAGCACGTCAAGTAGTGAGCAGCGCAAGATTTTATCCCAAAGGTATGCGCGGAGTGTGTCGTTTTGTGAGAGCGGCAGAATATTCGCATATGGAGAGAAACAAATACTTTGAAACATCAAATGATATGTTGGTTATTATTCAACTTGAAGGAAAAGAAGCCATAGCGAATTTAGACGAAATACTTGACGTAGAAGGTATAGACATATTATTTGTAGGACCGTATGATCTATCTCAATCTTTAGGAGTGACCGGTGAAGTAGATAACCCGATCGTTATAAAAAAGATGAAAGAAATAATAAAGCAGGCAAAGACGAAAGGAAAAGTAATAGGAACATTTGTTGATAATTTGGAAATGCTGCAATTGTGGAGAGATGTTGGGGTGCAGTATTTAAGTTACAGCGTTGATATAGGAATATTTACGGAAGCATGTGAGAATTTAGCTAAAAAAATAAACGGCAATAATTTTAAACAAAATACAGAATTTTTGCCGGGGGGGGGTACAATATAAGCTAATTAATATTGACTCACGGTGCCTCACTGTGGGAGGTGCCGCGTAATGAGTATAACAGCTGTAATACCGGTAA
>CANROO010000154.1 GCA_947632235.1 uncultured Clostridia bacterium
CGCCCTCTCCCGAAAGCGCTACCTTTACCTTTTCCCTGGCAAGCTTGCTCACAAAGTAAAGAGCTACCGCGCTGGGATCCGCAAGAGGCTCATCCATATGGTACTGCACCTTGGGAAGGCTCTCCCAGTATTCATCGGTTGAAATTATCTTTGAATTGCTCTCTATGCCTACATATTCCGAAAGGCTCTCGGCATAGCCTATCTCATTGTATTTTTCATAGTCGAAGCCGACTGTGAAGGTCTTTCCGCTCGCCTTGTCCATGCCGTTTCTGAAGGTCGCGGCAACAAAGCTTGAGTCCACACCGCTCGAAAGGAAGGAGCCTACCTCAACATCGCTGACAACGGTGTGCATGCCTACGGAGTCGAGAAGCACATTTTCAACATCCTGTATGGCGTCCTGGAGCTTCCTGCCCTCAACGGGGTCTGCCACTATATCCTTGTCGGGCTCGAATTTGGGCTGCCAATAGCGCTTTATTTCAAGCTCGCCGTCCTTGAAGGTGAGATAGTGCGCAGGCTTAAGCTTGTACACTCCCTTGAAAAATGTTTCGTCCAGAACGGAATACTGGAATGTGAGATAGTTTTCAAGCGCAAGGGTGTTTACCTCCTTATTGAACTCGGGATAAGGCAGAAAGCTCTTTATCTCTGAGCCGAAAAGGAGCTGACCGTTTATCTGCGCGTAGTAATAAGGCTTTATGCCGAAATAATCCCTTGCCGCAAAAAGCTTCTTCTGCTTTGTGTCATATATGGTAAAGGCAAACATGCCCCTGAGGTCGTTCAGCATATCCTCGCCCTTTTCCTCATAGAGATGCACAAGCACCTCGGTGTCGGCATGGGTGTAGAATATATGTCCTCTTTCCGTAAGCTCCTCCTTGAGGCTCTGATAGTTATATATCTCGCCGTTAAAAACTATGACAACGCTTCTGTCCTCGTTATATATAGGCTGTGAGCCGTCCTCGAGGCCTATTATGCTCAGTCGTCTGAAGCCGAGCGTTATATCGTCATCGGAATGTACGCCCCCGCTGTCGGGTCCTCTGTGTACTATCCTTTCCATCATCTTTTCTATTATCTGTTCCTTATTCACGGGACTGCCCGTAAATCCGCAAAATCCGCACATAGCTTGTCCTCCATGTATAAATCAAGTATAAGTATACAACAAAAAAACCAAATAATCAAGTGTATACTTTTAACCGATACTTAAAGCATTTGACCAAAGCCCTGCTTATTATTTAAGAGTTATGTTATAAGTGCTTTCCTTATTGTATTCACCCTTTATCTGAATATTATTAAAGCCCTTTCCCGTGAGATAGCTCTTTATGACATCGGGACTTTTGATCTCATATTCCTCCGTTCTGAAGGTAATGGAGGTATTGCCCCTTTTAAGCTCGTCATCCAAAAGCTTTTTAAGCTCCTCCTCGCTGTGAATTATAAGTCCGTTCATATTATAGTAATTGTACTTTTCGGAAGTACAGCTCGGAAATTCGCTTCTTTCCCACGAATGGGTCTTGCTTATTATGTCGTCCGTGAGATTGAAATAATTGTATCTCTCGGCTCCCGGAACATCGGGCGCAGGATCGTCGTTTGTAACGTCCACATGATAATATTCGCCGTCAAGGCATATAAGATTCCACATATGGTTTACATTGTTGGCAGTGCCCGTAATAATGCTGACATCCAGATATGCCATTTTGCACATTATATAGAATGTGTTGGCGTAAGCCTCGCATATCCCCTGCCCGTCCTTGACAAAGCCCACAACGCTGTGAGCGCTCTGCGGAACGCTGTCGGCAATGGGACCGTATGTAAAATTGTCCGTTATGAAATTATGTATTGCGGTCTCCTTTTCAAAGTCCGTGGAAAGTCCGCTTGTTATAGTTCTGGTGCATTGCGTCAGCTTATTGTACACATCCTTCTCGTCAAGGCTGAGCCTTGAAAAAAGTCTCGGCTCGTCCACAGCCCTTGCCAGCTTGAAGTTGGGGTTATATTCAAAGCTGTAGGTTATGACGGATAATTCGCCCGGCACTATCTCGCCCGAGGCGGATATCGATACATCGTAGTTCTTGAGCTTTTTTATATCGTATACGTCTTCGTCAAAGCCGGGTATGCTGAGCGTTATGCTGTCCTCCAGATCCCTGTATGAGGTCTGTATTATTTTCTGCCAGTCCGCAACATTTGTAATGACCCTTGGACCGGAGCTTACATATTCCTTGCCGTATAATGTTGCCCTGAGCTGTTTCCATACGTTCACAAGCTCATCGGCATTGTCCGCAAGGGCGCTGACGGGCAGGGATAATACAGTTATAAAGCAAAGAAGCAATGCCGTTATTTTCTTTTTCATTTCTTTATCCTCCCTATATATTCAAGCTCTTTTTCATTCAGAAGGCGATAGCTGCCCTCCTCCAGCTCATCGTCAAGCTCTATTTCTCCGAAGCTCAGGCGCTTAAGATATTCCACACGGCAGCCCACAGCCTCGAACATAAGCTTTATCTGGTGGTATCTGCCCTCGTATATTGTCACTCTCACAGCCGTAAGCCCGTTTTGTTTACCTTCTATTATAAGCTCTGCGCTCTTATATGTAAAGCCCTTAAATGTTACACCTTTATTAAAAATTTCTGCCGTTTTTTCATCCGCATCGCCCGAAACAAGCGCAAAATACGTCTTTGAAACATGCTTTGAGGGCGAAAGAGTGCGGTGGGCAAAGCCGCCGTCGTTTGTGAGTATCAAAAGGCCCCTTGTATCCTTATCGAGCCTGCCTGCAGGAAAAAGACCTATGCTTCTGTACTTTTCCTCCAAGAGCTCCATGACGGTTTTTTCGCTGTCATCCCTTACGGCGGATATATAACCGCCCGGCTTATTGAGCATAATATATGTAAATCTGCTGTATTTCAATACCTCGCCGTCCAGAACGACAGCATCATTATCGGATATTTTTGTGTCAGCTTTTGTCACAACGGCGCCGTTAACGGACACTCTTTTGCTTTTTATGAGCTTTTTTACCTCCGTGCGCGTGCCCTTGCCGCAGCCGCAGAGATATTTATCAAGACGGATAGACATGATATTGGCCCTCTTTTTGATATACTTAAAATTTTAAACTATTTTTAATGAATTTTACTGTGTACAAATCAAATTAATTTTGATATAATTATAATAAATTCAAAGGAATTTGTCAAAACATCTAAGATGAATAAAAAATTTATTTTCAGGAGGAAAACAAAATGGCTGTTATCAACGAAATTATCTGCACGGAAGCAGACGGTTCTTTAAGCTTCGGTAACTACAAGGTTGCACAAAAGCAGAAAAAGGAGGGCTTTGCGGTAGGCAGTGATGTATATAAGGTAAGGACGCACAAGGACGTTACCCGTCTTTCAAAAAACGGCACTCTTGTGCTCGAGACCGTACCCGGAGCAACCGTACACAGTCTTAAGATAGGCGAGAGAGTGACTACATTCGATGTGGAGGGAAACGGAAGCACAATGATAACACTTGAGCTTACGGGAGACAGCACATATTCAATATATGTGGACGATGTGAACCTTGACAAGGTGAATACCAACATGACGGGCAAAATAAGCTTCAGCGTGGAGCTTGATGAAAATGCAAAGGAAGTAAGGATAGAAAAGCACTGATATGGCAAAGGCAAGGACTAAATATGTGTGCCGCAGCTGCGGCTACGAGACCGTCAAATGGCTCGGAAGATGTCCCGACTGCGGAAGCTTCAACACATTTGACGAGGAAATAATAGCCTCTCCCGTGAAGGTGAGGGGCGCAGGAATACAATCCTCTCTCAAGCCTCAGAGGCTGAATGAAATAAAGCCCGTGAGCGAGGGCAGGACAACAACGGGCATGGGCGAGCTTGACAGAGTGCTCGGAGGCGGACTTGTGGAGGGCTCTCTCACGCTTATAGGCGGAGATCCCGGCATAGGCAAGTCCACTCTTCTGCTGCAGATATGCAGTGAGCTAAGCCGACAGGGCAAGAGCGTTCTGTATGTTTCGGGCGAAGAATCGCCTCATCAGATAAAGCTGAGGGCGGACAGGCTCGGCGTGAGCTCCGAGAGTATAAAAATACTTTCCGAGACAAATATAACGCAGATCGACAGCGTTATAATGAACGAAAAGCCCGACTTTCTAATAATAGACTCCATACAGACAATGTATACCGAGGAGGCTTCATCAGCTCCGGGCTCTGTCACTCAGGTGAGGGAAACGACCGCCAAGCTCATGAATATAAGCAAGGTAAGGGGCATATCCGTAATAATAGTGGGACATGTCACAAAGGAAGGCAGTATAGCAGGCCCGAGAGTGCTGGAGCACATGGTAGACACCGTTTTGTACTTCGAGGGCGACAAGACAGCCGCATACAGAATATTGAGAGCGGTAAAGAACCGCTTCGGCGGAACAAACGAAATAGGCGTATTTGAAATGACGGGCGAGGGACTGAAGGAAATACTCAATCCCTCCGCATACATACTGTCCGACAGACCCGTAGGCGTGCCGGGGAGCGTTGTGACCTGCAGTATAGAGGGCACAAGACCCCTGCTTATAGAGGTGCAGTCTCTTGTGAGCTACACCTCGTTCAATATGCCAAGGCGTATGTCAACGGGCACGGACTTCAACAGGACCGCCATAATAATAGCCGTGCTTGAAAAAAGAGCCGGGCTCCAGCTTTCAAGCTACGACAGCTATATCAACCTTACGGGCGGTATAAGGGTCACGGAGCCCTCCATTGACGCCGCCATAGCCGCAGCCATAGCCTCAAGCTACAGCAATGTGCCTATAGCGGAGGATATGCTCATTTTCGGCGAAATAGGTCTTACGGGAGAGCTGAGAGCCGTGACGGAGGCCAAAAAGAGGGTGCAGGAGGCGCAGAAGATGGGCTTCAGGACCTGCATAGTGCCAAAGGCCAACCTCAAGGAGGCGCAGAGCGTGGGCGGTATAAGGGTAACAGGCGTACACAGCGTTGAGGAATTGCTTGAAAAGGCGCTGTAAATACCCTATATTTTATAAAAAACTATGGACATATACCATAATTTGTAGTAAAATTAAAAATGATTTTAAAAGAAACATCACAGGAGGAAGCAGTAATGACATTATATGAAAAGTGGTTTTCAACTGCATACTATAAGGACGG
>CANROO010000155.1 GCA_947632235.1 uncultured Clostridia bacterium
CACCGATACTATTTCCAGTTCCTTTTTTATATCTTCCGTTTTTTCAAGCATATTTATCACCTCACCTTATTATACCATAAAATGAAGAAAAAGCCTAGATCTTTCTAGACTTTTTCGACAAGCTGAGGCGGGCTGAGGAGACCTCAGCCCGCCTTTTTTATCAGTTCTTTAAGTTGCTTCTATCTATTATATTTACGCCCAGTCTGCTGTATGTAGTATCTCCGGTTTTAACGCCCACGGAGCTTGCAATGTTTACATTTGTGCAGTCTGAGGTGTCGAATGAATTTACAGCCATTGAAGGCTTATTATATATTTTTTTCATATCATCGTCCTCCTTTAGCTATTAAATGTGATCGTAACGGGATCTTCATCCTGAATGAGCCACGTGTCACCTTTCTCTGCCGTTTCCGAGCCGTTGAGCTTAGCTGCGCCTACAGCATAGAATGTGTCACCAGCAGTGCCCTTTATTACTGTAGCATAATACTTAAGCACACCGTTTTTGTCATCCTTAATGATGTCCTCGCCATTCTCGCCAACTATTCTGCCGAATATATCCGTTGTTGCGTCTACGACTACCTTACCGTCCCTTACAGTCAATACATTTACATTTGGTGTATATTTGTCTGTATCGCTACCTTCGTCAGATGGGCTCGATTTTGCGGGAGAAGAATCATATCCGTCAAATGAAACTATATTATTAATCTTATCAACTGTAAGATCCTCTGCATTATTTGCTATGAGTATAGCAAAAACAGAATAGTCGCCTGCATTTGCAGTACCGATCTGGTCATCGTTAGAGCTGTCGTACTGACCAATTATCATCTTGCCGTCTGATTCGTAATCCTTTGCATCTTCTGTTACCTTAAACGGTGAACCGCCTATGAACTCTATCTCCGTTACCTTTGCAGGTGATTTGCTACTGCTGCTGTCAGCCATTGAAACAAGGGCATATGTACCTGCTCCAAGAGTTATAGTTCTCTTTGAGAAGCTGCTGTCGGTAGGTATTATGGAGGACGAGCCGTTTATTGTTGCTTGTTTCTCTACATTGTAGAGAACACAAGCCTGCTGCTCCGTAGTGATGTGAGCAAGCATAGCCTGATCAAGCTTGAATACAACAGCGCCGTTATTCTCGTTAAGACCGAAATATTTATTACTTGTATCTCCTCCTTCGATACCATAAGCGACCATACCTGTTGCTTTATTGTCACCATTTTTACCCGCAAATGTTACTGTTGCATCTTTAACTGATGTTGCTCCCGACTGTGGTTCAAGGGTGTACTTGCCAACCTTTACAGAGTCTGAAACAGACTCTTGACCTTCTGTAACCTTACCCATAACATTTGCCGAGTCAAGAGTAGTATCAATCTGAGGAATGAAGTAAATATGCTTTGTAGAATTGCCGCCAACATCAAAAGTCAAAGTTTCGTCTTTACCCGCTCTGTCCTGACTAAGTTTGTAATAGTCACTTGTATATACATACTTATAATTACCCTTGGGCATTTTAACGATATGGGTAGTACTTTCGGCGCTTGCAACCTTTTGTACATCCGTGTAATCTCCGCCCGAAAGCCTATCTATATAATAGTATGTTTTATCATCAAGCTGGAAAAGAGTTTTGCTTCCGTCTTCTGTCACAATAGAAGGTACATCTTTTCTGTCTCCGCTCTTGAAATTCTTGATGTTTGTTACAAACCTTACGGTATATGTAGGTGTTTCAAGAGCTGCCGTTTCAGCCTTTACAGACTGCTTGTCATCTCCCACAGTTGCGGTTATAGTCTTGGTGGCTCCGCCGTCCGCTGTTATCGTTATAGAATACTCGCCCGGTTCAAGACCACCCTCTGTTGCTCCGCCTATTGTGTATGACTTATTGTCATCGCCTATTTTTACATCACTTACAGGCGTATCTCCATCCGGTCCCGTAACGGTAACAGTTAAGTCGGTTATAGTCTTGGGTATTGTCAATGTATTATCTTGTACAGTACCGCCGTTTGTGTCATCAAATGTTACATTGTTGTCGTATTTATCCGCGTCTAACTTGTCGCTCGTAACGCCCTCATGCTTTACATATGTGTAAACATCGCTGAGAGTTACATCGCCTGTGATGACTGCACTTGCAGGAGCGGGCTCGCCGCTTTCAATTTTTATATGTTTAATCTTGCTGCTGCTACTACTATCTGTACCTGTAATAGTATAAACTACATCAGCTTTTAAAGGAATTTTTGTACTATCATAAGAGCCTGTGCTTATTGTTTCATCAGTACTGTCTGTTCCGGTAACTTTTACACCCTTATATGTACAATCTACCGACAATGTTGCAGCGCTTTTAACCTTAAATTCAATAGTACCTGCAGATTTAAGATACAAACAAGTACTTTCTTTGCCTGCCGGATTTGAAACCTTAAAACCTTTATATACAAATCCATTAACATTATAAACACTGTTAAATTCTGCTGTACCAGAACCAAATGCATATTCTCCTTCATCAACATAGCCCAAATCGGATTCTTCTTCTCCCGACTGCTTCATATCTACGGCTATGGAATAGATTCTTACATTGCCCTGTGTTTCTTCTTCACCCGGATTATAAATTCCATAGGTCTTTCCCGGTGTAAGACCTTCAAATGTTACTATTGTACTTGTAACATCGTCATCTGTATCCGGGTTATTAAGCGGATCTATCTGAGCATCTATCTTTTTGGTCTGTGTAGCTGTAAATGCGCCTTCACCATTCATAGCTTTATCAGCATCATATTCGCCAATACCTATTGTGGTTTCATCAAGTCCGCCCAATACTCTGTCCTTTACGGCAACGCACTTTACCTTAACATCAAAGGTAGTTCCTTCTTTAATGTCGCCTGTACCTACTCCTGCCAGTTTGAAGCCAATACCGCCCTGTTCATCGGTGGTATTAGTTGTCCTCAGGACTATAGCCTTTATTTTTCCGCTGGGCTCGGAATCATTTGCAAGATTGCTCAGCTTATATGTATTGTTATAATGAGTACCAAGTACAAAGAAGTGACCGGCTTCATCTAAGACAGTACCTCCGAGTACTCTCTCGCCTCTTGTATCTGTCGCTGCCTTAAGGTCCAATTCCGAGAACTTTATCTCGGGAACATCAGCCTCTATGTCGTGCTGAGGCGTAGCTGTAAAATCAGCCGTAAATGAAGCGCTTTCATCATTTAACGGGAAATCCTGTATGCTGAGTTTTCCTCCGCCCATTGTTGCAGTATAATCATCTGCATGTGCCGGAATACTCAAAACAGGATTCTTAGCATATCCGCCCTTACCCTCTGCGTTTGGAACAAGCTCTGCTACAGGCTTGTAATAACCGGCATCATCGGGTGTTTCACCCAATAAGAAGGAGAAAACAACGCCATGGGTGCATTGCAAATGAAGCACCTTACTCTTTGCATCTTTTATTTTTATATTATCTGCATTGAGCGTTACATTTTTAAGGAACATTTTTTTAGTAGGCTTAATGACATATGCTTTGTCGCCATCGCCCTGTGTAACTATAGCAGTACTGTCTTCGTCCTTTGTGCTGGGAGATATAGTCCAGAAATTACGCAATAAGGTGTAGTCACTGTCCTCATACTTAAGTGTATTATACGCCGTAGGCGTTTCACTTTCATATAGAAGATTGCCTTTTATTTCATCACTTATAAGTGAAGTGTCAAGTGTCCACGTGTAATTTGAAGCCGGTTCACCCGATGAATCGGGTAATGTTAATTTTACCCCGGTTATTATCTGCTTTGCACTGAAACCAAAATACAATGTTTTTTCTGTGTCAGCTTCGTTTACAATATCAAATGTTGTAGTTTCATCTACTTTAGTTTTTGTTGTTCCGCTGTCGGACGCAGATACACTGTTATCTGCTGCTCCCCATTTATATAGTATAGGAACCCCATTACTAGCAGTGGTTCCGTTAACAACAGCTGTTACACTAATTTTTCCTTTTGCAGGGACAGCTACTTCAAAATACCTTTTAGTCCAGTTATTTCTACCAGTATCTGACATTCCCCCATTCATAGCTATTCCTTTATAATCACCGGAATAAGTTGAATCATAAAATTTGTCATTATTGCTATCTGAATAATAAGTGAGTGTATATTTTTCCTTTGTGTTAGAGCATTTTGTACTATTTTTTAAAGAATAAGAACCCTTATTACCAGCCGACAATCCCCAAGCCGAAGCGTCGGTAAAACTCCATTCTATCACCGTCTCCGCCGCACTCACACTTGCCGTATTAACGACAACAAGCGAACTGAGCATCAAAATAAAAGCCAACAGTCCGCTGAAAGTTCTTTTGAAATTCATTCTCATAAAAACATCCACCCTTTCTGTCTGAATTTCAACATAATATAAAATTGTTATTTTTGCTAAGCCTTAGAGTGTTAAGTCGGGTTATGAACAACCCGAGCCTCTGCGCACACCGAGCGAAAACCCCTTTTCGCAGGGGTGTGTACATAAATATCGCCGTTTCATTTTGCCGCTGTGATCCAGACAGCGGCAATTGCCCGAATGAGCCGAAGCTCCCTATGATAGGGCGATAAAGGCTCCCGCTCCTAAGAGCGCGCCGTAATGGCGGGAAGGGGGTTCCCGACTTAACAGTTTAAGGCTTCGCCTATGATTGGCGTATATTTTAAGCAAAAAAATGCTTAAAATCTGCGCGGAACATGAAAATACCCCCCCCACGCCGCAGCGCAGGAGGGATATGGTATCTCATTATTGGTATTACGAAAGGTTTTCGTAATCTTAAAATTATGATAGCACTTTTTTTATGGCAGTGCAAGAATTTAAAATAAATTTTAATGAAAGAAAGTTAATTTTTTACACCTTGCATAATTTGGGGGTGGAATTTTTGTGCAGTTTAACAGAGAGGTTTCGTATTGGGGACAGTCCCTGTTCAGGGACAGTCCCCGCACCATAATTACCGTGAGACGATTGATACGCAGCCAACAAAGCGGTCAGTCCCCGCACCGGTGTTCCCTTGAGGTTGCCGATACGCAGCCGACAAACGGGGACTGTCATTGCACCGCAAAGATATATGCGGACAGCCGAAGGCTGGTTTTCGGCGAAGCCGAAAATGCTGACCTAAAATG
>CANROO010000156.1 GCA_947632235.1 uncultured Clostridia bacterium
AACGGTACCCTTAGATATGTTCACGATTCCACGATGGAGCCCATGAGCTATGTCGGCGGAAACGGACAGTCGCTTGGGCTTGAGGTGGAGCTGGTTTCTCTGATAGCAAAGGAGCTTGGCATGAAGCTCGACATCACGCAGGGAACATTTAACGCGCTTATCCCCATGCTTGCAAGCGATAGAGCCGATATTGTTTCGGGCTCGATGAGCATAACGGAGGAGCGCAGACAGAGCATTGACATTGCAAACCCGCACTATGTGGGAGGAACGGTGTTCCTTGTTAGGGCAGAGGATATGGGGCTCGCTTCAAATAGGGAAAGCAGCAGCTTCTTAAGCAGCTTGCGCGATAATTTTAACAAGACGTTTGTTCAGGAGAATCGTTGGAAAATGATACTCTCGGGTCTTGAGGTGACCTTCGCCATATCCGTATTTTCGGCGCTTTTCGGCACTATACTGGGCTTCGGTCTGTGTCTTTTGCGCAGGAGCCGTTTTACGGCAGTTTCAAGGCTCACCGCAGGCTTTATACGCCTGCTTCAGGGCATACCCGTGCTTGTACTGCTTATGCTCATGTTTTATGTGGTATTTGCCAAGACGCATCTTAACGGTATCATTGTTTCGATCGTGGCATTTTCCGTTAATTTTGCGGTGTACGTGTCCGAAATGATGCGTACCGGCATAGACGCCGTTGATTCGGGACAATGGGAGGCAGCCACGGCGATAGGCTTCGGACGCGTGAAGACATTTACCAAAATTATTGCTCCGCAGGCGCTCAGGCATATTCTTCCGGTCTATAAGGGCGAATTTATTTCCATGGTCAAGATGACCTCGGTTGTAGGTTACATCGCGGTGCAGGATCTTACGAAGGCTACCGACCTTATACGAAGCCGTACCTTTGAGGCATTCTTTCCGCTTATAGCATCGGCGGTAATATACTTCGTGCTGGCGTGGGCGCTGACCTCGCTTTTGAGCATCGCCGAAAGGCGGACAGGTCCTAAAGCGCGCCGCAAACGCGCAGACAGGCTCACGGCAATGATTGAAAATGCCGAAAAAACGCTTGACACAAAGGACGAAACGGCGAAACCTACGGAAAAGACAGGAAGTGCAGAACCCGTTATTGCAATTTCACATCTCAAAAAAGTCTATCCGAATATTACGCCGCTTGGAGATGTCAACGCAGAAATTTTTAAAGGCGATGTCATAACGGTTATTGGACCGTCGGGCACCGGAAAAAGCACTCTTCTGCGCTGTATAAACCGTCTGGAGACGCCGACCGGCGGAAAGATTAAAGTATTCGGCAAGGATACCTCGGATAAAAAAGTGAACCTTGATCTGCTCAGACAGCAAATGGGCATGGTGTTCCAGTCCTTCAACCTGTTCGGACATCTTACAGTAATTGAAAATGTTATACTTGCGCCCACGGTGTTAAAAGGTGTGCCTAAGCAGAAGGCGCTAACGGAAGGAATGGAGCTTCTGCGCATGGTGGGAATGGCGCAGAAGGCAGCAAGCTACCCCGATGAGCTGTCGGGCGGACAAAAGCAGAGGGTGGCTATTGCGCGTACCCTTGCCATGGATCCTAAGATAGTGCTTTTTGACGAGCCTACATCGGCGCTTGACCCTACAATGGTGGGAGAGGTGCTCAGCGTTATGAAACGGCTTGCCTCGGAAGGACTTACCATGATGATAGTAACGCATGAAATGCAGTTTGCCCGTGATGTTTCCGACCGCATCTTTTACATGGACGAGGGTGTGATATACGAGGAGGGCTCTCCGAATGAGATATTTGACAGCCCGAAGCGGGATAAAACGCGCGCCTTTGTAAAAAGGCTCAAAACGCTTACACTTTCCGCAGAGTCCACGGACTATGATTTTATCGGTATGTCGGAAAGCATCCGTCGGTTCGGCGAAAAAAATATGCTGTCGAAAAAACAGGTCGAAAAGCTTCGCCGTGTGTACGAGGAAATTCTGGCACAGAACCTTGTCACGGCGCAGGAGGTTGAATTTCCCATAACGGTTTCGGTGGAATATTCGGAGAAGGAAGACAGCCTGGAAATGCGTTTTGCATGGCATGGTGAGCGTTATGATCCCATGGAAAGTGGAGACGAGATCTCTGTTATGCTTGTAAAGGCTTCGATCAGTGACTTCGTTTATGATCATAAGGACGGCATAAACAGCCTTATAATAAAAATTTAACATATGGTTCGGTTTTATAAAAAAAGAGAGGTGCAAGAATTGATGTCATTTCTGGAAAAAATATTTCATATAAAGGAATCGGGCTCCACAATGAAAACGGAAGCTCTGGCAGGACTTACTACCTTTATGACAATGGCATATATCCTCATGGTCAATTCCGGAATGTTTGCGGAAATACCGGGGGGGGAAGTGTCATATAACGCTATATATATTGCAACAGCAATTTCTGCCTGTATAGGCACGGTGCTTATAGGACTAATGGCGAATCTGCCTCTGGCGCAGGCTTCCGCCATGGGCTCCAATGCTTTTTTCGTCTATACGGTGTGCTTCGGCTTTGGCTTAAGCTATGCCAATGCCCTTGTACTCATTCTTATAGACGGCATACTGTTCATACTGCTTACGGTGACGGGACTGCGAAAGAAAATATTTGAGGCTATACCTGCATCGGTAAGGGTGTCTATCCCTGCAGGAGTCGGACTGTTTATTGCCTTCATAGGTCTTAAGGATTCGGGTATCGTGGTGGCAGATCCCTCCACATTTGTCAGCCTTGCATCCTTCAACCTTCTTTCCGGAAATACGGCATGGAAGGATATTATGCCTATGCTTGTAACGCTTTGCGCTTTAACTGTGATCGCAGTTCTGACATGCAGACGGGTAAAGGGCGCTGTGCTCTGGGGCATACTCGGCGGAACGGTGCTGTATTATATCCTTGGCTTTACTGTTCCGGGATTTTATGATGGCTTTACGGAAAACCTGAATTTTAACCCGCTTACGGCATTTGGGGACTTCGGCACTCAGGCATTCGGCAGAGTGTTTACGGATGGCTTTGATTTTTCGCGGTATCTTGCAGATCACAGCAAAACAGAGCTTGTTGTATTGATCACGACAACTGCGCTTGCGTTTTGTCTGGTGGATATGTTTGATACTATCGGCACGCTGTACGGAGCCTGCGCAAGGGGAAATCTTCTGACCGAAGAGGGAGAAGTGCCCAACATGGATAAGGCTATGCTTGCAGATGCCATAGCCACCACCTGCGGTGCGGTCTGCGGAACATCCACGGTAAGCTCTTATGTGGAGGCCTCCACGGGCATTGCAGAGGGCGGAAAGACAGGCATGGCAGCCATGGTGACGGGAGCACTGTTTTTTATCAGCATGTTCTTAAGCCCTATAGCTATGCTTGTGCCCGGATGTGCCACAGCGGCGGCGCTCATATATGTGGGTATAATGATGATGAACTGCGCCAGAAGCATAGACTGGCTTAAAACAGAGGATGCGGTCCCTGCATTTCTGACCTTGGCAATGATGCCCATGACCTATAATATTTCTTACGGCATCGCCTTCGGTGTGATCTCTTATGTGCTTATCAATGTGTTCACCGGAAAGGCAGTAAGCATAAAAGCCGGAACATGGGTGATCGCGGCACTCTTCTCCGTTATGTTCTTCGTTACGCATTAAGGCTTGTCATACAAAGGAAATGCTTTATATTTTCTGAAATATATCATAGTAAGGACGGCTCAGAATTTCTGCTTTTGATAAAGATTCTGAGCCGTCCTCTTTGCCTCTTTCAAGACTTTTTCAATATTGCTTTTTTAACAATTCCCGACCAAATGCCTGCCTTGCCTTTTTGGCTCAGGTGTGTATCGGTATATCATTGTATGAAAATATCTTCTTCACCTGAGATGAATAAGCTACCCCTGTTTTACACCACATAGCAAAATGCTCGCAGTTTTTAAATATAATGTCATAGCCCTTTTCACCAAGCCTGCTGTATGCCCTGTCAACGCTCTCGTTTCCGCTGTATATATGAAAATCACTGCTGTTTATAAGCCTTTTGTAGGCATCATCCTCTTCTATCAGATCCATAAACCCCAGCTGACCCTGAATATCTGTCTTAGTATTTATTTTCATAGGTCTGTTATCCTTGGGGCTGAATTTTATTACAAAATAATTGGCATCCGGCTCATTGCCGAGAAAATGTTCAAGGCTGTCTTTTTGTATGGAGGGTGCTTCAAAATTTTCTTCTCTTCCGCAAAAATGTATTACCTCATCATTACCTATATATATGGCATAATGCTCATATAATGACGCGATATCTATTCCCACATAGGGTATATGCTTACGCCTTATGCCTATTATATCGCCTCTTTCTGCAAGCTCCGTGCCGGGCATAAATATTTTCATTTTTTCTTTCATTCCTTCAATCGTACCCCATGCAACACGGTCATCGCAGGCGTCAATTATACGCGCATGCTTGGTAATAATATTTTGCTGAAGTCTGTAACCGCAGTATTCTTCAATATCATTCCAGAAAAACTCTCCTCCCATTGTAGGAGCTTCAATATTAAATCTGTCATCTCTGCTCAATTTTCAAACACCTCTGCAGTAAAATAAAAAACGGGCTCGTATATGAATATATTGTAGCAGTAAAGACGAAAAAAATCAAATTTTAATTTGGGCTTCCGCATATAATTTTCACATTCCCCTTGTTTTACCATATATTTTATGTTATCATTATATTATAAATAATAATCATTATCAAATGAGGAGGTATGTTTATGGCAAAATACAAGTGCAGTATATGCGGGTATATATACGATGAGGAAAAGGAGGGCAAGCCCTTCAGCGAGCTTGACGCCTGTCCCATGTGCAGGCAGGACGCTTCCGTATTTGAAAAGCTGGAGGATGAAGAAGTCTCGGAGACTGCCGATGCTTCAGATGAGGAGCCTCTTGCCTATCCCAAGGAATATGCCCGTAACGATTCATCCGTAAGAGCTATGGCGGACATTCACAAAATGGCTGTGACGGGCAAGCCCATTATAGAGGCTATGGGTACACGGCTTCCTATGCCTTCATGGG
>CANROO010000157.1 GCA_947632235.1 uncultured Clostridia bacterium
TTCCAACTATTATATTGCCGAAAACGGCTCCGCCATAAACGATTTTTCCGACCTCAACGGCAAGGAAATAACCGTGAGCGCAGAGGATGACATGGCTGACACCGTGTTCAACATTATTGCGGAGCACAACAACATAAATGTGACTTATAATTGGGTGGACACCAATCAACAGCTTATTGACGGGCTGAAAAACGGAAGCATAAAGCTTGCGCTCACTCAGGAGCCGTATCTCAGCTATGTTACGAGCGAAAATGTCAAAAGCGTTTTTGACCTGTACGACTATTGGTATGAGATAACGGACAGCGAGCTTGTTACATGCTGTCTGACGGTAAGGAATGAGTTTGTGAGCAGTCATTACAGCGCTTTTCTGAATATGCTCAAGGACTATAACGCGGCGGCGCAGATAGCCAAGAGGGACGCTCAGGAGACAGCCGAGGCGGCTAATAAATTTGCGCTGACGGATAATATTGACGCCTGCAAGGCGGCCTTGCCGGGTTGCGGTGTGATATTCAAGACGGGCACGGAAATGAAAAAAATGATGGACAGCTTCTATAAAGAAGTGGGAGAGAGCAATTCGGACATCCTGGGAGGAAATTCACCCGATGACGGACTGTATCATATTGATGAATAAATGTTATATACGGGCGTGCAATGCACGCCCCTACAAACCACAATGTGAGCTAATCACTCGTAGGGGCGAGCATTGCTCGCCCGCTAAATTTCATACAATAAGGTGTTTATCGACACGCAAAAAAGACGAGCGATGCTCGTCTTTTTTTGCTGTAAATTTTAAATCGTAAGCGAGGGGGCGGAGTATACTCTGCCTGCAAGCTCGCTGTCGAGGAGGTAAAGACCTCTTGCGTCAGAGCCGTAAAGCTCCATTTTCCTGACAAGCTCGGAGGCGTTTGCCTCTTCCTCGCCCTGCTCCTTAACGAACCAGTCGAGGAACTGCATTGTTCTGTAGTCCTTTACGCTGTGAGCGGCGTCATATATTGTGTTTATAAGTCCCGTAACATATATCTCGTGCTCAAGTCCTGCCTTAAGAGGGTCGATGTTTTCATTGAGCTTTGCCTCGGGCTTGTCTATAGCCTCATATGTCACCTTGACATCGTTCTGATGCATATAGTCCACAAAGAGCATTGCGTGGTCTCTCTCCTCCTGAGCCTGTATCCTGTACCAGTTTGCAAAGCCGTCAAGCCCCTGCTCTGTGTAGAAATTTGAAAATTCCAGATAGAGATAAGCCGAGTAAAGCTCCTTGTTTACCTGTTCATTTAAAAGTACCGATACCTTTTCATTAAGCATTTTTGTTTCCTCCTTTAATAGTTGATATAAGCTTATAATAATAATATACCCCGAAAAGGGCAATGTCAAGCGTTATAATTGCTGTCCTCGAGCAAATTTTCACCTGCAAGAGCGGTGCGCGCCAGCTCGTCACAGCGTTCGTTTTCAACATTGTCGGCGTGTCCCTTTACCCACACAAGGCTGACCTCGTGCTTTTTAAGAAGAGGCAGAAGACGCTCCCAAAGGTCTACGTTGAGCGCCTTTTTTTTGTCGGACTTTATCCAGTTTTTTTTCTGCCAGCCGTATACCCAGCCCTTTGTAACAGAGTCCACAACATACCTTGAATCACTGTAGAGAGTGACACTGCAGGGCTCCTTGAGACACTCCAGAGCCTTTATGACGGCAAGCATCTCCATGCGGTTGTTGGTGGTGGTCTTATAGCCTGCGCTCAGCTCCTTCCTTGCGCCGTTGTACAGAAGGACTGCGCCATAGCCTCCCGCTCCGGGATTGCCCGAGCAGGCGCCGTCTGTGTAAATATCTACATTTTTCATATGCTTCTCCTTAAATTTCAGTGTCCGCGCGGTTTTGTGCCGAGGTCGCCGTGCTGTTTTATGTCGTCTATAAATAGGTCGGCAAACACGACAGCCAGCGGTATGAGCGCGCCCCATATGGCTCTGCCTAAAAAACGGGAGCAAAGCACAGTGGATATAACGGCTCCGAGCACGAACACAAATATCATTCTTATATGTTCAAGGGCGCGGAGAATATGCTTCCTTTCGCCCTTTTTCGTTATTGCCTTGGCTATTGCTATGCCCGTCTGCCTTAGGTGATTGGTGCAGAATGTGGTAGCCATGGGCACTCCCTGCGCCTGTCTGAAGGTGTTGTACTGCATGGAGCATATGAAATTCACCGTTACCTGCGACACCTGAAAAGGCACCGACTCGGGCAGGAAGCCCAGTATCACTACCGCAATAATTTCAATAAATATGAGCAATGTATCCCAGCGCACCATATATTTTCTCTTTACGGGCGTAGGCAATATCTCCGAAACTATCGCGCCCGCAAGGTATGCGCTCATCGGGATAATGTAATAAAGCGCCCTGCGCCAATTTCCGCCTCCCAAGGACATGGCGAAAAGCACAAAGTTGGCTGTCTGGGCATTGCAGAAGACCCCGCCCCTTATGGAATATGTATAAGCGCCGTAAAAACCGCCCACAAACATAAGCAGCGCAAATATCCACTTTTTCTCGCATTCCAGATAGTTGTCCTCATCGGCTGCGGCAGAAGGCATATTATCACCTCGTTTTTTGATTTTTTTAATTTTGGGGACAGTCCCGCAATCCCTAACAACAAATGTATATGGATAATGTAATGGGGACAGTCCCGGCGGGTATAAAGCTTATTGATCTATAAAGCTTGTGCAGTATTGTTCAAAACAACAAAACAGCCAAGTTCGGGACAGTCCCCGTTCTAACCGACAAAGCGGGGACTGTCCCTAAAGTTAGCAAAAAATTGCCCCAAACGGAGATGTACAAGCTCAAAATAACCACAAGTTAAACAAGCACAGGGACTGTCCCCATATGCCCATAAAAACGGGAGAGCACAGCTCTCCCATGCATTTTTCTATTCTCCATAAATACGGCGCACTTCTTCAAGCGCCTTATGCGTGCCTATATCGTAGCACTCGCCCTGCATAACATAGCCGTAAACGGGCCTTCTGCTGTGGAGCCACTGAAGGAAATATCCCGGAGCGTCCGGGCTGTTGCCCTCGTCAAGATATTTTCTGAAGAGCTTTACGGTCTCCTTTGTGTACATATAGGTTGCAAAGGCAGCCTTGTTGCTCTTGGGCTTTTGGGGTTTTTCCTCAAGGTCTGTCACCCTGCCGTCCTCGTCCATGAGCACAACGCCGAGCTGTTTTATCATCTCGGGGTCGTCAAACTGCTTCACGCAGACGCAGTCCGCCTTTTTGGCGCTGTAATAGTCATAATAATCCTTGAGCTTATATGTGAAGAGATTGTCGCCTGCGATTATTACAACATCGTCATCAATATTTCCCTGTTCTATGGTATACTGTATGTCGCCTATGGCGCCTCTCTTGTTTTCATCTGAATCCGTGCCGTCGTCAATGACTGTGACAGGCTTGGGATTGGGCTTGTTTTCCGCCCATTTTTCAAAGTGCGAGGCAAATTTGTGATTGCTTATAACAAAAATGCTGTCCACCGTGTCAAGTGTGTTGATTTCGTCTACTATATAGTCTATAATCGGCCTTCCGCCTACGCTCAGTAACGGCTTGGGCGTAGTTTTTGTGAGCGGATAGAGCCTTGTTGCATAGCCTGCGACCAATATGATTGCTTTCATTTGTATATTCCCCTCTTAATTTATTTGCAGTTGTCTGCACAAAAAGTCAATATATAGTATAACCTATATAAAAAATTTTTTCAATATGTTTTTTTAAAAAAGTATGAGCATACATTTGCAAGGTCAGAGGGCAGAGGCGCCGTAAATTCCCTGCCGTTGAGATAGCCGAGGGCGCCGTCCGAAAGCCTCAATATGAGCCTGTGGCTGTGCAGGAGCTGATCCCTGATGCCGAAGTCGGACAAAAAGCGCTCATTCACAGCCCTGTCGCCGTATTTTCTGTCGCCTGCCACGGGGAAGCCCAGCTCGCTCATGCAAAGCCTAATCTGGTGGCTTTTGCCCGTTTCAAGCTTTATCTCGGCAAGGGTGAAGCCGTCACAGTATTCAAGGGGTCTGTAGTGCGTGCATACGGGACTGCCCTTGTCACTGTCGGAAACCAGATGCGCCACATTTCTGTCATCCTTTATGTGATATCCGCGCACGGTACCGCCCTCCTTCATCTCTCCGCACAGCACAGCCAGATAATATTTATCCGCAAGCCTCTGCTTGAAGGCTCTGTTCAGCTGCTGAACGGCAGGCAGATTTTTGCCCATGGTGACAATACCGCTTGTGTTCACATCCAGCCTGTTGCACACGGAGGGTGTAAAGCCGAAGGAGCCCTCGGGATCGTATTCTCCGTTTTTAAAGAGATGATAAATAAGGCGGTCGTTCAATGTATCGGTGCTGTGCCTGCTGTCGGGGTGGACGATAAGCCCCCGGGGCTTTGAACAGAATATGACATTTTCATCCTCATATATCACATCTATGCCCCCGGACGCCCTCTTTATCTGCTTTATCTCTCTGAAGCCCTCTATGGTATCATCAGACAAATAAAGGCACAGGATATCGCCTGCCTTAAGCAGCTCTCCGCCCTGAGCCTTCCTTGAATTGAGCTTTATATTCTTTTTTCTGAGCATTTTGTATATAAAGGACTTGGGGGCAAGGGACAGATATTTCATAAGAAATTTATCCGTCCTCTGTCCCTGCTCCTTATCCGTGATATGTATCTCGCGCATTTTTATTCAATATCCTCGGGCAGAACGAGCACCTCTCTGTCGTCCTCCTCGGGAAGAGGCTTGAGCGCAAAGTGCTCCCTGACCTTATTTTCTATCTCACGGCAGATGCCGGGGTTTTCCTCAAGATATTTCTTGGCGTTCTCTCTGCCCTGACCTATCCTGCTTTCCTCATAGCTGTACCATGCTCCGCCCTTCTGCACAACATCCACCTCTGCCGCAAGGTCGAGCACATCGCCCACATGGCTTATGCCCGTGCCGTACATAATGTCAAACTCGGCAGTCTTGAACG
>CANROO010000158.1 GCA_947632235.1 uncultured Clostridia bacterium
GTCATTTTGCGAAAAAGAAACGGTTGATTGCACCATCTTGCTAAAGCTATATAAATTCCTTTATTTTCAGATTTAAGATAAGGAGTAAATTCTGCTCCCATGTATCGCATAACATAAGGCAGGCAATTATAAGACTTAAGCAGTTCAATGCGCTCAAAAAGCTCTGCAATATCCCCGTTTTTCATGACGATCAGCACGGAACGGCTGTAGTTGTGCTCTCGGGCATAAGAAATGCTCTTAAGCTCACCGGAAAATATGCCGAGGACTGCAAGGTAGTCATGAGCGGAGCGGGTGCGGCGGGTACGGCTATAGCAAAGCTTCTTCTTAAGGCAGGCTTCAAAAATATAGTCATGCGCAACATTGACGGCGTTATAACCGCAGATAAGCAGTATAAGGACAAGTCGCTTGCCGAGCTTGCAAGCATAACCAATCCCGGCAGAGAGGACGGAGAGCTTGCAGACATCATAAAGGGAGCGGATATATTCATAGGTGTTTCTGCGCCCAATATTCTCACGGGCGATATGGTGCGCACAATGAATAAGGACGCCATTATATTCGCCATGGCAAACCCCAACCCCGAGATACTCCCCGAGGAGGCTCTCAAAGCAGGCGCAAGAGTTGTTGCCACGGGGCGTTCGGATTATCCCAATCAGATAAACAATGTGCTTGCGTTCCCGGGCATATTCAGGGGCGCTCTCGATGTGAGAGCAAGCGATATAAATGAAGAAATGATGCTTGCCGCCTCCGATGCCATTTCAAGGCTCGTGACTGCAGAGGACAGAGAGAAGGGTATAATCATCCCCTCCGCTCTCAATAAAACCGTTTCAAAGGACATAGCAAGGGCTGTTTCCGAGGCGGCCAAGAGAACGGGCGTTGCAAGGATATAATTACATATAAGGTCAATAACAAAGTGTTTTTAACGCATAAAAAAACCGCAGCTCAGGCTTCTGTCCCTGTTCGGGGCAGACCGCCGGCTGCGGATTTTTTATTATCCGAACATCAGCTTCTGCATTTTTACAACATCGTTAATATTTGTTTTTCCGTCGCCGTTGACATCCTCTGCAGTACCATTGGACAGACCGCTTATTATTTTAAGCTGTGTCACAGAGTCATCCTGAGTTATCCTTTCGTCCTTGTTCACATCAAGCCTGCCGTATTTTATGTCTTCATCATATTCTTCATCATATGCGTATTTATCTACAAAACCCATATCTGTCAGATAATCGCTTGCAGACACATCTGGGCTTGAAAATACATCATACTGATACTCCATATTGTGGGCGCCCTCTTTATCCTGAAAATTCATCGTATCGGAGCCTACAAGAAAGAATTCATAACTCAGAAGTCCGAAGGGCTTGACAGGGTTGCCGTCCTCATCGACATACATACTGTCAAACCATGTGGGGTCGCAGTGATAAAATCTGTTATTGATCCTTATGAGGTTCCATTTATGTGTTGCGGATTCCACACACATTGCGTCTATTCCGGACTTGTCGCAGAGTATCTTAAGCGCCTCGCTGTAGCCCTCGCACACGGGAGCGTCCTTTCCTTTATCGCCGTAAAGCAATGCCGATACGGCTAACCTTGCTCTCTTTGTAAGCGTGTTGCTTTCAAGGTATTCATTGTATTTGCAGTTGTCCTTTAACCAAAGCAAATAATAATTAAGCTTTTCCCATGCATTGCTTCCCTTGGGAGCAGAGGCTATTATTTCATCTGCCTTTGCCATTGTTTTTTCGTATTCTGCCTTTGCCGCCGCAGGGCTGTCATTGTATACATCCAGCAGATAGGTGTTGTACTTTGGATTTTTATTCTCATCTCTTACTATTACATAGTTAAAGGTCACAGTTGTATATCCGTCGGCTGATGCGCTTGTGGTATACTTCATATTGTTAGTGATCTTTTCATCGTCTATCCAGAAATATTCGGGATGGTCAAGGCTGAAAAAAGCATAATATGGTCTGAAATATAACCTTGCCATATCTATGTTACTTCCTTCGCCTGTTTCTTTTCCCAATGCTTCTATTATGGCATCATACATTTTTTTTGAATCAACGCCTTGTCCGACATAGATCTTTTTTTCGCATGAAATTTCGGTCGTTCCGTTAAGAGTATTCATGATATTTTTTTCAATTGAATCATATATTTCTTTTTCTGTTTCCGTAAGCTGATCATAAAGCTTGGTAGAAGTCACAGAAGCACCCATTTCTTCCGCCATGGGCATAGGTCTGTCTGTTTTGCAGTAATATTCATGCAGTTCATGCATGGTCTTGTCGCCGTATACGGTAACGGTATCCTCTGCATATACACTCGTACACATTGCAAATACTGCAAAAATAAGCACAATAAATTTCTTCATCTTAAATACCTCCTTACTGCATCGAGCAGAGCTCTCATCTGCTCCTCCGTTCCTATTGTTATTCTCAGATAATTGTCTATCCTTGGCTTTTTGAAATATCTCACATATATTTTGTTTTCCTTCAGATAGTTAAAAAGCTCTTCCGCCCTTATGTCCTTGTGCGTTGTGAATATAAAGTTGGCGGAGGAGGGGAGAGTTTCAAAGCCCAGCTCTTCAAGCTCCCTTACGGTGTTTTCTCTCGTCTTTATTATTTTTTTTCGGCACATTTCAAAATAGTCGGTATCCTCTGCGGCGGCCTCTGCGGCAAGTCTTGAGGCTGTGCTCACAGTGTAGCTGTTGAAGCTGTTTTTCACAGCTTCGAGCGCCCTTATAAGAGGCCTTGAAGCAAAGGCGTAGCCAAGCCTTATGCCTGCCAGATCGCGCGATTTTGAATAAGTCCTCACCACAACAAGGTTGTCATATTTATGTATGAGGGGCGCAATGCTCTGCCCTCCGAAATCAATATATGCCTCGTCAACTATTATTATAGAAGAACTGTTTTTATTTATTATGTCCTCGATATCGCCGTTTTCCATGTATATTGCCGTGGGTGCGTTGGGATTTGCTATAACTATACCGCCGTTTTCGCCGAAATAGTCTTCCTTTTTTATGCGGAAGTCATCCCCGAGGGGCACTCTTTTGTAGTCTATGCCGAAAAGGGAGCACCACACATCGTAGAACGAATATGTAATGTCCGGAAAAAGCACGGGCTTTTTAGAGTTGAAAAATGTCATAAAGCTGAGCGCCAGCACCTCGTCCGAGCCGTTGCCGAGGAAGACCTCGTCTTCTTCGCCCCGGCACTGCTCTGCCAAAAGCCTCTTGAGCTTGGAGCACACAAAGTCGGGATAGAGCCTGAGAGTGTCGGTGTCAAGGTCCCTGAGCGCCTTTTTTACCATGGGCGAGGGCGGATAAGGGCTTTCGTTTGTATTGAGCTTTATTATGTCCCTGTCCTTGGGCTGCTCGCCCGGAACATAGGGCGCTATGCTTCTTATGTTGCTTCTCCAGTCTTCCATGTCTTCTTACCTCTTGTATTATCCGTCCCGAAGGGTCGGATATTTATGATATATTAAAATTATACCACACTTTTATGAATAATGAAAGATGTTTTAATTCATTTTTTAATAAAATTTATTATAAGCCCCGGCTCCCATAGCCGAAAAACCGTCCCAGCCCCCTGTTTTAAGCGGTTTTTTGTGCAGTATAGTGCTTTTTGAGCTTGGAAGGAAATATAAATTTATGCATTTTTGGGTATTGCATTATTCAAAACAAAATGCTATAATGAAATTACATCAAGGGAGAGCCAAGGGGGAAGTTTCCTCAAAAATGGCTTAAACTTGATTATATGTGCCATTTTTTAGTTGGTTTTCAATTAAATATATGGGCAAACTTACCGAAAGGTAAGGACGCAAAGCCAAGGGTCTAAATCTCTCAGGAGATATGACAGCCGGTTGCCTGTTACAGTATGTAACAGTGGCGGATTTTTTTGTACAAAAAATTCACCCGAGGATTATCAAAGAGGATAATCATATGAGATTCCTTTTTTTGACGATCTCAAAAATGAGGGGGAAATGTCGCTCATTTTCGGTGAAGAACTACAAGATATTCTGTCAGCTTTGCGTTATCTATCACATAGGATAACGCTTTTTTATTGCAAGCTAAACTTTAACTTTAATCAAAGGAGATGGCAATTATGAAGAAATTATTTGCTTTGATCACAGTAACAGCAGCTTTAGTAATGAGTACAACAGCAATGGCAGGCGAGTCTATCGAGTCTGTTATCGCAGCGGGAGTTAAGAACTTCCAGACAACTATAGATGTAACTAAGTGCGATGCATCGGTAGCAGACGTTATGAAGACCTTTGCTCAGATGTTCAACACAAACCCCGTTATGACTAACTTGGACGGCACCGTAAAGTGCGCTTACAAGGGCAAGAAGGCTACCTCCATAACAGTAGGTTACCTCACAACAAACGCTTCTCAGGCAAGTGCCGATGCCGTAATAAACACAATAGCGGCAGAAGCGTCAAAGAAGGCATCTGCAGCCGACAAGATCAAGTATGTACATGACGAGCTTATAAAGAGAGCAGATTATGACTACACTTATAAATCGGTTACAATATATGATCTCCTTGTAAACGGCAAGGGTACATGCAACGCTTATTCACTTGCTTTCAAGTCTGTAATGGATAAGCTTGCCATCCCCTGCACAATAGCAGTTGAAAAGGATAACAGCCACTCATGGAATCAGGTTTGCGTAAACGGTGTATGGTACAACATTGATGTAACATATGATGAGAACTACACTAACTCAGCAGTTCCCAGCACAGCCTTCTTCCTTAAGAGCGATGCTTCCTTCAAGCTTGACCAGCACCACAGCTGGAACAGCGCAAATAAGTGCGATGTGGATTTTGCTTGATATAAACACAAAAAAAGACCTCAAACGAGGTCTTTTCAGACTGTCGAAAAAAATGGTATTTTCAATTTCGTAAAATACCATTTTTTATATTTCCAAAGCAATTTTAATGCAAAATCGGGAATTT
>CANROO010000159.1 GCA_947632235.1 uncultured Clostridia bacterium
GGCATAATAAAATGAACCTCCTTTGCTAGATTAATTCTCTTGAATTTTGTCTAACAAACGGGGTTCATTTCAAAACTAAATAAGCGGTTATTTTAAATAACTGTTAAGTTGAGGGACAACTGTTTGTTGTTCCCTTTGTGCTTTTATGATAACATAATTTTTGCTATATGTCAAGTAAGAACATAGAAATCGGGCTGAGGTTTCCCTCAGCCCGGTTTCGTTGATTTGTTTAGCTTTTAAGATCAAATACGCTCATTCCAAATACATTGGCATTTTTTTTGCCTTTTGTCTGTGCAACAGTGCTTAGCGGTGTTACAGTATTTATGTTGTCCTCGGCGCAAAACATATCCACAGCCATTGAAGGCTTAATATAATCCTTTTTCATATTTTTTAGCCTCCTTTTTATTCTATCTCAATAGTTACAGCTTCGTCCTGAACATACCATGTTCCGTTCTGATATGCTCCTCCTTTTGCATAATAACTACCGGTTGAAAGATTATTTGCAATTACTGCATAGAAATAGTGTTTTCCGTCATCCGACTTGATCTCTTTATCGTCAGTTCCTAAAACATTCTTAAATACAGATGTGGTTTCATCTCTTGTTACATTATGTGGTGTATAATCTCCCGATAAAAGAACACCTACATTCATATCAAGTACAGTTGGCGTATGGTTACCGTCGGAAGCCGATGATTTTGCCGATCTATTTGCTTCGCCTGAATTATACTGTTCATATGAATTCAAACCATTAACAGCTTCAAGGCTTAACGCATCTGCATCATCCGAAACAAATATTGCAAATTTGTCATAGTCCTCAAGGCTTGTGTTACCTGCAAGACTATCATTTGTATAATCATAGCTGCCTATTATCATCCTTGCATTTTTGTATTCTATACCGTCATTACTACCATCATCAATATTTTGAACTCCGTCTGCCAGTACTTCAAATGGCGATTTTGTAAAGAACTCAATGTAATTAACTTCAGCAAAACTTCCTTCTGTGTTTACAGTGCTGACAAGAGCATAAGTACCTGCTGCAAGAGATACCGTAAGATCCTTGTAACCACTATCTATAGCAACAACAGATCTCTTATTGTTATTTATTGTTTTACCTCCTGTTACATTATAAAGTGCGCAGGATTGCTTTGAAGTTGATATGTTTGCAAGATAAGGTTTGTCAAGAATAAATATAACCGCACCCTTTTCCTTTGATATTCCATATTTTGAGGAACTATCTTTTACGCCTACTGCATATATATCGGTGTTTGCTCCCTCCGTGTCGGAATTATCATAGGTCACGCCTGCCTGCTTTACATCCGATTCACCTGATGAACTGCCATAATCGAATGTATATTTACCTTTATGCACTACCTTACCATCGAGATTTGCTTCATCAACAGTGTTTGTAATATAAGTTTTATCCGCACCGGCAAGCTTAGGTATAAAATACAGCTTCTCAACAGTATCGCCCGATACCGTAAAGGATATATTACCCTCAGGTATTTCATCGGCATTTTGGTTGCTAAGTCCATATCTGTCATTTGTATAGTTATACTTATAGCTTCCCTTTGGCATATATACTATATGCGTTGTACTTGCTGCTCTTGCGATTGTGCCATCTTTGCTGTCTTCATGATATGTTACATCATCAAGAGTAAACAAATCGTTTCCTGCGTTGTCTTGAACTACAGGATAAGCCTTTTTATAGTCCTTAATATTTGTTACAAAGCTCACCTTATATTGCGGTTCTGTAACAGTAAAGTTCTTTTCCACCGCTGCATCGGATACCTCTACATTAGATTCCTCTGCCTTGCCGCCGTTTGCAGTCACTTTTATAGTATACGTACCCGGTTCAAGCTTGGATGAATAGCTGCCGTCCGCCTTGACATCCACTGTCTGCTTTTCTCCTCTTGCGTTTGTTATCTCCACTGTCGGGGCTTGTGTCAAAGCAGACGCTACTGTTTTTTCGTTTTCACTAACACCATCACCTGAAAAAGTGACATTTGGATAATTTGTCTTATCGGAATTACTGACATCAACGTGCAGTGCACTGTCATATATTTTATGAGTATATTTTTTTACAGCTGTTACCTTACCATTTATGCCTATAGCTTCGGGCTCATTGGGTGTTAATACAGCCTTGAATATAGCCATACTAATAACACTATCATTTGCACGTGTAAATGTATATTTACTATTTGCTTTAACCGGTATTTCAATTGCAGGTATACTGGGTTTATCCTTTCTGCCATATAATGTGAAAGTTTGGTCAATTGCCACACCATCTTCTAATATTTTAGCACCAACTAAGTTATCAGAACTATCTTCTCTTGCAGCATAAAGCTTCAAAGTTCCTGATGCATTGGGAATTATTGGTCCATTGGAATTTGACATATATGTTTGATTGCTTATTTCTCCCGTAGAGCCAAAAATTTGCTCACTAAATGCTGAATTTCTGTCACTATTCATTTTTGCTGTAGTCTTACCCGCAACATAATTTTCGCCTAAAATATCACTAGGATCCGTGGCAAGCCAGTCTTTACCCTTTAAAGTAACCTTCTTTTCGCCCTTTTCAAGCTATATTGCAAATATTCTTAAATTGCCCTGATCTTCATCAGTGGGATTATATACACAATATGTTGAACCGGGATCAAGGTTATAAAAATGGACTTGCTGAACTTCAGCAAAATCAGTAACACTTGTATCAACAATATTTACAATATCGCCTTTAACATCTGAACCTTCTACAGGTGCATAGCTGTCTTTATCTATCTTTCTTATACCTATTGTTGCATTAGCTGCGTTTTCGTCCTTTATATCCTGAACTGCTGTACAATATACTGTCAAATGATAAACATCTGTATCATCCTGACCATTGTTAGCCAATGTAAAGCCAACACCATCGCCTTCAGCAACAGGCGCTCTGTCACCCGAAGCTGCTCCGGGATGTCTTATAACTACCGCCTTCATCTTTGTACCGCTTACATCGGGGCTTGCATTAGGATCGGCAAGAGCAAATACCGAATCGGTTATTGTTCCCTTATCGGCAACAACAAAGAAATTGTGAGCATCATTTATATCAATTATAGTGCTGCCTAAAAGACGCTCTGCTCTTGCAACAGATGTGACCTTAAGGTCATCAAAATAAACGGGACCCACGGAAGCACTTATTTCTGCCGGAACAAATGCTGTAAAACCTGCACTTATTGTTTTCTCTGAATCACTTAAATTAAATTCCTTTGTATCGTTGCCGTCAAGCTGACCGCCTGCAATAGAACCTATAAGCTTACCTTCGTGAAGCGGAATGTTATCCATTTCGGATACCTCATAACCTCCATTGGCGCCTTCGGTAAGCATACCCATAGCATTGCCGTTTTCATCAAGCTTAATTGAATAAACGGTGTTGTGGGTGTCACACTCCAAGTGCAGAACTCTGTTTGCTGCGCCACCCGTAATTTTAATGCTTGCCTTTGGCACCATTAAATTCTTAACAAGATAATCCTTCCATTTCTCGCCTGTAAGGTCAAGTTTATATTCACTTACATGGTTACTATCAGGCTTAACTATCTTCATTTTAGGAATTACAGAATACTCATTGTCGTCGCCTGTGTATTCCAATACAGCATTGTTTGAACCGGGAATAGGCACAAGTTTAACATTGCCTGCAACAGGTGTTTCTGCAGCATCAACTGTCCATGATGTTTCGCCTGTTGAGCCCGGTTCTGCTACGGTTATAGAATATAGACGAGCATTTTGCATGTTGCTTATTGTATATGTTGTTGCATCTTTTAATGTGAATTTTAAAGGTACTGAACTTGTTTTATTTACAGATACATTTCCGCTGTCACTTGTAACAGAAGTTTTTGGTTCCCAAGTAGGAGTTCTGTCACTGCTATCAGGCTTTGATTCAGTGCCTTTGTTAGAAGCGATTATAAGTGTTGCTATTGAATTTTCACTTGAAGTTGCAAAGGAAATAGCATCACTATTACTGCCGAATTGAATATAATCATCTTTAACAGCCCTATTACTGCCTAACTTAACAGTAAAACCATTTAAGGAATGAGTGCCTGAAGATAATTCTTCATTTGCTACACCTAATGTTGAGAGTGTATCTGGATCACTGAAATCAAGTGTCATATTCGCCGCCATAACACTGCTCACATTCACCGCCGTCAGCGTGCTCACCATCATTACCAGCGCGAGCACAAAGCTTAAACCTTTCTTGAAATCCAATCTCATAAAAAACATTCCTCCCTTTCTGTCAGATTTCAATATTTTGATACGACAAAACACCGAATATCACCGGGTCGGGGTTTATGAGTTGGAAAAGGCTCCGTGCGCCCTGCGAAAACCCCTTTCCGCAGGTAACGGGCGGAATTGCCGTATGTCACCGCATTCGCCGATCCTTGCGAATGCTTGCCCGAATGAGTGCTCACTCCCTGTGACAACACGGCAGACCTTAAGGGTGGATACCCGACCCGATAATATCAGGCTTCGTCTGTAAGGGGAAGGCTGTACCTTCCCAAATGTACAAATGAAAATACCCCCCCCGCACGATAGTGCGGGAGGGATATGGGTATCCTCATTTTGCGGTATTACGTTAGATACAATCCCCCTCAGTCAGCTCTTCGAGCTGACAGCTCCCCCAAAGGGCAATGTCATCAACTTAAGGACATTTCACATCAATGTTTTTGATTTTGCGAAAATTTCACGAAGGGGTGTTTAGGTTTTCTGTTGTTATCGCATATACGATTTGGGCGCACCGGTACAACTTCCTTTTGCAGTTGTTTGCGGATTTTTGTAAAA
>CANROO010000160.1 GCA_947632235.1 uncultured Clostridia bacterium
TTGCCCCATGCTCAATGAGAAATTCCTTGTCCCTAAAGCCCCACAATACGCTTATGCAGGGAAGTCCTGAATTTTTTGCCGTCATCAGATCTACATCCGAATCGCCCACATATGTGAGATGGCTCACCTTTGTGCCGTCGTCTATGGTGGAATTCTTTATCTCCACAAAGTCGCCTATACGGCAGTGCTCGCCCACCTCGCTGTTGGGTCTGAGATAAGCAAAGGGTCCGACAGTTGTGAAGCTCTTCACCCTTGCGTCTATGAGTACGCTCATCTGCACCGTAACGCAGTCGTCCACAGCCGATGAGGTCATTCTGGTGTTGGGGCCTATTATACAGCTCTTGCCTATTGTCGTCTTGCCCTCGAGCATACAGCCGGGATAGATTATGGTGTCCGCGCCTATTTTAACATCCTTGCCTATATATGTGTTTGCCGGGTCTGTTATGGTCACGCCGTCAAGCATGAGCCTTGTGTTTATCCTCTCGCGCATGGCGGCTATGGCCTGCGAAAGATGAAGCTTTGAATTTACGCCCATAAATTCCTTGTCGTCCTCGGCTGTCATTATGCCGACCCTTCCGCCGTCATTCTTTATTATCTCAAGAGTGTCCGTGAGATAATATTCGCCCTGCGAATTGTTGTTGCCGAGCTTCTTAAAGGCTTCCTGCAAGGCTTCCGCCCTGAATATATACACTCCCGTATTTACTTCCTTCACCTCAGCCTGCTCGGGCGTTGCGTCCTTCTGCTCCACTATTTTTGAAAAACTGTCGTTTTCTCTTATTATCCTGCCGTAGCCCGTGGGATCCTCGGCAATCATAGACACGACCGTAACGCTGTTTTTCTGCTGTTCGTGAGCATCGCAGAGCCTGCCTATGGTCTCAGCTGTTATAAGGGGAGTGTCTCCGCAGAGCACAAGTATATTGCCGTCCTTTATAAAGTCGCCTGCCTGCATAACGGCATGACCCGTGCCGAGCTGTTCCTTCTGCACAGCAAATGTTATGTTGTCGTACATGTCCTTTATGGTGTTCTTTACCATGGCGGACTGATGACCGACTATGACGCATATCTCCTTTGCGCCGGCTTCCTCGGAGGCCTCTATCACATAGCCCACCATTGTTTTATCGAGTACTCTGTGCAGTACCTTGGGTACCTCCGACTTCATTCTGGTGCCCTGTCCTGCCGCAAGTATAACTACCTTTAAGTTGTCCATTTTTCCACCTCTGAGTTAAAATATATTCGGCAGATATGCCGTTTCTATCCTTTATTATAATATCATTCACATTAAATTGCAATACAAAGTTATAATTGAAAGAAATGCTTGCATTTCTTTCAGTTTGACTAATGTAGGAACCAGCCGTGTTTTCTGAATTTTGGTGAATAAATCACCAAAATTTCAGAAAAGTTCCTGTCCTCGGAGGAAATGAATTCTATCAGCAACTTTGCTTTGCAAAGCAAGCCGCATTATTTCTTGCGGTTGCAAGCCTGCGGATTTTAGTCTGCGACGCTTTTTGATTGTGCATTCATATAACTCTTTTCTTTTTTATGTTAAATTGTACTTTTTTGACAGTCTAAAGCGGGAACAGCAAAAGCTGTTCCCGCAGTAAAAATTGTTTTATCTCTTTATTGTTATCCTGAAGCTGTCCTCGTCGCGTTCCTTATTTTCATCCTCTGCGATGACTGTGAAGGTCTGACGGGTGTCTGTGTCTATGGGCGAGAAGTTGATATTCCAGATATAGTCCGAATCGTCTATATCATCGGGTTCCTTGTATATCTTGGATACCTGAGTACCTCTTGAGGTCTCTACCCATACTCTGTATGCGGAGTTGGATGTGCGCACGGTAAGGTTGACATCATCGTTATAGCCTATCTCGTCTTCCTCGACATCCACATCTCTTACCTCTATTTTCTCTTCGGCATCGCCCGTGATCTTGAACATAGCTCTGTCAAAATCATCATTGTCGTCATAGACCGTTATATAATAGTCGGCGTTTATATCTTTGACCTCAAACTCAACGGTGTGAGTCTTGTCCGTTGAAGATGAAGAGCTTACTTCCTCGTCATATACCGAGCCCGAAGTGCCTCTGGATATCCTTATCCTGCTTACACAGCCCGTAGTTACGAAGTTGAACTTAGCGGTCTCGCCCTCTATTATAGAGTTTGTCTTCTGCTCTATTTCGAGCACTGCAGGCTCGCCCTTGCTTACGGAACGGCCTTCAAGCGAGAATGTATCCGATACGGATTCTTCATCGTCATTATAAGCATAGAGCTTGAATTTCATATTTCCCGTGTGCTTGACTGTGAAGTTGAATTCCCAGTAATAGTATGAAGAATATTTTTCGGCTGTGGAATGTGTCACCTGTCCGTCACCCTGATCCTGATCCTCCGTACAGAGCTCAAGATAGTCAACATCGGTACTTGTCTTTACATAAAGAGTGGTGGTGTAGCCCTTGTAGGCGTAGTCGTTGTTGAGCCACATATCAATTATTTCAAGGTCGTTCGAACCGCTTTCCTTGTACTTGTCGTCTACGGATACATCCAGCTGTTCGTACTCGCTTTCATAAGCGCCGTCAACATAGAGCTGAACTCTTATGTACCACTCGCCCTCCTCCGTCATCTTTATGGAGCAGTTGAAGGTCCTGTTGCCGTCCTTGTCCTCATCGTAGTCGCTTGTTACGGTAGATTTCTTGTCAGCCTCGGATGTAAGCTTTACTCTCTTTACATCCGATGTGGTCTTGACCTTTACTCTCGCCGAGGTATTTGTCTTTATCTCGTCCGATGAGAGCTTGCAGCTCAGCATATAGTCGGACTTGTAGTCATCGTCCTTGTCCTTGCTGCCCGAAGAGCTCTTTCCGCTCGATACCATAAAGCTTACGTTCCTTGCGGCGGTCAAGTTCTCGTTGAATGAAGTGCCTATGCCGGGAACAGCCTTAAGAGTTACCATTATGTCCTTGCCGGTAGTGTTTTCGCACGTATAGTCGGTCTTGAATGTCCTTGTGCCGTCCGAATTGTCGGTGTACTGAGTTAAGCTTGCAGCCTCCTTGTTGTCGGCAATGTTCACAAGCTTGAGGCTTGTTGCCGCATTGGTGCAGACAGCGGTTATGGATATGGAATCGCCGTCTGTTATATCCTGTATCTTGGAAGCCTCAACACTGTTTACAACTGCGTCATTCACATTTGCGGAGGGCTGAGAAGCCGTGCCCGTCTGATTTGTTGTGATATGTACGCTTCTTGTGGGATTGTCCCATGTTACGGTAGCGCCTATAGACTCGGCTATCATTCTTATGGGCATAAGTATCCTGTTGTTTGTGTTTATGGACGGGGTGTCAAATGTAACAGCCTCGCCGTTTACATAAACTATCTTTGAACGCATGGTATGCGCTATGGTTATGCCGTCTCTTGTGAGAGTCATTGTTTCAGTTCTTGAGTTCCAGTCTATCTGAAGTCCCAGAGCCTCGCATGTCTTTCTTACGGGAACATAAGTCCTGTTGTTCATTATCTGAGGTCTTGCATCGGTCGTGGGGAAATCGATAGTCTGATTGTTGAGATATACCGCCACATATTCCACCGCGCTTACATTCACGGGAAACACCATAACGGATATGAGCATTAAAATTGCCGTCAGTATTCCTGTTATTCTTTTCATTGTGTCACACCTTTCTTTTTTTAGTATACTTTGTTAATTTTAGTATAACAGACTGTGCGCCGTTATGCAAATAACAAATCTTTACAGTTTTGTTGCAGTTATAATACGGCAGTTATTTTATATGCCGTACTGCCTTCTGTATTCCTTCATGGCTTCGAGGTATTCTCTGCCCTCTATTGTGCCGTCCTCTATGCACTCTATTATGTCGCACACCGTCACAATGGGATATACCTTTATGCCGAACTCATCGTATACCTCCTGAACGGCAGACCTTTCGCCCTTGCCCTTTTCCATTCTGTCAACGGATATTATAACGCACTCAACTTTTACATCGGCTGCGCTTTTAAGTATGGGAAGCGTCTCTCTTATGGCGGTGCCTGCGGTTATAACATCCTCTATTATGGCCACTCTGTCGCCGTCCTGGAGCTTATGTCCCACTATCACTCCGCCTTCGCCGTGGTCCTTGGCCTCTTTTCTGTTGAAGGCATAGTTCACGGACCTTCCCGTGTCGTTATAAAGCGCTATTGACGCAGAAACGGCAAGCGGTATGCCCTTGTACGCAGGGCCGAAGAATACATCCGCATCCACATTGTTTTCCTTTATGCACTGTGCGTAGAAGCTTCCGAGCTTGGCGATGTGCTCGCCCGTCTTGTAGTTGCCCGTGTTTATGAAGTAGGGCGCCTTCCTTCCGCTCTTGAGCGTGAACTCTCCGAAGGTGAGCACTCCCGCCTCGCACATAAATTTTATAAATTCCTTTTTGTAGCTCATAAAATTCCTCTCCTTTTCATATTTTTTATGTCAACTAAATATTACCATATTCCGGAGCATAATTCAATAAAAAGATAGTTCAGTGCTTTTTTTCTCTATTCTTAAGGTGTTGGGGACAGTCCCTGTGCTTGTATAATTTTTGGTTTTTTTTAGCTTATACATCACCGTTCAGTGCAACTTTTTTGTTTCTCTAGGGACAGTCCCCGCTTG
>CANROO010000161.1 GCA_947632235.1 uncultured Clostridia bacterium
ACCGGCTGTCATTGCTCATAAGAGCTTTAGACCCATAGCTTTGCGTCCTTGCCTTTCGACAAGTTTGCCCATATATTAAAATGGCACTTTAAGCTTCGGATGGAAATGCCAATTATCCACCTTTTAGCTTAATATTATTATATCATCATATAATGTGTTATTCAATATTAATTATGCATAAATTTCCAAAATTTTTCACAGCCGAAAATATAAATACTGCACAACAAGCTATATTCTGCAGTATTTATATGACGAACTGTAAATAAAAGCTTTTAATATCATTCCTCAAAAAGAGCCCTTGAAAACTCCTTTGAATCAAAGGGACGGAGGTCGTCAATGCCCTCGCCCACCCCTATATAGCGCACGGGTATATTCATATCGTGCTTTATGGCAAGCACTATACCGCCCTTTGCCGTGCCGTCAAGCTTGGTGAGCACAAGTCCCGTTATGTCGGCGACCTCACCGAAAAGCTTTGCCTGCTGTATGGCATTCTGACCCGTTGTTGCATCCAGCACAAGGAAGGTCTCGGTATGCGCCTCGGGATATTCTCTTTCGATTATCCTTGCTATCTTGCGGAGCTCCTCCATAAGATTCTTCTTGTTGTGAAGTCTGCCTGCTGTGTCGCATATGAGCACATCCGTCTTTCTGGACTTGGCTGCGCTCACGGCGTCAAACACCACCGCCGCAGGATCCGAATTTTCCTGATGCTTTATAACATCGCAGCCGTTACGCTCGCCCCATATTGCAAGCTGATCAATGGCTGCCGCTCTGAATGTATCGGCGGCCGCAAGAAGCACAGATCTGCCCTCCGAAATATAGTTATTGGCAAGCTTTCCAATGGTGGTAGTCTTGCCCACACCGTTTACGCCTATGACAAGTATGACCGAGGGAGACGGAAGCTCAAGGGGCTCGTCATCCTTTTCAAGTATGTCTGAAATAACATCTGTAAGAAGCCCTCTGACCTCGGAGGCATCGGTCGCCCTTTCGTCCTTTACCCTTTCCCTGAGCTTTTCTATTACATAAAGCGAGGTGTCCACACCTATATCCGCCATAATAAGTGCTTCCTCCAGCTCCTCAAAGAGCTCCTCGTCTATCTTTACAAAGCTCTTTAAAACATTGTCAACGCCCGACATTATGTTGTTTCTGGTCTTGCTGAGACCTTCCTTTATACGGGAGAAAAAGCCGGCTTTCTTTTCCGACTGAGGCTCCTCGGAGCCTTCCGCGGAAGGCATATCCGCTTCGTCCTCTGTTTCGGAAGCGGTGTTTTCATCTTCGGGGACTTCCTCAGAGGTCTCGGAAATGTCAGAAATATCTTCCTCCGCATCGGCCTGTATATCGTCCTCAGACGGCTCTGCATTTTCATTCTCCTCCGATATTTCTTCCGAAGCCTGCTCCGCTTCATTATAATTGTCATTATCGATATTGTCTGCCTTGTTTTTTTTCATAAAATCAAACAAACCCATACAAATTTACTCCTTTTCATTGAATTTGACGGAAACAAGCTTTGATACGCCCTGCTCCTGCATTGTAACGCCGTAGAGTATATCCGCCGCCTCCATTGTGCCCTTTCTGTGAGTGATAACGATAAACTGAGTATCGTTTATAAAATTATCCAGATAGTTGGCATATCTTATAACATTGGCATCGTCAAGCGCAGCCTCAATTTCGTCAAGTATACAGAAGGGCGAGGGCTTCATTCTGAGTATGGCAAAGAGAAGCGCCATAGCCGTGAGCGCCTTTTCTCCGCCCGAAAGCAGCATCATATTCTGGAGAGCCTTTCCCGGAGGCTGAACTATTATCTCTATACCGCTGTTGAGCACATCATTGCTGTCGCTCAGCTTAAGTTCGGCAGAGCCTCCGCCGAACATCTCGGCAAATGTCCTTGAAAAATTGGTGCGTATAAGCGCAAACTGCTCCGTAAACTGCTTTTCCATCATAGAATTGAGGTCATTTATAAGAACGGTAAGCTCTTTTTCAGCCTTTAAAATATCATCCCTGTTGCTTATAAGATGATCATATCTGCTTTTGACCTCCGCATACTCCTCAACAGCATTCAGATTGACATTTCCGAGTGCCTTTATTTCGTTTTTAAGGCGTTTTTCCTCTCGCTTGAGCTCGCTGTCGCTTGCTTCAAGCTTTTCGGATGCCTTTGCCATGACATATGTTATCTCATAATCCTCCCACATGCTGTCGTAGAGCTGACGGCACCTCTGGTCGGTCTGTTCCTTTCTGTATTCCAGCTTGTTAAGCTCTGTTTCAAGCCTTGACTTTGTGGCAAGCTGTGACTGTATGTCCCTGTCGAGATTTTCCATATGGTCATTAATATCCGATTTTTCCTGCGAAAGCTTGCTGCTGCTGTCCGTGAGCAGAGCATATTCCTCCGTTATATCGGAAATTTCGGAATTAAGCCTTTCTATCTCTGCATTCTTTTCTTCAATGCTCTTCTCGTACTGCGAAATTTCGCTGCCGCTGCTTTCAATAACGGCCTCCGCATCGGTTATTTCAGCTTCGATACGCTTAATATCACTGCGCAGAGTATATATGTCATTTTCAAGCTGATTGAGCTCAACACGCATCTCGGAAAGCTCTTCGCTGCCCGATTCCTTTGTATCTCTGTCGGACTGCAGTCTGCTCCTGAAATCGTCAAGCAGACTATTGGTTTTTTCTATATCCGCATTTATTTCCTCAAGTCTTGAATTAAGGCTTGAAATGCTTTCTCCGTATTCCTTTATGGCTCCGTCAATATCCGCAAGCTCGCCCTCGCTTTTTTCTATTCTGGAATTTATGTCGTTTACATACTCCTCCGCCTGCTCCATGCCTGCGTTGGCCTCGGTACGCCTTATGGCAAGCTCCTGAAGCTCGTCCTTGGACTCGTTTATTTTGTAGTCAAGGTTTTCATATATTTCAGTCATCTTTGAAATATCCGCATCTATTGAAGCCTGTTCCTCAAAAAGCTCCTTGAGCTCATCTCTCAGCTCGGCTATCTCCCTGCCTCTTGAGAATATGCCCGTCTGCTTTTTGTTGACAGAGCCTCCCGTAACGGCTCCGCCTGCGTTGAAAAGCTCGCCGTCAAGAGTGACGATCTTATAGGCATATTTTGTCTTTCTCGCAAGAGCAATGGCGCTGTCTATATTGTCCGCGACAATAACTCTTTCAAGCAGAGAGGACATGATATTTTCGTATTCGGGAGAATAGCGTATAAGCTCCTTTGCAACGCCTATAACGCCCTTTTCCTTAAGTATACTGTATTTTTCACTGCCCAAGGTCTTGGGCTTTACCGCTGTCATAGGAAGGAATGTAGCCCTGCCCTTTCCGCTTTTTTTGAGATAGTCTATAGCCGTTTTGACATCCTCCTCGGTGCGGGCGATTATATCCTGCACAGCGGAGCCCAAAGCGATCTCTATTGCGGTTTCGTACTTCTTATCACAGCTTACGGCCTCGCCCACGGCTCCGCAAATGCCCTTGAATTCAGGGGCTTTGCTGTCTCTTTGGCTGAGCACAGCCTTTACGCCGGCAAAATAGCCCTCATAATTTTTTTCGAGATCGGAAAGAGCCCTAAGTCTGGCATTTTTTTCCTGAACGGAGCCATTTATTTTGTCAAGCCTTCCGTTTGCGTCATTCAAAGCGGCTGTTATTTTTTCAAGATGCGCCGTGTTTTTTTCGATGTTTTCGTTTATGAGGCTATGCTCTCTTTCAACTCTTGACATTTCCTTTTTGGCTTCCTCATAAACGGCATTTCTTTCGCTCTGCTGTTCCTTAAGCGCCGAAAGCTCATCATTTAGCTGTTTTTTTCTGTTTTCTGTCTGTTCAAGAGTTGCTTCTGCCTTACTTATATCATTTTTTACATCCGTTGCCTCATTCATTTTTTCAATGATAAGGTCATTGTATGTATTGAGCTGTTCCTCATTTTCGCTGACTCTGGAGCTAATTTTTGAAAATTCCTCAAACTTGGCATCGTATACTCCCTGTTTTTCGGACAGCTCGGCTTCCTTATTATCAATATTCTCCTGTGTGCTCCTTACAAGCTCCTTTTTCTCATTTATAAGCTCTGCACCCGTAAGGCTGTCATTTTTTATTCTCTCTATATTTTCATTGAAATGCTGTATATCCGCATTGCAGAGCTTTATGTCGTTTTCCTTCTGCTCCTTTTCGGAACGCTTGTCTGAAATAGCCTCGGTATTGCTTTCAAGCTTTTCTTCTATTTCGGAAAGCTTTGCCTTATATTCCTGCTTCCTTGCGTTGTTTTTCTCCTCGTTCCGTGCTTCTGTGTCTATATCCAGAGAAAGGCTCTTTATATTAGCTTCCAGCTCCTTAAGCTCGCTTTCATAGCGGTCAGCATCACGCACAAAAAGATTTATCTGCACAAGCTTCATCCTGTCGGCAAGCACCATACATTTCTTGGCCTTTTCAGCCTGTATTTCAAGGGGACCAACTTGCTTTTCAAGCTCTTCTATTATGTCGTTTACCCTCACAAGATTGTCCTGCTCTCTGCTGAGCTTATTTGAAGCCTCATTGCATCTTGTTCTGTATTTTACTATTCCTGCAGCCTCCTCAAAAAGCTGTCGTCTGTCCTCGGACTTGGTGGAAAGAATTTCGTCTATCCTGCCCTG
>CANROO010000162.1 GCA_947632235.1 uncultured Clostridia bacterium
TGCTCGAATTGGTCCCCCTTCCCTTACGCCCTAATGGGCTAAAGGACGGCTTAAAATGTTTTAAATCCTAATAGTAAATTTATTTCGTCCGCAGGACGCACATTATAAGGCGTCCTTGCGAAGCAGGGAAGCTGTCAGGCGTTAGCCTGACTGAAGGGTTAAAAAAATATTTTATCGACACGCAGAAAAAGGGAAGCCAAGACTTCCCTTTATTTATACTTTGTCCAAAAGTATGAACCTCTGTCCTCCGTCGCAGCGCAGCAGCGCCACCCTCTCCCCTTCTCTCCAGTCGGTATATTTATACCTCTCCGGCACTATCATAAATTCCTCGTCTATTATCATCTTCTGCTCTGTTTCCACAATGAGCCTGTGGTCCTCCTTTATCCTGCCTATCACGGCGGAAACGGGCTTTTCCTGCTCCACAGCCTCTATTGCAAGCTCCTTTATTATCTCGCCTATGTTATTCATCCAGCACTCCCCCTCTCACCTCGAGCACCATTATGTGCTCCTTGTCACGGAAGATATGCTTACAGCTGTATACCTCCATCATCTCATCCACTATAAAGTCGCCTATATCCAGCCTTACATACACCTCCGAGCCTGCTCTTATATACAGATCGCCGAAGGCCGTTATGTCCAGATGCCTGTTCTTTGTCCTGTACAGCCTTAAAAGATTGC
Source organism: uncultured Clostridia bacterium (assembly GCA_947632235.1). Lineage (GTDB taxonomy): Bacteria > Bacillota > Clostridia > Lachnospirales > CAG-274 > Gallispira. The sequence goes on from CANROO010000162.1 coordinate 679, forward strand.
TTGCCGTGGTGTTGCCGTCCGTGTGCTCGTCTATGTGCGCGTAGCGCTGAAGTATGCCCCATTCGGCTATGCCCTCGGGGTCCTCGGCGGTGTATTCGTTGTGTATGTGTATGTATTTGGTGTCCTTTTTGTGCAGGAGCTTTATTTTGTTGTACACTCCCCTGTCTATAGTGGTGCTGTAGCGGAAATCAAGCGCGCTTTCGTTGTCTATGAGAAGGCTTGTGGTCATGCTCTCCCTGTTCCTGAGCGTTATGCTCCCGAAGTCGTCATAGAGCAGAAAATCCTTTCCCGTGTGGAGCTTGGTGAGAGAAAGCGCCGTGTATATTATGTCAAAAAGCGTTGTGTTGTCCTCTATTCTCGGCGGCAGCACAAAGCCCGTGTTGTCTATCGTTCCCGTTTTGAGCCTGTAGTCATCGCATATCATCCTGACGACCTCGTCTGCCCTCTTGCCGGAGTAAGTGTAGGTATCCTTGTTTTTGAGATACCTCAGCTGATCGTGGCAGGTGACGGATATTATGCCCTCGCTCGTCCTGCTTTTGCTGAAAACATAGCCCAAAAAGAGCTTTTTGCCGTCTACGCAAAGCCTCACGGTGTTGCCCTCCTTGAAGTCTATGCTCCCCTCCTTGAGCGTCTTGAATTTAAGCGTGGACATATTGTATCTCTCGGTGTAAAGCGTTATTTCATCGCACAAAACAGGCATAAATACGCCCTTTACACCCTCTATAAGAAGCTCTGTCATTCATTCGCCCTCCTTTTCAGTCAAAGCTGAAGCTTCCGCCGTTTATAAGCTCCTCCATGCCGTAGCGCATGGCGTCCATGAGGTGGTTGCTGTGGTCGCAGGGTATGTTTGTACGCCTGCCGTTTTCGTCTGTTTCCCAGCAGTAAGCGCTTATTTCGCTTAAGAAGCCTCTGCATTTTTTGGATATTATTATTTCGTAGCCCTGTATGTAGTCAATGCCGTTTAATATGCTGTCTCTGCCCTTTCTGCACCCTCTTATGTTACTTATGCCCAGCATCCTGAGCCTGTCTATGCTCTTGGGCTCGGAGCAGTCGGCGCGTATCCTCTCTTTTCTGTAGCCTTTTTTTGTTATCTCGTTATATATATCCTCGTTTGACATACCCTTTTTGTATATCTCATCGAATACATACAGCCTCCTGTTCTTTTCATCGCAGAGTCCGCAGAAAAGCGCCGTTTCATCGTTGGTATAGCCGAAGTCAAGCCCGAAAACGGCTCTCAGGCTGTATTCTTTCTTTATTTTCTCTATGTCTGTGTCCTCCGCTCTCCAGTTTTCGTATATAAGTCCCTCGGTCACGCCCCATTCGCCCAGACCTGCCACTCTGTAGCGCCCCGGGTTATGCGCCTTCATGTCCTCAAAAAGCTTAAGGTCGGCATCGTCAAGCCATTCGTTGCACATGTAGTTGGTGGTCTTGGCAAGTATCTCGCTGTCGGCCTTGTCATAAAACCGCCTCTTTATCCAGTGTCCCTCGTTCCAAGGGTTCAATGTGAGCGTTATCTGCTTGAAAAGTCCCTCGGGAAGCCGTCCTCTTATGCTCTCGTCAAGCATATTGAAGTCGCTCTCGTCCGATATTTCGTATGCCTCCTCTATCCACAGCCAGCACAGATAGCCCGTGTCCACGGTTATGGAGGTTATCTTGAGGGGATCGTCAAGCCCCCTGAAATATATTTTCTGCCCCGTAACGGTGTATATTATTTCAAGAGGGCTTGCCCTGCATATGAAATATCTCTCTACCCCGAGCGTCTTTATTGCCCAGCAGAGCTCCGTATAACAGCTGTCCTTCAGCGTATTGTATATTCGCCTTACCACAAGCAGATTTGCCTCGGGATATTTTATGAGGCGCACAATGAGGTTGAGGGCTGTGGTCTTGCTTTTCTTGCTCGCCCTCGAGCCCTTGCACACCCTGTATCTTCCCTTGAAGTGCCAGAAGTCGCTGTAGCCCCTGCCCGTAAGCTCCTGCGCGGAGAACCTGAGCGGTTCTTTTCTTCTTTTCAGGCGGTTTATCTCCTCTATTTCACGGCATAATTCCTCGTATTTCATATATTACCGCCCTCCCCTCATGCTGAGAGCGGCTATTATGAATGCTCTTTCCTTCTGATCCATTTTTATTACGCGAGAGGGCGGCCAGCCGAATTCAAACATACAGCAGAGCGCAAGCCTTGCCGTCACACCGCCCTCTCTTATCAGTTTTTTGCCTGCTCTACATCCTCTTTAAGGCTCACAAAGCCGTTTTTCTCCTGCACCAGCCTGCAAAGCGCCGTGTATTCTCCGGGTATTGAAACTATCCTTTTTAAAAGCGTTTCGGGTGTTTTGGCGTTGTAGCTGTCCTGAAGCCTTGAGTCCAGAAGGTTGGGATACATTACGGAGGCTGTCACCAGCTTTTCTATGTATTTCCTTCTGTTGAGCCTGTACTGTCCGTCAACCACCTCCATTGCGGACTCCCTTATCTCTTCTTCCTCCTCGGTTTTGAGCGGTCTGAATTTCCACATTACCACATCTCCGTTGTCGTCCTTTATGTCCCTGCATACCTCGCTGAAGTAGCAGTCTCTCACGCTTCTGAAGGACTTGAAGAATACCTCCGCGTCATCGCTGTATTCGTCCCCGCCTGCCGTTAAGGCGTTTTTTCTTATGTCGCTGTCTGTTTTTTTCTTGTTTTTGTTTTCCTTCATTTTTATTTCTCCTTTCGTTTTACTGTACGGGATTTGAGTTTATATATATCTCGCTTTTCTGTGCGCCGAAGCTCATGTTGTCATAGCTGGTCCTGTCCTTGAGATTTATCTTTATGGCTATGGAATTGTCGCTGTCTATCTGCTCTGCGTAGTTGCCGTATATCATGCCCCTCATGTTGTATTTGGGCGAATTTATCATGTATCTGCCCTCGGGCTGTTCAAAGAAGCAGTTTCTTATTATGTTATAGCCGTTTGCATCTATGTATATGGCAGCCACAGTGTCCTCCGATGTGGAATAATTCATGTGGAAATGGCAGTTTTCTATCACATTGAATGCCTGCGACACCTCTATTGCCATTGAGTTCATCTCAACGCCGTCACAGCAGAAGAAGCCCATGTCCTGTATATAGGCCTTGGATGTGTTGAGATCTACTGCGGAGAATATGTTGGCGACCTGCAGCCTTGTGCAGTACATTCCAAGCCCCTTCAGCCTTACGGAGTCGGTTATCTCTATTGTTTTGTTCACATAGAAATCTCCGTCCAGAAGCAATACCGTTCCGCCCTCTCCTGCCTCCTGCGTTGCCTGCTTTATGATGTCCGAGCAGTCGTCCCGAGTGCAGGTGTGGTCTGCGGAGTCCCTGAGCTTGTTTTTGCTGTTGTACGCCGCCACTATTATTTCTCCTCTGCTTCCTCCTGCGCCCTTGTTCTTGTCTATGGCATCGGCAAGGGAGCTGAAGTTTTGGTTGAATACATTTATGTCGTAATAGTCGTTTTCATCGGGATATACCAAGCCGTAATTATTGTTCATACAATTCCTCCTTTATATTACTGTGAGTATAGCCGTTGAGCTCACCGTGAGTGTATTTTTTAAGCTCTCCGTGCAGAGTGAACAGAAGCGATACATTAAGCCTTATGTTCACAGGCACCGTTCTGTCAAGCATTTCCCTTACGGAGCTCAGATACATGCTGTTTTTGAGAGGGAGCCTTAATGAGAGCGTGAGCTCCCGGCAGTCAAGCTCAAGCCTGCAGTCCTTGTCGGGTATGAGTGCGTCAAGGCACTGCGTAAGGCTGTCACGGCTTCCAAGCAGTCTTGAAAGTATGCGGAAGCGCCTGTATTCCGTGCCCTCGCCCTCGGATGCCGTTATGCCCAGTATGCTCTCGAGCCTTTTAAGGCCCTCGCCCTCTGCCGTTTCAGTGAAAAATTCGTTTCTTATATCCCCTATG
>CANROO010000163.1 GCA_947632235.1 uncultured Clostridia bacterium
CGGCGTTAAGTCAAGGGCTCTCTTTGCAGATGCTCTTAAGGATGCAAAGACCGTTGTTTGGAACGGACCTATGGGCGTATTCGAGGTTCCCGACTACGCAGAGGGTACAAAGGCTATAGCTAAGGCTCTTGCTGAGCTTGACGCAACTACCATCATCGGCGGCGGCGACTCTACCGCAGCTGTAAATCAGCTTGGCTTCGGCGACAAGATGAGCCATATTTCTACAGGCGGCGGCGCTTCGCTTGAATTCCTTGAGGGTAAGGAGCTTCCCGGCGTAGCAGCGGCAGACGATAAATAAAATATTTAACTGTTTGTTAATAAAAAGGCTGTTGAGATTTCAACAGCCTTGTAGTATAATCATAAGTATATAAATATTTACAGATGTACTATGATTTGGGCTTGTCAATGAGGTAAATTCTTTATTAAAATTGACCCTTCCGTCAAGCTTATGCTTGACACCTACCTTAAAAGGAGAGGCTGACGGGCGTGCAATGCACGCCCCTACAAACTAAGCCGTCCCTCGTAGGAGGGAAGGGGGACCGCCGCAGGCGGTGGAAGGGTTTGATTTGTTGATATGCCGTTTATGGTATTACTGTAAATTGTAAGGTAAAAACACTACATAGAGAGGGGAAATCCATTATGAGAAAAAGAATGGTCGCAGGCAATTGGAAAATGAACAAAACTCCCAGAGAAGCGGTAGACCTTGTTATGCTTCTTAAGGACAAGATCGACAGAGAGGACATAGATGTTGTTCTCTGCGTTCCCGCAATAAATCTTATTGCCGTTGCCGACACTATCATGCACACCAACATAAAGCTCGGCGCAGAGAATCTTCACTATGAAAACTGCGGAGCTTACACGGGCGAAACATCAGCCACAATGCTCAAGGAAATAGGCGTAAGCTATGTTATAGTAGGTCATTCCGAGAGAAGAAGCTATTTCAAGGAAAGCGATGAGATAGTCAACAAAAAGGTGCTTAAGGCGTTTGAATACGGCATCACTCCCATTATGTGCGTAGGCGAGAGCCTTGAAGAGAGAGAGGACGCCATAACCGTTGAAAAGATAAGGATACAGGTAAAGAAGGGTCTTAAGGGACTTACCGACAAGCAGGCAGAAAATGTTGTCATAGCTTATGAGCCCATATGGGCTATAGGCACGGGCAAGGTCGCTACAAACGAGCAGGCTCAGGAGATCTGCCACGCCATAAGAGAATGTCTTACCGAGATGTTCGGCAAGGATATAGCAGACAAGACCAGAATACTCTACGGCGGCAGCGTAAACGGCAAGAATGCCGATGAGCTCTTTGCAATGCCCGATATTGACGGCGGACTTGTAGGCGGCGCCAGCCTTAAGGAGGACTTTGCAAACATAGTAAATGCAGAGTAAGCCATTTTTAAGCATTAAAAGGAGACAAAACAATGAGTAAAAAACCGACAGTTTTAATGATTTTGGACGGCTTCGGACTCAATGACAACATAGAGGGCAACGCTGTAAAGCAGGCAAAAACTCCCGTCATTGATTCCCTTATGGCGGAGTATCCCTTTGTGAAGGGTTATGCCAGTGGTCTTTCCGTGGGTCTTCCCGACGGACAGATGGGCAATTCCGAGGTAGGCCACCTCAACATGGGCGCAGGCAGGGTCATATATCAGGACCTCACAAAGATAACAAAGTCCATAGAGGACGGAGATTTCTTTGAGAATAAAGAGCTCATGGACGCGGTAAACAACTGCAAGGAGCACGATTCCGCGCTTCATCTCTACGGTCTGCTTTCACCCGGCGGTGTTCACAGCCACATCACGCATGTGTACGCTCTTTTGAAGCTTGCCAAGATGAACGGACTTGAAAAGGTATATGTTCACTGCTTCCTTGACGGCAGGGACACGCCTCCCGCATCCGCAAGGGGCTATATTGCCGAGCTTGAAGCAAAGATGAAGGAAATAGGCGTGGGAAGCGTTGCCACAATATCCGGCAGATACTACGCCATGGACAGAGACAAGAGATGGGACAGAGTTGAAAAGGCTTACAGAGCGCTTGTTCTGGGCGAGGGCGATACGGCAGGTTCTGCCGATGAGTGCATGGCAAATTCATACGGCAAGGAAGTATTTGACGAATTTGTCGTTCCCTGCGTGATATTAAAGGACGGCAAGCCCACAGCCACGATAAAGGAAAACGACTCTATCATATTCTTCAATTTCAGACCCGACAGAGCAAGAGAGATAACAAGAGCTTTCTGCGATGTGGAGTTTGACGGCTTTGAAAGACCCAAGGGATATTTCCCCGTAAAGTATGTGTGCTTCACGGACTACGATGTGACCATAGAGAACAAGGAAGTAGCCTTCAAGAAGGAGAGCATAACAAACACTCTCGGCGAATATCTTTCAAAGCTCGGTCTCAAGCAGGCAAGAATAGCCGAGACCGAGAAGTATGCGCATGTTACATTCTTCTTCAACGGCGGAGTTGAGGAGCCGAACGAGGGCGAGGACAGGATACTTGTGCCTTCACCCAAGGTAGCCACATATGATCTCCAGCCCGAGATGAGCGCAATACAGGTGACCGATAAGCTCATTGAGGCTATAGAGAGCGGAAAGTATGACGTAATAATAATAAATTACGCCAACCCCGACATGGTAGGTCACACGGGAATAATGCCTGCCGCAATAAAGGCTGTCGAGACAATAGATTCCTGCCTCGGCAGAGTTATGCAGAGCCTTAAGAAGGTGGACGGTCAGATGTTCCTCTGCGCAGACCACGGCAACAGCGACCAGCTCATAGACTATGAAACGGGCAAGCCCTTTACGGCTCATACCACAAATCCCGTGCCCTTTATACTCATCAACTGCGATAAGGCAAAGGGACTCATGGAGGACGGCAAGCTCTGCGACATAGCGCCTACGCTTCTGGATATGATGGACATCGAAAAGCCTAAGGAAATGACGGGTCATTCGCTTCTTATCAAATAAAAAGCAAAAATTTATATAATTTTTTAATAAATGTATAGATTTTTTGTGTAATATAGGTTATAATTATCACTAAGGAAAATTTTGACAAATCTGAAAGGAGAACTAACAATGAAAGGTTATTTGGAAATTGTTGATGTTTTGGCAAGAGAAGTTCTTGACTCAAGAGCTAACCCCACTGTTGAGGTCGAGGTCATCGTTGACACAGGCGACGGCAATCAGGTAATGGGCAGGGCCGCTGTTCCTTCGGGCGCTTCAACGGGTCAGTTCGAGGCTGTTGAAATGAGAGACGGCGGAGACAGATATTGCGGTAACGGCGTTATGAATGCCGTAAACAATGTAAACGACATCATTGCAGATGAGATCATCGGTATGAACGCTCTCGATCAGGTTGCCATTGACGAGGCTATGATAGCTCTTGACGGCACACCCAACAAGGCTAAGCTCGGCGCAAACGCTATATTGGGCGTTTCAATGGCTGTTGCAAAGGCTGCCGCAGAGGCTCTCAATATGCCTTTATATCAGTATCTCGGTGGCTTCAATGCCAAGACACTTCCCGTTCCCATGATGAACATCATGAACGGCGGTAAGCACGCAGACAACACTGTTGACTTACAGGAATTTATGATCATGCCCGTTGGCGCTAAGTCATTCAGCGAAGCTTTAAGAATGTGCTGTGAGATCTATCATGCGCTCAAGAAGGTATTAAAGAGCAAGGGTCTTGCAACAGGCGTTGGCGATGAGGGCGGTTTTGCTCCCGACTGCGCAACGGCAGACGAGGTTATCGACAACATACTTGAGGCTACGGAGAAGGCAGGCTATAAGCCCGGCGAGCAGATAAGGATCGCTATGGACCCCGCTTCATCAGAGCTTTACAAGGAAGACGGTCTCTATCACTTCCCCGGTGAGACAGAGGCAACAGGCGCTTCCGAGGAGATCACAAGAACATCCGCAGAAATGGTTGAATACTACGCAGCTCTTTGCGAGAAGTACCCCATCATCTCCATTGAGGACGGTCTTGCAGAAGAGGACTGGGAAGGCTGGAAGATGCTCACCGAGAGACTTGGCGACAAGGTTCAGCTTGTAGGCGATGACTTATTCGTTACCAACACAAAGAGATTACAGAAGGGTATTGACCTCGGCGTAGCTAACTCAATACTTATCAAGGTAAATCAGATCGGTACTCTTACAGAGACCTTCGACGCTATCAAGCTTGCAAACAGAAACAATATGACAGCAGTCGTATCTCACAGATCAGGCGAGACAGAGGATACAACTATTGCCGACATCGTTCTCGCAGTTAACGCAGGTCAGATCAAGACAGGCGCTCCCGCAAGAACAGACAGAGTTGCAAAGTATAATCAACTTTTAAGAATAGAGGAGGAGCTCGGCGATACAGCGCAGTACCTCGGCCTTGACGCTTGGTTCAACTTAAAGAATAAATAATTGATTTTTTAAAACCGCCCGAAAGGGCGGTTTTTTAGTATTGGAAAAGGTATAAAGCTCTCTTAACTGCCGGTGAGAGCGAGACTATGCAGTATCCCAAAAGGGCATTGCAAAATCCTGAGAATGTGATATAATGAAAACAAAAATACAGGCATACCGACAATGGGAGCGAGAAGCAACAGAA
>CANROO010000164.1 GCA_947632235.1 uncultured Clostridia bacterium
GGGAGAGAAGCTCTGCTCATGACTCCGCCATGGGCATTTATGCTTATACCTGCGCAGAGCATTACCAAAATAACGGCAGACAATACAAGGCTGTATGCCTTACGATCACCGTTGTGAGGTTTTGATATTGCTTCAAGCCGTTTTTTAAGCTTGCCGTAGTCGGAAAAATGCTCCGTCATAAAGCCTCGGCCATGCTCTGCCAAGCAAAGAAGTGTTCTGCCGTAGCCCAATCTGTCACCGCATTCACAGCCTGCGCAGAGGTCACAGTACATTTCCATATCAAGTCTCATGAGCGCAGACATGATATGCACAAGGGGATTAAACCAAAAGAGCACTGACAATATATTCATAATGAGATTTACGGGCATATCGCCGTGCTTATGGTGGTAAAGCTCGTGAATATATATGAATTTAAGCTCTTCGGCGCTGTATTCTCTTTGAGGCAAAGCTACCTTGTGATTTATAATGCCGAATGAAACGGGCGATCTTATATACCGTGAGCGGTATAATTTTGCCCTTATGCCCAGCTTTCGGCACAGTTCATTAAAGACGGCGCAGTCAACGGGTATCTTAGGCATTACAGCGAGCATAAGCATTGCAAAAAGAAACAGTATAATGCCTGCCGATACACCTATGAGCCATATATAATATACAAAATCAAGGCTGTACGAGGACACATAAAGCTCTGCGCCGACGGGTACAGCGAGCATATCTGATGAAGCGATGCGCTGTGCCGGCTCCGGGAAAACGGGAGCGGATATGCTGATATTGGGGATAAAGACAGTCAGCATGAGCAACAGACATGTTATCCACATAAGCCTGCTGTATTTAGGCGGTATGCGCATAAAATGTCTTATTGCGGATATGAAAATAATATATAAGGCTATGACTGCATTTGACATCAAAAAATGATATATCATTTATTTTCCCTTTCATCGAGCATTTTCCTGAGCTCCGAAATTTCATCCGAGGACAGCATATCCGAATCTATGAAGCCCATGACCATTTTGCTCACCGCTCCGTCATAAAAACGGCGTGCAAGGGTCCTGCTTTCGGATGCTGCATAATCCTTCTTCAATAACAGAGGGGAATATATATAAAGTCTTCCGTCCTTTTTGTGCTCTATGGCGCCTTTTTTTTCGAGCCTTGAAATAAGAGTATGCACGGTGCACATATTCCAGCTTTTTTTATGGGACATTGCTTCTACTATTTCATTCGTACTTATTGGACTTTTGTCCCATATGACCTGCATTATTTCAAGCTCGGCATCCGATATTTTTATCAAGCCTATCACCTCTTATATTACAATTGTAATATAATTATAACAGCATCATCATTAATTGTCAGCCGAAGAAAGCCTGTCGCCTATTATTCTGCATGCGGTCTCCTTTGCATCCGCTCCGGCTGTGAGTATATCTCCGCCCTCCATGTGGACGGCGAAATATATTTTTTTGCCGTTATTTTCATAAAAGCCCGAATACCATGCGGAATTATCTCTGCCTGCGCCCGTCTTGCCGTAAATATCGGGTATATCGCTCTGCATTATGTCTTTAAGTATGTCTATATGGGAGCTGTCGTAGTCTGTTCTGTCCTCGAATATGTCGGCAATGATATGCGTCATTTCAAGGGGAGAGATTTCAAGCGAAGAGCCGAGCCAAAAGCCGTTTGTGTCGGGTGTGGGAGCTTCTCCGCTGCCCTGCCACATGCTTATGTCGCGGTTACCGTAGTTTAAATTATCAATATCCTTCTGCATATTTTCCTGCCCTACTCCGTCTATGACCTGTCTGAAATACCATACGCAAGAATTTTGGAAAGCCTCTTTGAGATTTAAGTCACTTTCCCAGCTGTCAATGGGATAGTCTCCGCCGTTGTAGCTCATATGCGAATTTTCATCCTTTAAAACACCGTATTTAAGCCCTGCAAGCGTGGATATTATCTTAAATGTGGAATTGGGTGAAAATCTCGTATTTGCCATTTCTTCGTTATATACCTCCGTTTTGTCCTCGGAAGCGTCATAGAACACAGCACAGCCCTCTCTCTCGCCGAAATATGAGCCGTAATCAACGGATGAAGTCTCACCGCTGCCGGCCGAGCAGGCGGTAAAGACTGACAATACGGGTATTAAAAGCATTATAACTAATTTTTTCATAATATCACTCCTTAAATTTTATTAAATATTACAGCTGTAGTACATCTATATATTACAACTGTAATATTAAAATGTCAATAGTATTTATAAAAAATCAGCAAAAAAAATTTCACCCGAAAAGCAGGTGATTCAAACATATAAAAAAGCCTCCGCCGAAAATACAGCGGAGGCCTTGCCGATTTTTTGAATATGAGCGTAAGGCTCTGACCCCTATTATAAATTGCTCTTTATTTTATCTATTATTTCCTTATACTCCGCATCGCTCAGATACTTTGGCGGATTTACATTCATCTCGAATGTACCGCCGAAGCCGTATCCGTCCTTCTGCTTGGGCACAATATGCACATGAAGGTGCGGAAGTGTGTCGCTGAACATGCCGTAATTTACCTTTGCAGGGTTAACGCTCTTCATTATTGCCCTTCCGACAGTCTGCATATCGCTTATAAACGCTGCGGATTCCTCGGCATTGAGCTCGGTGAAGTCAACATTGTGATCCTTATAGGCTATGACGCATCTGCCGTAGTAGGTCTGCTCCTTGAAAAGATAGAGCTTGCACACCTTGAGATCTGCAATGTAGATCATGAGCGAATCCAGCTTTTCCTTGTTCTTGCAGTATAAACAATTTTCCATAATTTTTTCCTCCTCGTATATTTTTTTACTATTTTTATTATAATTCTTTATTTTACGGCTGTCAACAAATTGCTGTAATTTTTTTATATATATTGTTGCCAATCGTATGAAAATATGTTATTATATTACTATATAATCATAATTTAAAATTAAGGGGATGACTATGTGTTTGACTTGATAGGAGAATTTTGGTATGTTTTTCTGGCAATGCTTTTTGTCATAAATCTTGCCTTTGCCGTATTCGTTGTTTTCTTTGAAAAGAAAAACCCCGGTGTGATATGGGCTTGGCTTATGGTGCTTTCATTCCTACCCTATTTTGGATTCATAATATATCTTATATTCGGATTTGAAGGCAGAAAGCACAAATGGTTTGAGAAAAAGAGCGATGAAGACAAGCAGATATACCGCGAAATTTCGGCTAAATATCCCGAGATCGCAAAGAATACTCTGCCGACAAAATTTGAGGAAAGGATAATACCGCTTGAGCATACATGGCATCTTAATAACTTTGTGCGCATGAATTACAACAGCTCCGACAGCATATACAGACACGGAAACAGTATAAAAGCCTTTCATGAAGGCAGAGCTAAGTTCAAAAGCCTTATGGACGACATAAGAAGCGCCAAGGACTATGTATATATGGAATATTATCTCGTACATGACGACAGGCTCGGCAATGCCATTGTAGACCTGCTTGCGGAGAAGGCAAAGCAAGGCGTCGAGGTCAAGCTCCTCTACGACGGTATGGGAAATGTGCGCAACAGTTCAGCCTTTACCAAAAAGCTCACCGACGCAGGCGGAGAAGTGAGAATTTTCCTTCCTCCCAAGGGCATAAGGATAAACTACAGAAATCACAGGAAGATAACAGTAATAGACGGCAAAACAGGCTATGTGGGCGGTATACGACCTTCAGCTTCGCTTTATAATGGACTGGAATTTCACCAAGGGTGAAAAAATGGAGATAACAAAAAGGCATTTCCCGGATATTGAAAAACCCGACGGAAATGTGGATATGCAGATAGTGTCCAGCGGACCCGACACAAAGTGGGACAATATATATAACGGCTACTTCAGAATGGTAACGGAAGCAAACAAGAATATATATATAGAATCGCCTTATTTTGCGCCTGACGAGGGACTTTTGAACGCCCTTAAAACAGCCGCTATATCGGGAGTGGATGTGCGCATTATAATTCCCGCAAAGCCCGACCACCCCTTTGTACATTCATGCAGCCTCAGCTACATGGGCGAGCTTATAGAGGCGGGAGTGAAATGCTATGAATACAAAAAAGGCTTCATACATTCCAAGGTTATGACAATAGACGGCGTTGTTGTGTCCGTCGGTACAGCCAACATGGACATAAGAAGCTACAAGCTCAATTTCGAGGTGAACGCATTTATGTATAATTCCGATGTTGCCGCAGATTTTGACAGACAGTATCTCAAGGATATTGAAGACAGCGTTGAAATAACAGCGGAAAGATATAAAAACAGAGGAATAATAATGAAGGTGCAGGAGTCCTTCGCAAGACTTATTTCACCGCTTCTTTAATACAAAATTCAAGGAGGGAGCAAGCATGACAGAGATTTTATATCAGGGACACGGCAGTTTTAGGCTTATACTCGGAACAGGCGAAGTGATTTATATAGATCCTTTCGCAGGCGAGGGATATGACTTGCCTGCCGATCTCATACTTGTAACGCATCAACATCACGACCACAACAACATTGATATTATGCCTCATTCCGACAAATGCGTGATATATCAAAACTTTGACGCCATA
>CANROO010000165.1 GCA_947632235.1 uncultured Clostridia bacterium
GCCCTATTATCTCGGACGGATTCGTAGAGCCGTACTGCGAGCGGTAGGCTATTATGTTTATGCTTATGAGCTGAAGAGATGACATATTGAATATCATGAACATGCACATTGCCCTGCTTGCCCTCTCCTTATGGGCATTCAGGGTCTGAAGCTCCTTCATTGCTGATATGCCGGCAGGCGTAGCCGCCCAGCCAAGCCCCAGAATATTTGCTATGACATTTGCGGAGATGTGCTCCATTGCCTTATGCTCCTTGGGCACATCGGGAAAGAGCCAATGCAGAAATGGCATGAGCCTTTTTGAAAGCATCTTTATAAGCCCTGCCTTTTCTCCCACCTTCATTATACCCGTCCACATGGACATTATGCCGAGCATTGTTATACCCAGCTGTACGGCCTCCTTTGCCGAATTTACCGCGCCGTCGGTGACCTCCGCAAGCCTTCCCGTAAAAGCTCCCACGGCTATGCCTATGAATATCACTGCGCCCCATATATAGTTAAGCATTATTTTTTTCTCCCGTCTGCTGTCCTTTGTATAGCTTATTCACCTCCTGCCGAAAGTATTACCCTTAAGCTCCCTGAACATAAATTCATACATAAGCCCCGTGCCGAACCACACGGGCGCATAGTCGATGCGTATTACGCCCCTTATGTTGAGCGGAGAGGCGTAATAATCCCACACGGTCATATCCATTCTTCTCAGAACAAGTCCGCTCCAGTATTCCACGGCGAATATGAGCGACATATACACTATACCGCGCAGAAAAAGCGGTCTGCGCTCGAGCTGGGCAAAAAGAGGCTCCATAAACACCACCATGCCGTATATGAAAAGCATTATGACGGAGCTGTGTCCCGTAAGGCTCCTGTCACCGCTCATAAGCCCGAAAATTCCCGTCCATATCACCTCAAGAGCTGTCCCCGTAAGTCCGTAAGCAAAAAATCTTTTAAGCATAGCCATATCATTCGTAAATTTTTATAAAATTATTCGTATTTTAATCAATTTGTAACATTATACTTCTTAATTCTATGTTATACTTATAATAAGGATATATGTTTTTAAAGAAGGTGAAGCTATGCAGAACGGAATCGCAACTCCATTCGGTGATTTTTTCAGACAGATAAATATAAATACACTCAGGATACCTTCGCTTCGCATTACCGATGTGATAGATATATTGCTTGTAGCGCTTATTTTTTACATAGTCATACATTGGATACAGGAAACAAGGGCATGGACGCTTTTCAGAGGCCTTCTTATAATCGTGCTCATTTCATTTCTGGGATATTATCTCCACCTCTATACCCTCACGTGGATAATAGAGAGAACGCTCTCCGTGGGCATCATAGCGGTCATAATCATATTCCAGCCCGAGCTCAGGAAGGCTCTCGAGCAGATAGGCACGGGTGCCGTGACGAGCGTGTCGGGCATACTGCCCACAAATGTTATACCCGGAAAGATCTCAAGAGAATCGGCAGACGAGATATATAAGGCATGCATCAACCTTTCAGCCGAAAAAACGGGTGCCCTCATTGTTATAGAACAGCAGGTGTCCATGGGCGACTATGCCAACAACCCCTCATCGGTATCGATAGACGGCGAAATAACTGCGCCTCTGCTGCAGAATATATTTGTAAACAAAACGCCTCTGCACGACGGCGCTGTGATAATAAGGAACAACAAAATTGCGGCGGCATGCTGTCTTCTGCCCATAACGCAGACGGAGATAGACCAGTCGCTCGGCACAAGGCACAGGGCTGCCGTGGGCTGCAGCGAGAATTCTGACGCTTATATAATAGTCATTTCCGAGGAAACGGGCAAGATATCCATTGCCAAGGAGGGCAAGCTCAGAAGAGCCGTGACCTCCCACGAGCTCAAAAAAATGCTCGAAGGCATTTCGGAGGGCGCAAAGACCTCCGCAATAAATATAAACAAGATATGGAGGGGTAAGAAAAATGGAAGATAAAGAAAATCGCTCCTCCGATAAACTCGGCATTCTGAAAAAAATGCTCACAAGGGATGTACACTGGAAGCTCCTTTCCCTTGCCGCGGCCATATTTGCGTGGATACTTGTCATGAACACCATAAACCCCACGGAGATAAAGAGCTTCAACACACTGCTCAGCTTTGAAAACATGGACTATCTCACTGACAACGGCTATGTTGTGAGCAATCTTGAGCAGTTTGAAAACTACGGCGTTATGATAAAGGTAGAGGCCACAAGGCCTGCTCTTGACGAGCTGAGCCGTGAAAGCAACAGGACGGCAATAAAGGCAAAGATAGACCTTTCAAAGATAGACCTGGGCTCCGATGATGTTTTCCCCAAGTCCGTGCCCATAGTCATTACTCCGTCTCTGCCGAACAATATTTACGGCTATAACTATGAAATATCGAGCTATTACCCGACCATGTGCGAGGTACAGATAGACAGGGCAAGGTCAAAGACCGTGAATGTGGAGCTCAGGAGCACGGGCTCGCCTGCGGTGGGCTACAGCGCAGGAAAACCAACGGGCTCCGTGAACCGCGTAAAGATAACGGGACCCGAAAACAAGGTGTCGCAGGTAGAAAAGGCGGTCGCTGTGATAGATATATCGGCGCAGAAGTCCGACATAACGGGCAACTGCACACTTACGGCATATGACGGCGAGGACAACGCCCTGAGCGGTTTTGTTATAGAACCTGCGTCCGTGCCCGTAAGCATAAATATAAGGCGCAACACTACCGTATCGGTAGATCCGCCCGAGACCACGGGAGCTCTCGCACCGCATCTTCAGCTGGGCACGATAGAGTATTCGCCCAACAGCGTGAGAGTTACAACGGCCTCGGAGGATGCTCCCAAGTCAATAACGCTTCCGCCCGTGGATATAAGCAGTATAACCGAGACCACATCATATGCCGTGGATATAAGCGATATACTCAAAAACGCGGGACTTGAGCCTGCGGACAGCAGTCAGAGCACAATATCCGTGACCGTGAATGTGAGCGTAAAGGACAGCCGTGAGTACAATATCCCTGCCTCCGACATAAGCCTGAGAGGCCTGGGACAGGGACTCAGCGCAGTACTTCCCGAAAACATAACGGCGGATATAGGCGGAGCGGATGTGGATGTGGCTTCGCTTGCGCCCTTTGTGGATCTGACGGGGCTTGGAGAAGGCGAGCATGAGGTGCCCCTTGTGCTGAATGTACCGCCAAATGCGGCGCTTAAGGAGGAAGTGCGCGTAAAGGTGAATATAACATCCGGCGCAGCAGAAAATAACACCGAACAGCAAAACGAAACGGAAGAAAACACCGATGAAACCGCACAGTAGATAATGAATAATGTATGAATGAGAGAGGCGCCCGAGAGGGCGCCTCAAACTGTCGAAAAATTCCCCCTTGCGCTGTCCTTCTCTCAATGCTATACTTAAATCAAAGGAGGCATAAATATGCGAGAAATTTCATTAAACGACATAGGCGACATATACATAGGCAATGCGCAGGACAACGAGGGCAAAACAGGCGTTACCGTCATACTCTCCAAAGACGGCATGGGCGCAGGCATTGACATAAGGGGCGGAGGTCCCGCTTCCAGGGAGACCCCTCTTTTAAATCCCCTCATGCATGCCGACAGCATACACGCGCTTGTGCTGAGCGGCGGCTCCGCCTTCGGACTTGACGCCTCGGCAGGCGTTATGCAGTATCTCGAGGAGCGAGGCATAGGTTTTGAAACGGGCTTTGCGAAGGTGCCCCTTGTGTGTCAGAGCTGTATATTCGATCTGGGCTGCGGTTCTGCGTTTTCGCGTCCCGACAAGGAAATGGGCTACCAAGCCTGTGTCAATTCCGAAAAAAGAGAGCCCAAGGAAGGCTCTGTAGGCGGAGGAACAGGCGCATATGTCGGCAAGCTCTACGGCATGGAGGGCGCGCAGAAGTCGGGCATAGGCATATACGCCGTTGAAACAGGCGGACTTATGGTGGGCGCCATAGTCATTGTAAACGCCTTCGGCGATGTTTTTGACGGCAGGGGAAACAAAATTGCAGGTCTTCATGACGGCAGCGGAAATTTTTTGGACTTCAAGACGGAGATGTACAAGAGCATAAAGCCCAGAAATCTTTTCACGGGCAACACCACAATAGGCGCTGTGATAACAAATGCAGGGCTTGAAAAATCCATGCTCTGCAAGACGGCGGCCATGGCGCAGAACGGACTTGCGCGCAGGATAAGCCCCGTGCATACCATGTCGGACGGCGACAGCGTTTATGCTCTGTCGGTGGGCGGTTTTGAAGCCGATGTGAATGTGGTGGGCACTCTTGCCTGCGAGGTAATGGAAACGGCTATAGAAAGGGCTGTGAGATCAGCTTAGACTTGCAAAAAATATAATACTGTGTTATAATGTGCTCAGGGATAGGCGAAAGCCTTGATCTCACAAAGGGAAATGATATAAGCGGTTGTTCCTCACTTTTACATAATTCTTGGGGATATGATGCCTATGAGATAGGATAAATGTTTTTGGGATTTTAT
>CANROO010000166.1 GCA_947632235.1 uncultured Clostridia bacterium
TCAAGACCTGCATTTGCTATTTCCTCTCTGAAAATTGCGTCAGCATCCTGAAGTATCTCTACCTTCTCCTTTGTTATGTCGCCTATTATCCTTATGGCAAGTCCGGGGCCCGGGAAGGGCTGACGCCACACAAGATAATCCGCAAGTCCAAGCTCCATGCCGAGCTTTCTGACTTCATCCTTGAAAAGAAGTCTTAAGGGCTCTACTATATCCTTGAAATCCACATAGTCGGGCAGACCGCCTACATTGTGATGGCTCTTTATGACTGCGGCATCGCCTGCGCCGGATTCTATAACATCGGGATAGATAGTTCCCTGAGCAAGAAAATCTACAGCGCCTATCTTCTTTGCCTCGTCCTCAAATACTCTTATAAATTCCTCGCCTATTATCTTGCGCTTTGTTTCGGGATCGCTCACGCCTGCAAGCTTGCCCAAAAATCTTTCGCCTGCGTTCACGCGCACAAAGTTTACATCCCAGTCGGCAAAGGCTGCCTCTACCTCATCGCCCTCGTTTTTACGCATAAGGCCGTGGTCTACAAATATACATGTGAGCTGATTGCCCACAGCCTTTGAAAGCAGAGCCGCAAGCACGGAGCTGTCAACGCCTCCGCTGAGAGCAAGAAGCACCTTGCCTTTGCCCACCTTTTGTCTGACCTGCTCAATAGCCGTCTTGGCATAGCTCGACATACTCCAGTCGCCCGAGCAGCCGCAGGCATTGTAAAGGAAATTCCTGAGCATGGCGGTGCCGTTTTCGGTATGCATTACCTCGGGATGAGGCTGTATGCCGTAGAGCTTCCTTTCGCTGTTTTCCATAGCTGCAACGGGACAGTTGTCCGTGTGCGCCGTTATTTTAAAGCCCTCGCCCGGCTCGCTTATATAGTCGGTGTGGCTCATCCATGTAATGCCCTTTTCGGGGAGCTTATCAAAAAGCAGAGAATCGTTGTCAAAATATGTAACGGTCTTGCCGTATTCGCTTGTCTGCGCGCTCTTTACCTTTCCGCCCGTGAGATGCGCCATGAGCTGACAGCCATAGCATATGCCGAGCACAGGCACGCCAAGCTCAAATATTTCACTGCTTATCGTGGGTGAGTCCTCAAGATAAACACTGTTGGGTCCGCCCGTAAATATTATGCCTATGGGATTAAGTGCCTTTATCTCCTCTATAGAGGTCTTATATGACTTTACCTCGCAGTATACATTGCACTCACGCACTCGTCTGGCAATGAGCTGGTTGTACTGACCGCCGAAGTCAAGAACGATAACTAATTCATGCATTTGGTTTTTCCTCCGTTATTTTTTTCTTTAAATAAAGTCTGCGCGGTGTAAGCTCCCTGCGCATAGACATGAGAATATCCTCTTTGGGCTCTACTATGAATCTTTTTCTCTTTCCCTTGTATGAGGCGATAAAGACATATGTATTGCCAAGTATTTCTCCGCTGCTGTAGTCCACAATAGGAAGCTTGTCATACATAGCAAGATGCTCCTTGTCGTCAATATGCGCCATAAGCTCAAACTCGGAAACCATGCCCTCATATACTTTTTTGCGCTTTGAGCGGTTTTTGATGACATCGATTTCAAGAGAGCCGTTTACATATATATATTCATACTCCCTGTTGAGCTCCTTTATTTTTTTGACGGCAATATATATGACGATGCCGACAATTATGATATACAAAAGCGTAAAGGCATAGCCCATGTTGTCATTGCCCTCGGCAAAGCTGGCGCTTGCGCTGTCCATACATATCTGCCACAAAAAGACCAGAACAGCTATGGCAATGCCTATAATATAAGTCCTTTTAGTCCTTTCACGCTGTGTAAATTCCCTTTTTACAAGCTGTTCCATAAATACATCGCTTCTCATATCATTCCTCCGCAGATGCGCCGAGATTAAGCTTATTCACAATGCCGGGCACCATGTCTATAAGCTTGTTGACACTGCTCGTATCGTTTATGCTTATTACCTGGACGCTCTTGCCCGAAATCACCATAACTGCGCTGGGGGACATCTTGGCGCCAATACCGCCTGCGCCCGAGGACTTGCTTCCCTTATCCTTGGCATCGGAAGCGCCTGCACCCATGCCGAAGAAAACATCCACAAGAGGCACAACGGTAACACCGCCTAAATCTATAGGCTCTCCCACAACTGTTTTGCTGGAAACAAAGTTATCCAGTTTGTTGAACATTGTCTGTAAGTTTTCATTAAAGCTCATATAAATCTCCCTTCCAATAATCCCTTGCCAAAGGCCATACAGGTCTTGTGAACACATACAACGCTATGGGGAACAAAATTCTGAAAAGATTTGTCCTTCCCTTTAGTCTGAAATTTCCCGTAAGCTCCTTCTGTTCAAAATTTCCCCTTATGTCAATGCTGAACGGAAGAAGAGCGGATACGGCGCTTATTGCGCCTATCGCCGCGCCAGTGCCTGCGGGATTGTCAAAGCCCATTGTACCGGCAACCTCAAGCCTTCTGAAGCCTATGTTTTTTAAAAGCTTCCTTATAAGCCTGTATGTCGCCTCCGTAAGGCTTTTTATATTATATTTTGTATTAAAGCTCTGCACAAGCCTGATTTTTTCTTTAACGCTTGTGACAAAGTCCTTAATTCTGCCGAATACCGCTCTCAGCCTGTCGGCTATGGAGCGTTTTTTATTTTTTACGCCGCTTTCATCATCATAAAACGGCTCGTCATTCAGTAAATTTTCATTGTCAAGCTCATAGCTTAAATCGGGCTCTGAACTGTAGCTTAAAAGCTTTATGCCAAACGGCAGCGTAACGGCATATTCCGTGACTCCGCCCGATATGCTGTAATAGCCCTTGAGTATACCGAAAAGCCATTTGAAGTCCGAATTGAAGCGAAGCTCGTTTTCTTTACTGCCAGACGCCTCATAACGGAAGCTGTTGAACAGAAGAAGCACAATGAGCAAAAGCGCGGTACCGAGCACAGCACCCAGAACTATCAATATTATCTTTAAAACACAAAGCACCACGCCCAAATATATCACCTACCTGCATTTACCGTTGTAATATTCCTTGAAGCCTTCAAGGCTGTCATTCTCCTTCATCCAGTCCTCTATAAGCTTTGCCGTAAGCTCCTGTGCCGCAGTCTTGCTCTTTACTATGCCTATGACGCCGTAGTCATAAGACTTACAGCAAGCCTTTAAAATATTGTTTATGCTTATTATTTCCAATAAATTGGAATTTTTTTCACAAATGCACACAGCATAATAATCTATAACAGAAAAACCTCTTTTAACAAAGCCTTTAAAATCTTTTATGCTCTTGTCAAGTATGATATCGTCATAATATCTCAATGCCGTCACTCCACATCAACATATTCAAAATCGGTGTAACCGCCTTTGTTTTCTTTATTGCCTACGGAGAATATACCTATCTTGCCGCCTACCCAGCTTTTGCGCGACACCTTATATGTAAGAGTACCGCCGAGCCTTTCGTAGCTTTTGCCGTCGGTGCTTATGAAGCAGTCTATATTGCAGAGATAGGACACGGCAAGCCTTAAATATACCGTATTTCCCCCGAAGCTCTTTTCGGCGGTTATTATTTCGTGAGTCACTTCATCCTTTTCAAGGTCGAAGCTCACCTGAAGCGCTTTGCCGTTTTCAATTCTTATGCCGTAATAGCTGCCTCCCGTTATCACAAGTCCGCAGCTCTCGCCTTCATTAAGCGACATATCCGCCTTTACCGTGACTGTAAAATTGGGTCTTGTCATAAGCTCGCAGAGCACATTGGGCGCATAAGAAATGTTTTCGCCCTCAAAGGGAAGAGCATAAAGCCTTAAGCCCTTGTCCGTAAGAGAATAGAACTCGTCCCTCGGATGCGCCTGCCACTGCCACTGAAGGCTCAGCTTATCGCCCCCGAAGTCGTCACTGTCAACGGGGAGCAGGACCTCACTTGTGTCAACAGGCTTTTTATATTCCAAAACAGGCTCGCCTATTTTGTCGTTGTTGGTGTCTATGCCCATTTCTATCCAATCGTCATCCGTCCACCTTGCGGGCTGTAAATGCGTTATCCTGCCATAGCCCTCCAGATCCTGGAAGTGAAGGAACCAGCTTTCGCCGTTAGGCATATCCACAAGTCCGCCCTGATGAGGTCCGTTTATGGGGCTGTCGCCCTGCCACATGACAACTCTGTGTTCATAGGGGCCGTATATGTCACGGCTTCTTGCAACCATCTGCCAGCCCTGCTGAACACCGCCTGCAGGAGCAAATATGTAGTAATAGCCATTTCTCTTATACATCTTGGGACCTTCTATAGTGGGATGATTTATCCTGCCGTCAAACACAAGCACTCCGTCATCCAGAAGCCTTGTGCCGTCCGGTGACATTTTGTGCAGAAAGAGCTTGCTCTTGTAGCCTATCCTGCTCTTTGCAACGCCCCTTATGAGATAGGCGTTTCCGTCATCGTCCCAGAAGGGACAGGTGTCTATCCAGCC
>CANROO010000167.1 GCA_947632235.1 uncultured Clostridia bacterium
TCAAGTTCCCTTATATTTGAATGGATATTTTCAGCTATATATTCAAAAACTTCATACTTCACGGAGTATTCGGACATATAGACGCGGATGTGGAGGGTTATGCGAATGTTTATCTTCTCATAGTTTCAGCCTCCATACCCTTTATTGCGCTTTATAACTGCGGAGCGGCAATATTCCGCTCTATGGGCAATTCAAAGGTATCAATGAAGGTGTCCATACTCATGAACGCCATAAATGTGATAGGAAATGCCATACTTATTTACGGCTTTCACAGAGGCGCAGAGGGCGTTGCCATACCTACTCTTGTTTCTAGAGCCGTGGCGGCGGCAGTCATCATCTGCCTTGCGGCAAATCAGAACAATGCCCTGCATATCAAAAGGAGCTTTAAATACAGGATAAGGTGGGATATGGTAAAGCGCATACTTTACATAGGTATTCCCAACGGCATGGAAAACAGTATGTTTCAGCTAGGCAAAATTTTGGTTTTGAGCCTTGTTTCCACCTTCGGTACATATGCCATAGCGGCTAATGCTGTAAGCAACATTATTGCGAGCTTCCAGAACATAGCCGGAACGGCCGCGGGTCTTGCCGTAGTAACGGTCATAGCCAGATGCGTGGGCGCAGGAGACTTTGAGCAGGCAAGGTATTACACCAAAAAGCTTCATATCTTTGCCTATCTGGGCATAATGGTCTCCGTAGGCTTTACATTTGTTGTGCTCCCGTTTATAATGAGGGTATATAATCTTTCGGATATGGCGGCAAGCTCCGCAACGCATATACTTATGCTTCACGGCACCTGCTCCATACTCATATGGCCTCTTTCGTTCGTGCTGCCGAATGTTTTCAGGGCTGCGGGCGATGTAAAGTACAGCATGATAGTTTCCATAATATCAATGTGGATATGCAGAGTAATATTGAGCTATGTAATAGGTCAGTATATGGGCTTAGGCGTTTTCGGCGTATGGGTGGCAATGATAATAGACTGGTTCGTGAGGATGCTTTTCTTTATCTGCCACTACAGAAGCGGAAAATGGCAGAACAGACAGGTAGTATAAATAAAAGGCCGTATTGCTCTTTGGCAGTACGGCTTTTATATTTCAGCAGTCCTCATCGGGATATTCCAGGGCGTCAAGATAGCTTTTACAGCAGTTTTTTGTTGAGAAATAGGCGCAGTGACTGCATCTTGGCTCGCTTGAAAATGTGTGAGGCATATCGCTCATGGGCTTGAAGTTTGAGCAGGCTTTTTTCTTATATAAATACATAGGCTTTACTCCCCTTATATGTCTTGATAATACATATTTTAATAAAAAAATAAAAAAATATTCTGTTTTATTAAAAAAACACTTGCATTTTATTGTATTTGATGTTATAATTTTCACTGTTAAATGATGTTAAGTATCAGAGAGTGGGTCATGCCCACTCTCGTTTTATATTTGAAATCGGAGGAGATAATTTGCAGGCTAAGGAAATAGTTAAGCTTACGGAGCAGAATGTAATGCCCATACTCGATGAAAACGGTTTGGAATTTGTGGACTGCGAGTTTGTTAAGGAAGGACCGCAATGGTATTTAAGAGTGTATATCGACAAGGAGGGCGGTGTCGGGATAGACGACTGCGAGCTTGTGAGCAGGGCGCTCGATGAAAAGCTGGGCGATGACCTCACGGAACAGCCCTATATTATGGAGGTCAGCTCTCCGGGTCTTGACAGAGTGCTCAAGAGAGATGCGGAATATACAAAGTACAAGGGCAGGCTTGTGGATGTAAAGCTTTTTAAAGCCCTTGACGGCATAAAGGAATACAGGGGAAGCCTTATAGGACTTGAAGGCGGCAATGTTGCCATAGAGAACGAGGCGGGCGAAAAACTGGAGTTTGAAAGAAAAAATGTTGCATCGGTCAGACTGACCGTTATTATTTAACATAGGAGGATTTATTCAAAATGGACAGCAAAGAATTGATTTTAGCTTTGGACCTTGTAGGCAAGGAAAAAGGAATCGACAAGGAGATAATATTTGAAGCTATAGAAAACTCGCTTGTTACAGCCTGCAAAAAGATATACGGCAACTATGCCAATATGCGTGTGGAGATCGACAGACAGACGGGCGAGATGAAGGCATACGCTCAGAGAGAGGTGGTTGACGAGGTAGTCGATGAATTTACCGACATCTCTCTTGAAGAAGCCAGAAAGCTCAATCCGACATATGAGCTCGGCGATCTTATCGACAACGATATTACGCCGAAGGACTTCGGAAGAAGCGCCGCGCAGAGCGCAAAGCAGATAGTCGTGCAGAAGCTCAGAGAGGCTGAAAGAGAAAAGATATACAATGAATTTGCGGCAAAGGAAAGAGAATGCGATACCGCTATAGTTGAAAGAACGGACTCCAGAGGCAACGTTATAGTAAAGCTCGGCAAGATGGACGCCTTCCTTCAGGTTTCGGAGCAGATACCCGGAGAAACATACAAAACGGGCAAAAGAATAAAGGTTTATATACTCAAGGTGGTAAAGACAAACAAGGATCCGCAGATAAAGGTTTCAAGAACGCATTACGAGCTTGTAAAGAGACTTTTCGAGCTGGAGTCGCCCGAGGTATTTGACGGCAGTGTTGAAATAAAGGGCATAGCCAGAGAAGCCGGCTCCAGAACAAAAATGGCGGTACACTCTACCGTGGAGGGCGTTGACGCCGTGGGCGCCTGCGTGGGACAGAACGGCACAAGAGTAGACGCCATAGTAAATGAGCTTTGCGGTGAAAAGATAGATGTAATACCGTGGGACGAGGATCCTGCAGAATTTATAAACGCCGCCTTAAGACCTGCCAAGGTCATTGCCGTCAGAATAGACGCACAGTCGGATGAAAAGAGTGCAAAGGTCGTAGTGCCGGATAATCAGCTTTCGCTTGCCATAGGCAAGGAGGGACAGAATGTAAGACTTGCGGCCAAGCTTACGGGCTGGAAAATAGACATCAAGAGCGAAACTCAGGCTAAGGCTACCGACTTCATAAGCTTTGATGAGGACGAAAAGCCCGAGGATAATTTCGATGATGACAATTATGATGACTATGACGATGACTATGATGATTATGATGATGACTACGATGACGATTACGATGATGACTACGATGATTATGACGATGACTACGATGATGACTATGACGACGACTACGATGATGACTACGACGATGACTACGATGACGATGATTATGACGATGACTACGATGATGAAGACTATGATGATGACTACGACGACGATTATGACGATGACTACGATGATGATGACTATGATGATGATTATGACGATGATTATGACGATGATTATGATGACTACGATGATGAAGACTATGACGATGACGACTACGATGAGGACAGCGGCGAGGATGAAAAATAGTCTGCGGGAGGGTATTCTATGATAAAAAAGAAGGTCCCTATGCGAAAATGCACAGGCTGCCAGGAAATGAAGAGCAAAAAGGAGCTTATAAGAGTTGTCAGAAGCGACACGGGCGAATTTTCACTTGATTTCACCGGCAAAAAATCAGGCAGAGGCGCATATATATGCAGAAGTATGGAATGTTTTGAGAAGGCATGCAGGAATAAAGGGCTTGAAAGGTCTTTTAAGACTGCAGTACCCAAGGAAGTGTATGACGAGCTGAAAAAACAGCTGGAGGAAAACAATGGATAGAGCAACGGGCTCGATGCTGTCGCTTTGCCAAAGAGCGGGAATGCTTATCACGGGCGAGGACAGCGTGGAGATAAGTATCAAAAACGGAGGCGTCCGGCTTGTCATAATAGCTTCGGATGCTTCGGAGAATACCCGCTCAAGGTTCATGAACAAATGCAGATATTACAATATTTCATATTATATTTTTTCAAGCAGGGAAGAGCTGAGCAGAATGGTAGGCAAATTCAACAGAACGGTATTCGGCATAACAGATGAAAATTTTGCTTCACGCCTTTCTGAGCTTCTCGGCGCACAATGCAATGAAAGGTAATTTGTCCATATTTTACAGGAGGTGTTTCTTTTGCCAAAAAAGAGAGTTTACGAAATAGCCAGACAGACAGGAAAAGAAAATAAAGAGATAATAGAAATGCTCAACAGCATGGGTTTTTCCGTTAAAAGCCATTCAAGCAGTGTTGAGGACGATGTGGCGGAGAAGGTCCTTGCCGCTTTGTCGGGCAAGTCTGAAAAGCCTGCAAGGCCCGAAGGCTCGGCTTCGGCAGAAGGCGCTGAGGCAGTTTCTTCGGAGGGCAGGGATGAAAAAACTGCCCGTCCCGAGAGAGGCGAGCGCCCCGAGAGGGTGAAAAGAGAGCGTCCCGAAAGACCTGAGAGAGAAAGAAGAGAGCGTCCAGAGAGAGGCGAGAGACCCGACAGGGAAAGACGCGAACGCCATGAAAGAGGCGAAAGACGCGAACGCCCCGAGAGAGGCGA
>CANROO010000168.1 GCA_947632235.1 uncultured Clostridia bacterium
CATAATCCGCACTACTTTTTATAGCGGTATCGGTATCGGAAGCGGCTATTAGGTAGTTTCCTTTTGATAAGCTATCTAATCTTTTTTTATCTGCCGAACTCATAAGACCGGGATTTTCCTGTGTCGCCATAAGGTATGTGTCATCAGACCAACCCTTGTTATTAAGCACCCAATCACCGCCTATTTCCAGTTCGTCTGTTATTAAGTATCCGTTTATTGTTACATTGCCGTCAATCTCTCCGCCTGCTTTATCAAACTTATTTTCAAGTTCTTGTGCTATCACCCTATTTTGTACCGGATTAGAACTTGCTTTATTTAGAGCGCTGTCAACGGTTATATTTACGGCATCTTTTGGCAACGAATAAAAATTGTCATAGGAGAACAGAACGAAACCTCCGGAACCGCTATAGCGATCTTTTAGCATTTCGTATGTCATCCTCCCACCGTTGCGATTATCCAAGTAATCAAAGTCATAGCTTACTCCGTCTATGTTAAGGGTTAGATCCTGACTGTCGCTTATTTTTGTTGTGTTTATATTGTAAAAATGTAAGTATATAAGTCCTTCACAAAAATCCCTAAACGGCAGACCCTCATAAGTTTTTGTCGTAGTCGTAAGACTTATTGTGCCGTCCGAAGCTATGCAGTTATCAAGTTGTATGCCATGAAAAATACCTATAGAGCAATTGTTTTTCGTAGCGTTTTTTTCTGCTTGTACATTAAACTGTATCTCTCCAGATTCGTTGTCAAAAAAAATATCAATTAAACTGTTTTCATAAGGCGCTAACCTAAAACTGCTTTTTACCTTGCCGCTCTGCACAAGATTTAGATATGGAGACAGGCAACCATAATTTGTCGTACTTGTCGCTTCGCCTAATACAAGCTTTGTATCAATAGCATCATCAAGCCCTTCTATGTCGCCCACTTCGTGCGTATGGCTCTTGTCCGCCTTTTGCGCAAGCTCGCCAGCAAGCTCCTTTATGCCCTCCCTTGCCTTCTTGTCTGCGCAAGGATGATACACGCCCGAACCGTCCCTTATGTATTCCGCATCGTCGCCTATTGACATATTACTCTTGCTCATTTTCGCACCTCCGTATCACTTTTTCAAATAAAGCCTTTATATCACCGCTTGTAGCTGTCGGTATCTCTTCATAGTCAACGCTTGATGTGCCGTCTTCCTCCACATTAAGACCTTCGCCTATCTTCACGCCGCCCAGCTTATCTCTTGTTGCAGCGGTCACTACATATGCGCTTCCGCTTCCGCCGCCCGTCTGAGCGCTTCCGCCGCCAACCTCTATCGCCTTGTTTTCGGGATCATATATAAGCCCTATGGCGTCACATTTGTCATCTACCGCCGATAATTTGTTTTGTAATTCCTTTATACATCTTTGAACCAAGCTCCAAAACCAATTAAAAGCCGCTGCAGGCGGTTTATAACCCGGTTGAAATCCCTTGCTCTTTAAGTTTTCACTTGGTTCTGTACCCTTGTTTTTCCATTCGGGTATTGTGTTTTCAAATTCCGTTGCCATCTCAGCGCCTCCTTAATAGTCCAAGCCCAAATATCCGCCTATGCTTCCATTTGGGTCGGCAAAACTCTTTTTTTCGTTGTACTCATCTTCTCTGTCTGAAAATTCAAATGTACCGTTGTATTTTATATCGTAGTTGAGATTTAAGGGCAGTAGTCTTTCAAGCATTTCTGTTATTGCCTTTTCTTGCTCCTTATATTCAAAAAGAAAGTAAAAAAGCACGAAGTATTCCATATAGTCAACACTCATGCTATAACCTTCTTCTCCCAAAAGCACATTCAGCCTATCCCGCAAGCTCATTTTTTTGCCGAAAAGCCTGCTTCTGATTTCAAATCTCCTTGCCTCTATGTCGGTATTTACCACCTCTATTTCAAGAGCTTTTTCCCATATTGATAAGCCTATTTCCGTAGCAGTTGCAATATACAGCTCATTTTTCAGCCTTTCAAGGTCCCCCTCTTCCACTCTCAACAGCTCGTCCATCACATTTCCCAAAACTTTTATTTCATATATTTCGCTGAGTACAGGAGGATAGTAGTCAATGTATTTCATTTATATACCTCCCCTTAAAAACTGCTTTCAAAGCTCACGATCTTGTTTTCATCAAGTATGATATAGCTTTCGCCGTTTAACTCTGCGCTTTCTATGTTCAATATCCCCTCTGTGTCAAGACACCTTGCCAACACCTGAGCCGCATATATCTTTGTTGTCGTTCTGTCCTCCCAGTCGGCGTTTATTTCTTCTGCATATTCGTCAAGCTTGGCCTTCATAGCGTCTTTTATCGCTTTTATATCCTCAACATAGCTTTCATACTCTATATTTGTAAAACTTATATTTACATACTGTGTTTCTACTGTTGACACCGTCACATTATGTCCTATTGGGGCCACGCCTTCTCCTTCCGCTGTATTTTTTTCGGGGTCAAGAGCTTCCTTCACGCTTTTTATAAGTTCCTCTGTTGCGGGCTTCCCCTCGCTGTCGGTTATTATCACTCCCACAGTACCGCCGCCATACGGTGTTCGTTTTGCTTTCACCTGTCCCACACCGTCCATTTCTTTTACCCACCTCACATAGTCCGCCCTGTTGCCTCCAAAACTTTCGTTATTTATGCTGTCAAAATAGCGTTGTCTGAAGTCTTCCGTACTTTCCATGTCCTCTCCGGGTATCAGCAGTTCCGTTATTTCCGCCGTTGCAAGTTCATCTATTGTATTTATAGGCACGGCTCTTCCAAGGTGTCTGTTGCCTTCGGTCCCGGCAGTTTCACACTCCACCTTCCACATGCCCGGTATATACTCATTCGGTTTCACCTTGCTCTCGCTGTCTTTAAAAACCTTTACGGTCATTTCTTCGTTGCTGTCGTTTGTCATTTGCTCCGTTACAATATAGTTTAGCTTGTCAAGGTTGAACCTGTCGCCTATGCTTATATTCTCCGTATTGCCGTTATATGTGGCCTTCAACCTTAATATCGCTCCGCTCGCTCCATAAGGCTCAAGACCTCTTTCCTTTGCTATAAGCACAAGATATTCCCTTATGGCCGTGCTTGCAAAGGCATTTTGCAGTATCATTTCCGCCTGTATATACATCTGCGCAAGCTCGGCACAAGCGGGCGCAAGTGCGTCATAAATAATAGAACCCTGTCTTTTGTCCACATCTGTCGGAACATTCGCCAAGGCCCTTTTTATCAAATATTCATATGTCATATCTTCAAACACTTACACTCACCTCCTCTTTGTTTTCTCCAAATATCGTGTCAACCGTAAATGTTACGCTTATGCTGTTTCTGCCTATCTCAAATTCAAAATCATACACATCGTTTATCCTGTCATCGACCGTCAGTGCTTCTTTTATTCTCCTTTCAAGCACCGCATAAGCAATATACTTATCCCTTCCAAACAGGTCTTTAAGCTCTATGCCGTAATCGCTGTTGTATATCACATAGTCAAATCGCTCTGTTCTGAGTATCTTGTATATTGCCTGCTTCATGGCCTCTTTGCCGTCCGTATAACCTATTATCCTCTTTCTTTCAATATCCATTTTATAAGTATTTGTAGGATATTCTATTATGCTGTAATTCCGAAGTATATTATAGGGTATCATTCTTCTTCCTCCTCGGGTTCGGGCTCTATCTCGCATAGCACAAAAAATTTCTGTCCTCCGCTTTTTCTTATGCACATCACCTTATCACCTTTTTTAAGCACAAGCCCCCTGCTTAATACAATAGAGCCTCTGTTTACTTCCAGCTTATCTCCCAGCCTTATTTTCAAAGGTTCTTCTTCCTCATTTATCACCTCTGCTATGTCTATTCCCACAGGCTTGCTCCCGTCTATCGCCTGTATTGCCATAGCTCTTACCGCCTCGGATATATCCATTTTTTTACACCTCCTCATCACACACCAATTCAAGCTTCATTGTATGCTCGCCGTTTTTGAATGTATGTGTACAGCTTTCCACCATAGCGCCCTTATCTATGCTCTCTCCCACATCATCTATTTTCACCCATATACCGCAGCCCGCTCTTATTCTTGGATCTCCTTTGTCTTCTATGCTGAATGTCTTATTTACTTTGTTGTACATTTTCAGGAGCCTGTCACATATTTGCTGTATCTGGGCTTCCGTATAATTTTCTGATATTTGAGATGTATATTGCAGCACGCCCCACTTCATTTCGTTTATGGTATCCTGCGCTTCATACAATTCTCTGCTTCCTGTTTCTTCGTTGTCCTTATACAGCACAACTCTGTTATATGTCTGTGTGTCAATATCTGTCTTGTAATCAAAGTCTATAAGTGTTTGATCTCCGCTTACAATGCTCATGTACGGTAAAGAAGCAAGCAACCGAAAACAATAGATAGACCGCCAGCACTACACTATTCCGAACCAA
>CANROO010000169.1 GCA_947632235.1 uncultured Clostridia bacterium
GAGCCTATGCCCCAGGATGTCTTTGAAAGGAATACCACATTTTTGAGCCATGCCGGAGCCTCCGACTTTGAAGCGTAGGTAGAAAAGCCCTTCATTATGCTGTCGCCCACGAACGCCTGTCCGTCATAGAAGCTTTCATACACCCTTTCGCCCACTGCCGGGTCAATGGTCGTGCCCTCGGTGGTTTCTTCCTCCTCCGTAGTCTCATCCGTATCGGTCATATCCTCGGAGGTGTTGTCCTCCATTGAATTGTTTTCTGTTGTCTGTTCCTCATTTATTGTGTTATCGGCGCTGTGTTTTTCCGCCCTTATGCCGTCTATGGCAAAGCACAGACCAAGTATGAGCATCATTATAAACAGCATCCAATAAACTCTGTTTGCCCTTTTATTCATATTTCCCCCTGTATTCATTTCAATATTCAAGTGAACATCTGTCTATTATAGCGTCCTCAACCCTGTATTCGGGCGACCAGTCTATGGTCTTTTTGGCAAGCTGTATGTTGGCATAGCTGCCGCCTATGTCACCCATTCGTCTGGGACCCACTACGGTATTTATTTTTTCGCCCGTTATGTTTTGGAAGGCTATAAGAAATTCCTTTACGGTAACATCCACACCGCTTCCAACATTGAGGCTCAGATAATTAGTATATTCGCTGCCGGCTCTTTTAAAAGAGGCGTCAAAGTTAATGACCGCCTTGACATTTGCCATGGCAAGGTCCGTTATATGTATATAGTCTCTTATGCAGGTGCCGTCCCTTGTGAGCCAGTCATCGCCGTTTATTACAAACGAGCCTCCGTCGCTGTTTAAAAGCTTTATGAGCCTTTCAAGCAGGTTGGAGCCTGTCTTGACGGGTATTGAGCCTGTTCTCTTGGCATAATATCTGTCTATTCCTATGGGATTGAAGTATCTCAGGCTTATGCACTGCATATCGTAGGCATTGCAGAAGTCCCTCATCATCATTTCAAATATGTACTTAGACCTTCCGAAGGGGCTTCTCGGCTTCATGGGAGAACGCTCCGTGACCATAAAGCCCGGCACATCGTCATACACGGCTGCGCTGGAAGCAAATATTATTTTCTTTATGCCCCTGTTCTTAAGAAGGTTCACAAAGGCAAGAGAGCCGACTACATTCTGATAATAGAACTCAAAGGGATCCTTGACAGACTGCGCTACGGCTGAGATCATTGCCGAATGGATGACGATCTCTATATCTCTGTGCTCGTCAAGAATGGCAGAGACCGCAGACACATCCCTTATGTCGCACTTGTAGAAGCTGCAGCCCGGCAGACTGTAGTTATTCATATCTCCGCTGTTGTCTAGCACCACAGCTTCTATATTGTTATCTGACAAAGCATAGGCAATGTTGCTGCCTATGAAACCGCATCCCGTCAACAAGACTTTCATGAACAGACCTCCGGAATATACTAATAGATAATATTATTGTAAGCCTTTTTAAAACAAATTTCAACAGAAAATTTTATATTTTCTATAAAAAACAAGACTGCACAAAAGCAGTCCTGTTTTTTTGCTTTTTTTATGACATTTTACCGTAAATTTATTCGCCCGAAGCCGCCGCTTCCCTTCTCTGCTTGGCAAGATTCTTTTCCGCAACGCTTAGCATGAGCTTTATACGGTTGACCTGATTGACCTCGCTTGCACCGGGGTCATAGTCTATGGCGACAATGTTGCTGTTTTTATTGCGCCTTTTAAGCTCCTTTATAACGCCCTTGCCCGTAACATGATTGGGAAGGCAGGCAAAGGGCTGAGTGCAGATATTGTTGAGCACACCGCTGTGTATAAGCTCCATAAGCTCAGCCGTGAGGAACCAGCCCTCGCCCGTCTGATTGCCCATGCTTACTATGCCGTCGGCAAGCTCGGCAAGCTCCTTAATATCCGCAGGGCGTTCAAAGCGCTTGCTGTTTTCAAGGGCATCGCTCATGGTGCGTCTGTAGCCCTCTATGAACTTTATGGCAATGCCTGCGGCAACGGTGTTCCTGTGCTTCATGCCAAGGTACATTTCCTTATATTTATTGTTGTAAAGGCTGTAAGTAAAGAAATTCAGAAGATCGGGCACGACCGCCTCGGCTCCCTCTTTTTCGAGAAGCGAAACTATGTCGTTGTTTGCCGTGGGGTGGAACTTGACAAGTATCTCGCCCACAACTCCCACTCTGGGCTTTACTATGCTTTCATCCAGCTCCAGCTCGTCAAAGTCCTTAACTATGGCATTGCATAGCTTTTTGAACTCGGAATGCGAGCGCCTCAATACAGCCTTTTTGCAGACCTCGTTCCACTTTCTGTAGAGCGCTTCCGCTGAGCCCTTTACCCTTTCATAAGGTCTTGTCCTGTAGAGAAGGCGCATGAAAAGGTCGCCGTAGAGAGTGGCCTGAAGTATGCCTATGCCAAGCTTCGGCGTTATCTTAAAGCCCGGATTTTTTTCTATACCGCTGGCGCTTACGGATATAACGGGTATATGCTCAAGACCCGCATTTTTGAGAGCGCGCCTTATAAAGCCTATATAATTTGTGGCACGGCAGCCGCCGCCCGTCTGGCTTATCATGACGGAAACATTATCAAGGTCGTACTTGCCCGACTGCAGAGCCCTCAGAAGCTGTCCCACAACTATGAGCGCAGGATAGCAGGCATCGTTATTTACATACTTAAGACCTATGTCAATACAGCCTCTGTCTATCGCAGGCATAAGAACTATGTTGTAACCGCAGTTTTTCATAGCCTCTTTTGCAAGGTCAAAATGTATGGGCGACATCTGGGGCATAAGTATGGTATGATTTTTCTTCATATCCTTTGTGAATACCACCCTGCCTCCCGTCTTTGCGGGATTTTTGGGTTTGAAGTTCTTGAGCCTTCTTTCCTCCAAAGCCGCAAAGAGCGAACGTATCCTTATCCTTGCGGAGCCGAGATTGCTCACCTCGTCTATCTTGAGCAGGGTGTATACCTTGCCCGAGGCTGCCAGAATATCGTGTACCTCGTCGGTGGTAACGGCGTCAAGACCGCAGCCGAAGCTGTTGAGCTGTATAAGCTCTATATTCTTCTTTTCTCTTACATAGCTTGCGGCGGCATAAAGCCTGGAATGATAAGCCCACTGGTCCTTTACATTGAGGGGTCTGGGCACCTTGTCTATGCCCAGATGCGCAATGCTGTCCTCCGTGAGAACGGCTACGCCGTAGCCTACTATCATTTCGGGTATGCCGTGATTTATTTCTGGGTCGATATGATAGGGTCTGCCTGCTATGACAATGCCCGTCATGTCGTTATCATCTATATATTTGAGGGTCTCCTCGCCCTTTCTGCGCATATCCTCGCGGAAGCTCTGCTGTTCCTTATAGGCAAGCCTTGCAGCCCTCTCTACCTCGTGTGCGTCTATATCGGGAAATTCCTCCTGAAGTCTTCTGACAAGCACATTTTCATTGTCCAGATTAAAGAAAGGATTTCTGAAATCTATGTTCTGCTCCCTTATTTCCTCGACATTGTTCTTTATGTTTTCGGGATAGCTCGTGACTATGGGGCAGTTATAGTGATTATCAGCCGTTCCTATCTCCTTCTTCTCATACGAAACACAGGGATAGAAAATGAACTTCACACCGTCGTCTATGAGGCTCTTTATGTGGCCGTGGACTATCTTTGCAGGATAGCAGGCGGACTCGCTGGGTATAGACTCAATGCCGAGCTCATAAATATGTCTGTTGCTCTTGGGGCTCAGCTTCACGCTGTAGCCAAGCTCCGTGAAGAATGTGAACCACAAAGGATAGTCCTCGTACATATTGAGCACTCTGGGTATGCCTACAACACCTCTCTTGGCGGATTCCGCCGGTATGGGGGTGTAGTTGAAAAGTCTGTTGTATTTATATTCAAAGAGATTGGGAACACAGCCCGAGGTTGTGTCCTTGCCCAAGCCTCTTTCACAGCGGTTGCCGGATATAAAGCGTCTGTTACCGCTGAATTTGTTTATCGTAAGAAGGCAGTTGTTTCCGCAGCCCTTACAGCGCGTAAAGCTCGTGGATATGCTGAGGTTATCAAGCTCCTCGGCAGAAAGCAGGGTTGAGCTTTCGCCCTCGGTATACTTATCCCTGGCTATAACGGCCGCACCGAAGGCTCCCATTATTCCGCTTATATCGGGGCGTATGGCATCCCTTGTGGATATAAGCTCGAAGCTTCTTAAAACAGCCTCGTTATAGAATGTACCGCCCTGAACCACAATATGCCTGCCCATGTCTGTGGGGTCGGTTATCTTAATTACCTTCTGAAGGGCGTTCTTTATGACGGAATAGGCAAGACCGGCGGAAATATCGGCTACCTCCGCGCCCTCCTTCTGCGCCTGCT
>CANROO010000170.1 GCA_947632235.1 uncultured Clostridia bacterium
GCAGAGTTGCCGACAGAGAGGGCTATCCCGAGGTCGCTGAGGCTTACAAGAGAATAGCCTATGAGGAAGCAGAGCACGCTGCTAAGTTTGCAGAAATGCTCGGCGAGGTCGTTACACCTTCCACAAAGAAGAACCTCGAATTAAGAGTTATGGCAGAAAACGGCGCTACACAGGGCAAGCTTGATCTTGCTATCGCAGCTAAGAAGGCAAACCTTGACGCTATCCACGATACAGTTCACGAAATGGCTAAGGACGAAGCAAGACACGGCTGTGCCTTCGAGGGACTTCTCAAGAGATATTTCAGCTGATACATATAATTAAAGGGCAGTTCACCTGCCCTTTTTTGCTGTAAAAAATATATTTTGGGGACAGTCCCTATGTATGCATACCTTTCTGTTATATTTAGCTTACATAACACCGTTTAGGACTGCTTATTGTTCACTTTAGGGACAGTCCCCGACATGACCGCCGGTGTAGGGACTGTCCCGAAAATGACTGTTGTTTGCACTCTGTAAAAATATATTGTTAACTATGGACAGTCAATATGATTTATACACTGCGGGACTGTCCCTAAATACTTTATTCACTACTTTCCATGTAGGGGCGTGCATTGCACGCCCGCAATAGCAACAGCACTGCCTTCATTGCAGCGGCGACCCTTGGTTGCATGGGCGAGCAGTATCACAAAGTGATACGGTCGCCTTTGGTTGCCCGCAGAATTGACTGTGATAACGGGGACTGTCCTGCGAAGCCGGGACTGTCCCCAACTTATACATTTAAAAATATTTCTTCCTCTTAAACAGCACCACGCACCCGGCCACTATCACCGCCGACACAACTATCACCGCCGCATAACCGTACCTCATGCCCAGTTCGGGCATATACTTGAAGTTCATACCGTACCACCCGGCAATAAGCGAAAGAGGCAGTATCACCGTTGTGACAATGGTGAGCGTCTTCATTATATCGTTCTGTCTCACGCCTATCTCTGCCTGATACATATCCTGCACCTGCATTGAATATTCGCGCATTATCTCCGTCTCGCTCTTGAGCCTTTCGACCCTCTGCGAAAACAGCCTGAAGCCGTCCATTTCACCGCTGTCAAATATATTCCCTGCCGTCAGCAAATTGTCGCATAGATTCAGAAGCTGTGAATAATGCCTGTAATACGCCCTCAGATAGTGCTTTATCTCCGAAAGCCTTGCGTTGAATTTCTCAAACTCGTCCGCTATTATCTTTTCCTCGGTCTTTATGAGCTTTTCCTCTATGCCCTCCAGAAAAATAAGATCCTGCGCCACGATTTCATTCATAAGCACGCCCAAAAACCTGCCCGTGCTCATATCCATATCCGCAGCCTTGTCAAAAAGCGCGTCCGACAGCTTTTCGGCATATCCGTCATCGTCTATTATAATAAGCCTGTTTTTCTGCGCTATACACTCAAAGCAGTTTTTAACGCTCGGCGAAAGCTTTGACGGCACGGCGAAGGTGATATATATACCCCTTCCGTGCATTTCGGGCTGCGTATAGCCCTTCATTTTCGCCCGCCTCGGTATTCTTATGTCCTCGTACTTGAGCGAAAGAGCCTCGTATTCCTGTGAATTTGTCAGCAATATGACATTTTCATCACTTCCGTTGAAGCTCTCGTCCGTTATTATTATCCTCTTGTCCTTTATTCTGTAAAGCATTGCCCCACCCTTTTTATTTCCTTGTCGGCACTATCTCAAGCCAATATCCGTCCGGGTCCTCTATGAAATAAATGCCCATTTTGGGATTTTCAAAGCAAATACAGCCCATTTTCTTGTGGAGCTTATATGCCGCATCGTAGTCGTCCACTCTGAAAGCCAGATGAAACTCGCAGTCGCCCAGGTCATAAGGCCTGTCCATATCCCTGAGCCATGTCAGCTCCAGCTCGAAATCGGAGCTGTCATTCGACATAAACACTATTATATAGCTTCCGTCATCGGCGTTCTTCCTTCTGACCTCCTTGAGTCCGAGCGCCATGCTGTAAAACTCCAAAGATCTGTTTAAATTTGCAACATTGTAATTTTCGTGTACCATTTTAAACTTCATACCTTATATCCTCCAATTTTCATTTTTCTGACTTATTTTATGAAATTCTGTTCCTGCAAGCAGTTCTGCATTGTCGGCAATAAATTTATCCTGTATGTTGTATTCCTCCCACATATGCATGGGGAAAATATGCGACACACGGCATTGCTTCAGCAGATATTTCATGCCCATGTCATAATAATCCTCCTGCCTGGGGTCAAGCGGAACAAAGGCTATGTCTATCTCCGTGCCCTTTATGCCGTTTATCTCTCTTTCATAGTTGTTTTTCATATTGTTGTTGTACTGCCTGTTTTCCTCGTGCCACATCCAGCAGTTCAGATCTCCGCCGTGATATATTTTAAGCCCGTCAACCTCCGCCAAAAATGCCACGCCCAGGTCCGTGGAGCGCAGTGTTTTCACCTTGATATTGTCCACCTCATATTCCTTCCTTGGGTATACAAAGAGCATTGGCGTGTTGTCGATAGTCTTCACCCTTCTCTTTATATCCCCCGAGAGTATATACTTCACATTGTCGCTGTCAAACACATTGAATATCTCCCTGTTGAAGTGGTCCTGATGTCCGTGGCTCGAAAAGACATATACGGGTTTATGCGTAAACTCGGGCATCTCCCCGTTGAAATAATCAAAAAGTAAATAACAGCCTTCCGTCTCTACACAGAAACCGCTGTGATTGATGTATGTTATACTTGTACTCATTTTCTCTACCTCCAATATTTATAGTATAAAACAAAATTTGTATTTTGTCATTAAAAATGTATAATTTTCTAAAAAATTTTAATAATAACTGTAAAGAACTGCCTATCATGCAGGGGCGACCCTTGGTTGCATGGGCGAGCATTGCCTTTCGTCTGTCATGTAGTGCAAGCATTTCCTATCATCTATCATGTAGGGGCGAGCATTGCTCGCCAGCGGGAGACCGAAGGTCTCCCCTACACATAACAATACATCAAAAACTCAACAAGGAGGATTCACATGGACTTCGCACAAAGCAAAACCAAACAAAACCTGATGCGCGCCTTTGCAGGAGAATCCCAAGCCCGAAACCGCTACATTTTTTCGGCAAAGGAAGCGCAGAAAAACGGACTTTATGTCATCGAAGCGGTATTTGAATTTACCGCCAAGCAGGAGGAAGCACACGCCAAGGTATATTACGACTGCCTCAAGGATCTGAGCGGTCAGAATATACAGATAGACGGCAGCTATCCCGTGGACATTTACAGCAGCGTTTTGGATATGCTCCGCGCCGCTCAGCATAACGAAATGCAGGAATACGAGCACGACTATAAGCAGTTCGGTGATATTGCCAAGGAAGAAGGCTTCGGCAGGATAGCAAGCATTTTCTATAATATAGCCGAAATTGAAAAGATACACGGCAGCCGCTTCGGCAAGCTTGCCGACCTTCTGGAGAATGATAAGCTATTTGTGAGCGATGTTGAAACGGAATGGATGTGCCTTAAC
Source organism: uncultured Clostridia bacterium (assembly GCA_947632235.1). Classification (GTDB taxonomy): domain Bacteria; phylum Bacillota; class Clostridia; order Lachnospirales; family CAG-274; genus Gallispira. Next base: position 3,529 of record CANROO010000170.1, read on the forward strand.
TGCGGTTATGTCTATAAGGGCAAAAATGCACTTGAGATCTGCCCCGTCTGTAAACACGATAAGGGCTTCTTTATAAGAATTGCACTCGCTCCGTATACCTGCGAGCATATGTTATAATATTAATTATAGGGAAGCAGTCCCTGCTTGCCAGCTTCATTACAGCAATCTCAAGGTAACTCCGGTGCGGGGACTGTCCCGAACTTGACCGCCTGCTGTCTTGAGATGTAATGCACTAAGTATGTATAATTAAAAAAATAAATATCCGCAGGGACTGTCCCCAATACGTTATCCATATGCTTTGGGGACAGTCCCTGTGCTTATTTAACTTTTACAAATATAAAACCAAGACATCACCATTCAGTAATGCTTAATGTTACTCTAGGGACAGTCCCCGTTTGTCGACTTCGTATCGGCAGTCCCACGGTAGCTTTGGTGAGGAGACCCCCGCTTGTCAGCTTCATTACGGCAACCTCAAGGTAACTCCGGTGCGGGGACTGTCCCGAACTTGACCACCTGCCGTCTTGAGATGTAATGCACTAAGTATGTATTGTGAAAAAATAAATATCCGCCGGGACTGTCCCCATTACGTTATCCATATGCTTTGGGGACAGTCCCTGTGCTTATTTAACTTTTACAAATGTAAAACCAAGACATCACCATTCAGTAATGCTTAATGTTACTCTAGGTCAGCATTTTCGGCTTCGCCGAAAACCAGCCTTCGG
>CANROO010000171.1 GCA_947632235.1 uncultured Clostridia bacterium
TGAGTATTTCATCCAGTCTGTTTTCCGACAACAGCTTCTTGAAGTCGTCAAGCCTTATGCTGTCCTCTATATAAAAGCTTCCGCTCCTGGTCCTTGTAAGAGCCGACATACAGCCGCCGCAGCCAAGTCTTTCGCCTATATCCCTGCAAAGCGACCTTATATATGTACCCTTTGAGCAGAGCACATAAAATTCAAATCTGTTGTTCCCAATAGGCTTTATATCTCTAATATCGTATATTTTTATATCTCTTGCCCTGCGCTCAGCCTGCCTGCCCTCGCGCGCAAGCTCATATAATTTTCTGCCGTTTATTTTTATGGCAGAATACATGGGCGGTATCTGACTGTATCCGCCCTTGAAGGAAAGTATGGCGGAAACTATTTCTTCATTTTTGCAGTTTACGCTTTTTTCTTCAAGAACACTGCCCGTTATATCCTCCGTATCCGTAGATATGCCGAGAGCAAGCTCCGCCTTGTATTCCTTTATATCAGCCGATATATAGTCCGCAAGCTTAGTGGCCTTTCCCACGCATATGGGGAGAACGCCCTCGGCATAGGGGTCGAGTGTTCCCGTATGCCCGGTTTTTATCCTGCCCAGAGCCTTGCGTACTATATTCACGACATCGTGAGAGGTATAGCCTCTTTCCTTATATATATTTATTACGCCTATAATATCCATTTTACATCAATTTTTTAAGCCTTGATACCGCATTTTCAAGCACGGTCTCCAAATCTCCCTCTACGCCTGCACCTGCGGCAAGCTTATGGCCTCCGCCTCCGAGTGACTTGGCAAGCTCACCCACATTTACGCTCTTTGAACGGAAGCTGAGCTTTATTATATCGCCTCTTTCGCAGGCAAACACGGCAGCCCTTGCTCCCTCCGTATTTATGAGATAGCTCACTACCGCATCCAGTTCCTTGGCGCTGACACCGCATTTTTTCATATCCTCGGCGGATATTGCCGTGTACGCTATGCCGTCTTGCAGCTGCATTTTTTCTATGGCGCAGGCAAGTATTTTTGCCTCGCCAAGACTGTGCTCATGCATGAATCTGCTGTGGAGCACGGGAGTGTCCGCTCCCAATGATACCAGCCTTCCGGCTATCTCGTGAGTTCTCTCGGCTGTGGAATTGTGCATAAAGCCTCCAGTATCGGTGAGTATGCCCGTGTAGAGCGCCTGAGCAATATCCCTGTCAAGCCTTACAAAGGGACTGATAAGCTCGTATATTACCTCGCATGAGGATGAAGCCGAGGCGTTCACTATATTTACATCGGCAAAGGCCGTGTTGCTCATGTGGTGGTCGATATTGTAGGTATACTTCGCCCTGTCAAATACCGCCTCCGCCTCGCCTAATCTGTCCTTGCTTCCGCAGTCTATAGAAAACATTATTTCCGGCTCAAGGACGGAATAATCGCCCTTATACACATATTCACAGCCCTTGAGGGTATTGAATCTCTCGGCATAGTCACCAAGAAGTATAACGGGAGTCTTGCCGAGGCCTGCCATGGCAAGAGCAAAGCCGAATGCGGAGCCTATGCAGTCGCCGTCCGGATTGACATGACCTGTTATATAAATGGTCTGTATATTTTTTATATCCTCTGAGATCGTGTTTTCGTACACACTTACGCCTCCTTATTCTCCCTTGCTTATATCCTTGAGAATTTTGTCTATCTTAAAGCTGTAGTCAAGGGAATCATCGAGAATAAAATGAAGCTCGGGAGTTATCCTGAGATTTATGCGCCTTGCTATAAGAGAACGCATAAAGCCCGAAGCGCCCTTTAAAACGGACATTACCTCCTGCTTCTTTTCATCGTCTCCCAATATGCTCACATAGACCTTGCAGTATTTGAGATCGGTGGTGGTTTCCGTTTTTATGACCGAGGTTATTACGCCCACTCTGGGGTCCTTAAGGTCGGCTCTTATTATTTCGGAAAGCTCCTTTTTATGCGTATCATTCTGTTGTTTGTTTTCATTAACGCTTGATCTCCTCCATTACAAAGGCCTCTACAATGTCGCCCTCCTTGATGTCGTTGAACTTATTGAACAGGAGACCACACTCATAGCCTGCGTTTACTTCCTTTACATCATCCTTGAATCTTCTTAAGGTAGCAAGCTCGCCGTCATATACTACTATACCGTCTCTTACTATCCTTACCTTGGCATTTCTTACAAACTTGCCGTCCGTAACATAGGCTCCGCCTATAGTGCCCACACCGCTTGCCTTGAAGAGCTGTCTTATCTCGGCATGGCCCACTATCTTTTCCTCATATACGGGGTCGAGCATACCCTTCATAGCCGCAGTTATATCCTCTATGGCGTTATATATGACTCTATAGAGCCTTATATCCACCTTCTGATCCTCAGCAACATTCTTTGCTGAGGTCTCGGGTCTTACATTAAAGCCTATAATTATGGCATTTGAAGCGCTGGCAAGCATAACATCGGACTCTGTTACGGCGCCTACGCCTCCGTGTATTGTCCTTATCCTTACCTCGTCATTTGAGAGCTTTTCAAGACTCTGCTTTACAGCCTCCACGGAGCCCTGCACATCCGCCTTTATGACTATGTTGAGCTCCTTGACATTACCGCTCTGTATCTGATTGAAGAGATCGTCAAGGCTGACCTTCTGAGGAGTATCCTTTATAAGCTCCTCCCTGCCCTTTGCAATGACGGACTCTGCGACCTGTCTTGCCTTCTTTTCATTTTCGGCAACATAGAACATATCGCCTGCCATGGGCACCTCGTTAAGACCAAGTATCTCAACGGGCATTGAGGGACCTGCCTTCTTGACCTTCTGTCCCTTGTCGTTCATCATAGCCCTTATTCTGCCGTATGAAGAGCCTGCAACAACGGGATCGCCGACATTGAGCGTACCGCTCTGCACAAGAACCGTTGCAACTGCGCCCCTGCCCTTGTCAAGCTGAGCCTCTATGATATTTCCTCTTGCTCTCTTGTCGGGATTGGCCTTGAGCTCCTTCATCTCGGCAACAAGGATTATCATTTCAAGCAGAGAGTCAATACCCTCCTTGCTCACTGCCGATACGGGTACGCATATGGTCTCTCCGCCCCAGTCCTCGGCAACAAGGCCGTATTCCACAAGCTCCTGCTTCACTCTCTCGGGATTTGCGCCGGGCTTATCTATCTTGTTTATGGCAACTATTATCTCAACGCCTGCTGCCTTGGCATGGTTTATGGCCTCTATGGTCTGAGGCATAACGCCGTCATCCGCAGCAACTACAAGTATTGCTATATCCGTGACCTGAGCACCTCTCATTCTCATGGCTGTGAAGGCCTCGTGACCCGGAGTGTCAAGGAAGGTTATGGGCTTGCCGTTTACAGATACAGTATAGGCACCTATATGCTGTGTTATACCTCCTGCCTCCTTGGCGGTGACATGAGAATGTCTTATGGAGTCAAGAAGCGATGTCTTGCCGTGGTCTACATGACCCATAACAACTACAACGGGAGGTCTTTCCTTGAGATCTTCCTCTGAGTCCACCTCTTCTCTGAAGGCCTCCTCAAAGAGATCTATTTCCTCTGCCTTTTCAACTATTACATCGAAGCTTTCGCACACCTTCTCGGCTGTTTCAAAGTCGATATCCTGATTGGCGGTAGCCATAACGCCCATTTTCATAAGCTCCATTATAATGGCTGAGGAGGGCTTCTTTATCTTTTCCGCAAGCTCTTTTACGGTTACCGTATCGGAGATCTGTATCTCAAGTATTTCCTCCTCGATCTTCGGCTCCTCCTTGACAGGTGCGGGTGCAGGCGCATTCTTTGTCTTTGATTTCTTGGACTTATTCTTCTTCTTTCCTGCCGGCATTGTATCCTCGTCCGAATACCTGTCAATATCATCGGAATTATTCCTGTCGCGCCTTTTTTCAAGCTTCTGCTCATATTTTTTGTTGTCGTGCTTGTTTTCGAGCCTTTCGCCGGACGGAGAATCAGACCTCTTTTTTCTGCCTTCAAAGCGTCTCTCGCTTCTGTCGTCATCGTCCTTATCCATGCGGACATCAAATTTTCTTTCTGGGCGTTCGCCTCTGTCGGGGCGCTCCCTTCTCTCTCTTTCGGGGCGTTCGCCTCTGTCGGGGCGTTCGCGTCTTTCTCTGTCGGGTCTTTCGCCTCTGTCGGGACGCTCTCTTCTTTCCCTTTCGGGTCTCT
>CANROO010000172.1 GCA_947632235.1 uncultured Clostridia bacterium
ATCCAAGGAATTGGGCTTGTCGGATATGAATGTTCCCCTGCCCTTTACCGTGACTATAACGCCCTGTCTTTCAAGCTCCGTATATGCCTTTGCGACCGTGTTGGGGTTAACGCCGAGCATTGTGGACAGCTTTCTGACAGAGGGAAGAGCGTCACCGCTTTTGAAATAGCCCTTCAGCAAACTCTCCTTTACCGAATTGATCACCTGCTCATATATAGGCAGACTGCTTTTAAGGTCAATATTGAACATGGCTTCACCTCCTTTGATTATCTTAGGTGTATTATAACACATAGTACACTATATGTCAACAGTAAAAATAATTTTATTTTATGCACGCAAAAACGGGAGAGCGATGCTCTCCCGTTCAAGGAAAATAACTTATTGAATTACTGTAATCTTGCTTCGAGCTCTGCCTTCTGCTCCTCATAGCCGGGCTTGCCCAAAAGTGCGAACATATTTTTCTTATATGCTTCAACGCCGGGCTGGTCGAACGGATTAACGCCTAAGAGATAACCGCTTATAGCAAGAGCCTTCTCAAAGAAGTAAACTATCTGACCGAAGTTATAAGCGTCTGCCTTTTCGATCTCTATGACCATTGTGGGAACTCCGCCGTCCACATGAGCGAGGAAGGTTCCGCCGTATGCCTTTGAATTGACATACTGTATGCTCTTGTCTGCAAGGAAGTTAAGTCCGTCAAGGTTTTCTGCATCGGACTCAATGACTATGTCCTTCTTTGCATTCTCTATCCAGAGAACTGTTTCAAAGAGATTTCTGGAGCCGTCCTGTATGAACTGACCTATGGAATGAAGGTCTGTAGAGAAGTTTGCGCTTACGGGGAATATACCCTTCTGATCCTTGCCCTCCGACTCTGCAAAGAGCTGCTTGTACCACTCGCCGAACATTGTGAGCGAAGGCTCATAGTTAGCAAGTATCTCAACGCACTTGCCCTTTCTGTAGAGTATATTTCTGAGGGCAGCATATTTGAGGCAGTCGTTATTCATAAGGTCGTCATTCTTATACTGTTCTGCCGCATCTGCCGCGCCCTTCATAACCGCGTCAACATCTATGCCTGCAGCCGCCATAAGAAGTATGCCTACGGGAGTGAGAACGGAAAATCTTCCGCCGATGTCGTCGGTTATAACGAATGTTTCATAGCCCTCCTGGTCTGCAAGAGATTTGAGCGCGCCTCTTGCCTTGTCTGTGGTGGCAAATATCCTGTCCTTTGCGCCCTCCTTGCCGTACTTGTCCTCTATCATCTTTTTGAAAATTCTGAAAGCGATAGCGGGCTCAGTGGTAGTGCCCGACTTGGATATAACATTGATGGAGAAATCTCTGTCGCCTATCATCTCGATTATATCGCTCAAGTAGTCGGAGCTTATGCTGTTGCCCACAAAGTAGATGTCGGGAAGACCCGGATGCTTCTTGTTGTTGTAGTTGTTGCCGTTGATGAAGTCAAGAGCCGCTCTTCCGCCGAGATATGAACCGCCGATACCTATGACAACGAGAACCTCGCTGTTGGACTGTATCTTCTTTGCGGCAGCCTTCATTCTCTCAAATTCTTCCTTGTCGTAATCAAAGGGGAGATTTACCCAGCCGATAAAGTCGTTGCCTGCGCCCTTGCCGGAATAAAGAAGGTCGCTTGCCATTTTAACGGCAGGCTCTATCTTGGGAAGCTCGTCCTCTCTTACGAAATTTTTGATACCGTTTAATTTTAATTTAATGCCCATTTTTGAATACCTCCGTGATAAATTCTTATTGTAATTTGATTATAACACAGACTTCATATATTTTCCATATATTTTTTAAAAAATTTTGAGAGGTAAAAAGAGCAGCCGTTTTGGCTGCTCTCGGAGTTATTTTATTATATGTTTTACACGGGATAGACCTTATTGTCCACATCGGCAAGGTTGGGGTCTATGCCGAATTTCTGAGCCTGTCTGAAGCGGAAGAAATCCATAGCCTGCTGAGGGAAGAGAGCATAGCTCAATACATCCTCTTCCTTTTCCTTATAGTCGCGCATTTCCTGCTCGAGCTTTTCAAGCTCGGGAGCTATTTTGTCTGCAGGACGATATGTTATGGGCTCCTCATCGCCTATTATTTTCTTTCTTATATCCTCGGAGATAGGCACGGGAGTTCTGCCGTACATACCTCTTACCATATCCTTTGTTTCCTTGGGAACCATTTTATAGCGCTCGCCCATGAGCACATTGAGCACTGCCTGTGTGCCGACTATCTGGCTTGAGGGAGTAACGAGCGGAGGATAACCGAGGTCTGCTCTAACTCTGGGTATTTCCTTTAATACCTCGTCATATTTATCCTCTGCATTGGCATTTTTGAGCTGACTTACAAGGTTTGAAAGCATACCGCCCGGCACCTGATAGAGAAGCGTAGCAATGTCCACGGAGAGCACCTTTGTGCTTAAAAGTCCGCTTTCTATGGCCTCTTCTCTTATGGGCTTGAAGTAGTCGGATATTTCCTTCAAAAGGTTTTCGTCAAGTCCGGTGTCGTATTCGGTTCCCTTCAATGCAGCGACCATGACTTCCGTTGCAGGCTGTGCCGTACCCATGCTGAGAGGCGACATATCGGTATCTATTATATCCGCGCCTGCTTCTATAGCCTTTAAGTAGGTCATTGAGGCTACACCGCTCGTGTAATGGCTGTGTACCTCGAGGGGAAGGTCTACCTCCTCCTTTATCGCCTTTACAAGCTCGTATGCTGGCTGCGGAAGAAGAAGTCCTGCCATATCCTTTATACATATGGAGTCTGCGCCCATGTCTCTGTAGCTCTTTGCAAGCTTGACATAGTATTCGAGAGTATGCACATCGCTCAGTGTATAGCTTATTGCAAGCTGGGCGTGAGCGCCGTTTTCCTTCTTTACAGCCTTTACCGCCGTTTCAAGATTTCTGGCATCGTTGAGTGCGTCAAAAATCCTGAGTATGTCTATGCCGTTTTCAATGCTCTTTCTTACAAAGGCATCCACAACATCATCCGCATAATGTCTGTAGCCAAGTATATTCTGACCTCTGAGAAGCATCTGGAGCTTTGTCTTGCTGAAAGCCGAACGGAACTTCCTGAGTCTTTCCCACGGATCCTCCTTGAGGTATCTGAGGCAGGAATCGAAGGTCGCGCCTCCCCATACCTCTACTGCGCCGAAGCCGACCTTATCCATCTTGTCCAGAATAGGGAGCATATCCTCTATTCTCATTCTGGTAGCTATAAGTGACTGCTGACCGTCTCTTAGGGTGCAGTCGCATATTTTGATAGGCTTTGCCATAAATATAACCTCCCTTTTATCTGTAAAGTGATAAGAAAATGCCTGCCGCTATCGCAGAGCCTATAACGCCTGCAACGTTGGGACCCATTGCGTGCATAAGAAGGTAGTTGTTGGGGTTTTCCTCCTGTCCGACCTTCTGGGCAACTCTTGCCGCCATGGGGACTGCGGATACGCCTGCGGCGCCTATGAGAGGATTGACCTTTCCTCCCGTAAGCTTGCACATTATCTTGCCGAATATAACGCCTGCAGCCGTTGAGAATGCAAAGGCGGCAAGACCCAAAACAAGTATCTGTATAGTCTCAAGCTGTAAGAACTGGTCTGCCCTTGTGGTAGCGCCCACGCTTATGCCTATAAATATGCTTACGCAGTACATAAGCGCCTCGGAGGCGTGAACGGCAAGCTTCTGTGTAACGCCCGATTCCCTGAAGAGATTGCCGAGCATGAGCATACCTATAAGCGAAGCCGTATCGGGCAGTATAAGTATAACGAGCATAGCCGTAATGATGGGGAAAAGTATCTTTTCCCTCTGAGATACGGGTCTTAACTGCTCCATTTTTATCATTCTTTCCTTCTTGGTGGTAAGAAGCCTCATTATGGGCGGCTGAATGATAGGAATAAGCGCCATGTATGAATAAGCTGCGACCGTTATTCTGGAAAGAAGCTGGGGAGCAAGCTGAGTGGCTGTGAATATGGCCGTGGGTCCGTCTGCTCCGCCTATGATGCCTATTGAAGCCGCCTGCTCGGGAGTGAAGCCCAAGGCAAGAGCACCCATGAAGGCCGCGAATATACCGAACTGCGCCGCAGCGCCGAGTATAAGGCTCTTAGGATTGGCTATAAGGGGACCGAAGTCCGTAAGAGCGCCCACGCCCATGAATA
>CANROO010000173.1 GCA_947632235.1 uncultured Clostridia bacterium
CAACGGCGTTTTTAAAGCCTTGCTCTATGCCTGCCGGGCAGTCTATGATTATATAGTCGAAGCCCTCGTCCTTTATGCTCTCGCATAGCTTTTTCATCTGCTCGGGCGATACTGCCGTCTTGTCCCTTGTCTGCGCCGCAGGGAGCAGAAAAAGTCCCTCGTATCTCTTATCCTTCACAAGCGCCTGTTTCAGCCTGCAGGTGCCTTCTATCACCTGAACAAGGTCGTATATTATCCTGTTTTCAAGTCCCATAACGACATCCAGATTCCTGAGCCCTATATCCGCGTCGAGCATAACGACGCTTTTGCCCTCCATGGCAAGCCCCGTGCCTATGTTTGCGGCTGTCGTGGTCTTTCCGACTCCGCCCTTGCCCGATGTTACAACAATTACCTCGCTCATAGCCGTCCTCCTAAGCCTAAGTATAGTTCATATACCCATAATAGCACACCAAAAGGGCTTATGACAAATAATTCATCCAAAAATTAGTATATTATTTCCCTTTTTTTGCGCCGTATTATTTTATAAGAGTGTTATAGCTCCTGTTTTCAATGGTAGTGTCGGTCTGCATATACTTTGATATGACGGTCTTTGCCACGGTGGGCGCAGGGGAGGTGGAAGCGTTGTCGCCGTAGGGTATAAGCACCGATATTGCTATCTGAGGCGAATCATACGGAGCGAAGGCAACAAATATGGTGTGCTCGCTTCTCTTTTCGGATTCCTGCGCCGTGCCCGACTTTGCGGCAACATCTATGGGATAATCCGCAAATGCGTTCCTCAGCGTGCCCGAAGGACCCGAAACAACAAGCCTCATGCCCTTATATATGGCGTCAAGCGTAGACTGCTTCATGGTGAGGCTGTTCTCCGTTACTTCCTTGTATTCGCTTATTATATTTCCCTCGGCGTCCGTTATCTTGGACATAAAGTGATTTTTGTATCTTGTGCCCTTGTTTGCAAGAGTTGCCACATATTTTGCAAGAGTTGCCGAGGTGTAGTTGTTGTAGGACTGACCTATGGCTGTTCTTATGGTGTCGCCGGCAGACCAGCGCGTATCTCTTGTGCTTGGGTTGTCATATCTCTGCTTCATTATATATTCCTTGTATTCGGGCGATGAAATATGGTTGGGATAGTCCTTCATTGAGTTGTAGAGCTCATATATCTCAACGCCTGTCGGGTCGTCAAGTCCGAATGCCCTCATGTAGTAGTTGAGCTTTTTTATTGCGTCCGAGCCCAGACTGTAGGATGCGGAATAAAAGAAATAGTTGCACGACACCTCAAGAGCGTGCGATACATTCACATTCCCGTGAGAACCGCTTCCCGAGCCTATCCAGCAGTGGGCGTAGGGCTTTCCCGCATCCGTGAACTCGCCCTTGTCATATATTGTGGAATTGGGCGTTATAACGCCTTCTTCAAGCGCAGCGGCCGCCGTTATCATCTTGAATGTGGAGCCGGGCGCTCTCGGCTCCTGATATGGCCTGTTCACCATGGGCGTTGTGGGGTCGTTCTGAAGCGCCAGATAATATTCGCTGTTAAAGCTGTTCACAAGCTCATTGTTGTCATATGAGGGATATGTCACTGCGGCAAGCACACCGCCCGAATGTACATCGTTCACAACTACGGAGCCGGTACACGGATCCATAGCCGTCATCTGAGGCGTTATCTCCTGCGAGCGCATCTTTGCCGTGAGCACGGACGAGGCGGAGGCGCTTCCTGCCTTAAGAGCGCTTATGAGCCCGTCCTTGTCGGTAATAAGCCCCATTTCGTACATGGCAATGAGTATCTGCTTCTGACTTACCGCGCCCGCCTTAAAGCCTGCCGAGAGCAGACTTTTTGCCTTTTCCATATCTGCGGCGGCAGTATTGTCCTTTGAGAGTATATATTTTTTTATCTCCGACTGAACGCTTCCCTCCGAAGAGTTCATTATTTTCTTTATCTTCACCGTGTCGCTTTCTATCATCGACACAAACACATCGTTTACGGTATAGCCGTATTTTCCGCCCGAAAGCCTGCTGAGCTGTGCATCCGTGAGAGCATCCTCCAGGGCGTCATATGCAGTCCTCTGAAGCTCGGCATCGACCGTAAGAAAAACATTGCTTCCCGCTTTGGGCGCAGTGCCCTCGTTTTCTATGGTGTTTATTCTCCGTCCCGTGCTGTCGACCTCTATATAACGGCTTCCGTCAACTCCCTTGAGGTCGGCCTCGTATGCCTTTTCTATGCCGTCCTTGCCTATAAGGTCGTCAAGCTCGTATTCTCTCCCGTCAAGGGTGTTGAGCTCCTCCTCCGTTATACTGCCTATATATCCCAGTATGTGCGAAAAATACTTGCCGTAGGGATATTCTCTGTTGCTCCTGTTGTCCACCAGTACGCAGGGGAAGGAGGAACCCTGTTCCCTGAGCGTTGTAAGTGTCTTTTCGGAGATATTGTAGGATATGGGAAGGGGTATATATTTGTAATACCTCTTCTGATAGAGGGCGCACCTCAAGCCCAGTATCTTTCCTGCCGTTATGTTGTCAAGCTCCGGGTCTATGTCAAACTTGACGCGGAGCTCGTCAAAGCACTGCTCTGCATTAAGGCTTTCGTCCAAATTCATATCCGCCTTCCAGCGCTTTTCCGTCCTTTCGTTGCCGTCAAAAAGAAACTCGTGCGGAACTGTTGAGGTTATGGGCAGAGTTTCTGTTATTTTCTCGTTATTTTTTTCAAGAAGCTCTATGAGCGAGAGCAGTACGCTGTTCAGGTTGTCAACGCCCACGCTCGGGTCAAGGCTTACGGCATACGCGTTGTTGTTGACCGCAAGCTCTCTGCCGTAACGGTCATATACCGTGCCTCTCGGAGCCTCCACCTCCACCTCGCGCAGAGCTGTTCCGCTCACCTCACGGCTGTAATATTCGCCCTCGGATATCTGCAGTACAAAAAGCTTTACCGCAAGAGTGACGAACATTACGGCAATAACGGCGTACATTATATAAAGTCTGTAATTTTCCGTTTTAAAAAAATATCTGAATAAATCCTTCATTTATGTCCTTTCGGGTCATAATCTGTGACCTATGGCTCTGTTGCCTATGGTATATACCGCCGCGTACACCGCAAAGGCGGCTATTGTGTTGTATACAAGCTCGGGCAGAAGATTTATGAGTATATAGGCGTTAGGCGAGGTGTAGCCTCTCAGCACTATGTTGAGTATATAAAAGCCTAATTCATATATAATGGTCGATGCGAAGCTGAGCATCACGGGCACGGCTATGTTGTCCTTGTTGGAATAAGCCGATATACAGCCTGCGCTGCAGCCTATAACGCCGTATAAAAACATATTCACGCCCATTATGTGCCCGAAAAAGCTGTCCTGCATTATACCCAGCAAAACGCCCATAAAAAGTCCCTCGCTCTCTCCGTTGAAAAAAGCGAAGGAAACTATGAACAAAAGCATTATGTTAGGTATCACTCCCGCAATTTCTATGTATTGGCAGAGAGTGGTCTGAAATATGAATATAAGGGTCGAAATAACGGTATATATGATATATTTCATTTATTGCTCCTCACTTACGCCGGTGGTGTTTTCTATAAGCTCATTTTCAAATGAAGCCGAAAGCACTATAACATACTTGAGCTTTGAAAAATCCACGGACGGCTCTATCCTTGCGTAGCGCATATCGTTCTTGTCGTCCGTATCGAGGCTTATCACATGGCCTATGCTTATGCCCGGAGGAAAGACCTCGCTCATGTGGGATGTAACTATTTCATCGCCCTCGAGTATGTCGGCATTGGTGTCGGAATACTGCATCCTGCACTTTGCCTCTCCCGTGAAATCCGCGGACACATAGCCTATGTCGCCCGTACGCAGGCTTTCGGCGCTCACTGCGTCTGTGTCGTCTATAATGGATATCACCTTAGAATAGTTATATCCGCACTCGCTTATTTTTCCCACAAGTCCGTCCTCGTTCATAACGACCATATTTTTTTTGAGTCCATAGCTTGTGCCCTTGTCTATTATAAAGCTGTCAAACCAGTTGCCCGGGTCCTTTGCTATCACTCTTGCGCCTATGGTGGGGTAGTTGCTGTATTTCTGCTGTAAGCCCACTATGGCTTCAAGCTGGAGATTTTCGCTCTCCGTGAGCTTGAGCCTGTTAAGCTCCGCCCTCGCTTCAAGAAGCTCC
>CANROO010000174.1 GCA_947632235.1 uncultured Clostridia bacterium
CATATTTATCACCTCACCTTATTATACCATAAAATGAAGAAAAAGCCTAGATCTTTCTAGACTTTTTCGACAAGCTGTAACCGCCTTCGGGCGGTTTTTTATTTTCCTTCTTTGACCAATTTCGGAATCAAAACGACCAAATCCGATGTTTTTCACTATTTTTGATTTTGCTGTGTTATATTTATTATATGTAAGTGCGCTTAATGCGAAACAAAATCATTTTATTAAAAAAAGGAGGAACTATTTATGCAAAATTGCGACAACAACAGACCATGCCCATGTACTTATGACTGTCCGCGTCACGGAAAGTGCTGTGCCTGTGTGGCGCACCACCGCGACCACGATGAGGGTGTTCCGGGCTGCTTCTTTTCAAAGGAAGCAGAGGCGACCTACGACAGGAGCATTGAAAACCTGGCAAGGGATAAGGGGCTTCTGTAAGCCCTTGTTGGGAACCGTACGGATGTACTTAAGAAAATTTGCAGAAAGGACATCGGATAATGAAATGGCCTTGGAAAAAGAAAACGCTTTCCTTTGAGGAGGCTGCAAAATTCAACTGGGAATTGGATACGAATGCCGAATTGAGGCAAAAGCTGGATGAGCTTGTAAAGCAATATACAAATCTAAGCGAAAAGGAATACCGTAAAAAGCTCCTGCTTTTATTTAGGGAAAACGGTCTTGTAATTGATTCAAATCAGCTGGATATGCTGCTTCTTCTTAGGCACAAAACAGATCAAATGCTGTTGAAAAAGGAAGCGAATAATGATTAATAAAAATGCAGGCTTACCTTAAAAACAGATTATAATATTCAAAGAAATATGAAGGAGATCAAAAATGAAAAAAATAATTGCATTTTTTATTACTGCCGTATTGATAATGACCTGCGCGGCAGGCTGCGCTCCAAAGGAAAGTAATCCCGTGGAGGGCAAAAAAGTGGCATATATCATGTATATGTCTTCATCTCCCATTTTTGAGCTGTGGTCGGAGTCCTTCACAAATACGGCGGAAGCTCTCGGCATGGAGGCGGACACCTTTTTCTGCGATGACAGCGATGAGGAATGGAAAAACACAATTCTGCAATGCGCAGAAGACGGCTATGACGGACTGCTTGTATCTCACGGCGGAGAAGATTATGCTTGGGAATTTCTGACGGGCGTTATGAATGAACACCCCGATCTGAAAATAGCGACCTTTGACACCTCTTTCAGAAATGAAAACGGTGAAACGGAAACGATCGACGGCGTGGTTCAGCTGTTCCAGCAGGATTCCGGGCTTGCGTCTGCCCTGGTTGAGGAGATACTTGCCATGTATCCCGAAAAGGCGGAGAAAAATGAACCTGTCAATATTTTACAGGTGCAGGAGGAAAACTACATTATTGCCTTCGACAGACGCCAGGCAGGCTATGAGCCTTATGAAACATCGGGAAAGATAAGGACGCTTGAGCAGATAGCTCCGGAGGATCATCTGGACCCGACAGCTTCCATGCAGGAAACGGCTGAGAGCGTTATAGGAAAATACAATGACGGCGAGATAGATGCCATATGGTGCTGTTATGACGCCTATGCAAGGGGAGTATATAACGCCCTTCGAAAATTGGACAGCGATATTCCCATGGTATCGGTAGATATCTGCGACGAGGATATCAAGCTTATGGCGGAGGGCAAAAACTGGAAGGCATGCGCCACGACCAACTGGACGCTTAACGGAGAGTTTGCTTGCCGTGTGCTGGCTTTGGAAATGGCAGAACAGTATGACGACATCAAGGCAGCTTCCTGCTATTATGAAGACCCCGGAATGTGGATGGAGATACCTTCCGTTGTGGTAACGCAGGAGCAGGTCATGTCGGGAGAAAATATTACGATCAAAAACCTTTCGGATGCGGCGGATGAAGCCTATACGGACAGAAGCTTTATGCCGTCCTGTGACTGGATGGATACTGCCCTTAAAACTCAGCAATAAGAAAATAATTATTATATTACGGAGGAAATATCATGGAAATTCAAAAAACATTAGACGGAACAACATTAACTGTAAAGCTTGAAGGAAGACTGGATACCACGACATCCCCTAAGCTTGAGGAGGAGCTCAGGAGCAGTGTCGACGGCATAACCTGTCTTGTTATGGATCTTGAGGATCTGGAATACATATCCTCTGCAGGTCTGCGTGTATTTCTGGCAATGCAGCAGATAATGAACAAGCAGGGCGAAATGATATTCAGAAATGTGAATGAAACGGTCATGGATGTATTTGAGGTCACGGGCTTTTCAGATGTTTTAACTATCGAATAAGCTCTCTTTTGAGAGGAGGTATTCTATGTTATACATACAGCTTATACCTGCAGCCCTGTGTCCTGCCATATTGTCCGCCGTGTTCTATCAGTGCAATAAGTCAACGGGCTTTTCAAGGCTGTCACGCAAAACAAAACAGCTCGTGTACGGCCTTGCATTCGGACTGCTTGCCGTTTTGAGCACGGAGCTTGGCTCTCAGGTGGACGGCGCCGTGATAAGCGCGAGAGATGCCGTTCCATTGTGCGCAGGCTTGATCTTCGGCGCGCCTGCAGGCGTTTTGGCAGGTCTTATAGGCGCATTATGGAGATTTTTTGCGGCTGTAAGGGGAGCAGGAGTATACACAAGCATAGGAGCGAGCTTTACCACCCTTCTTGCAGGTCTGCTCGGCGCCGCGCTTCGCAGGTGGATGTTTGACAATAAGCGCCCCGTCTGGTACTACGGCTTGGCAACGGGGTTTGTGGTGGAAGTAGTAAACATGCTTTTGGTGTTCCTCATAAACATGGAGGATGTACACAAGGCATTTCTGCTGGTGGAAAAATGCACCCTGCCTATGGTCGTCCTGAATGCGGGAGCGGTGACACTTGCCATGCTTGTTATATCCGCCCTTGCAGGCGAGTTAAAAAAAGTCCAAAGAAAAAATAATTATCAGCTTGCTCAGACCTTTTCGCGCTGGCTGCTGCTTTGTGTCGTGCTGGCATTTGCTGTGTCCGGTCTGTTTATATATGTACTGCAGACAAGGCTTGCGACAAATGATGCGGAGGATATGCTCTCCCTATATATAGATGATGTAAGGGAGGATATCAACGATGCCTCGGATAACAATCTTTTGGAGCTGACTAGGGAGATAAGGGATGAAATAGAGCTAAGCGGAGCTTATGATGAAACGGTCCTTATGCCCCTGCTTGAGGCTAACGATGTGTCGGAGATAAATATCATTGACGAAAACGGCATCATTATATCAAGCACTACACCCGAATATATCGGCTTTGACATGACAAGCGGTGAGCAGTCAAACGAATTTACGGCGCTTCTTCACGGAGAAAAGGAGCTTGTACAGCGTTATCGGGCCATTTCCCATGACTCGGGCGTTTTCATGAAATATGCGGGAGTCGTTTTGGACAACGGCGGTTTTGTTCAGGTAGGTTACAATTCGGCACGGTTCCAGGCAGACATTGACGGACAGGTGGTCGGACTCACAAGAAACCGCCATGTGGGCGAAGACGGCTTTATGCTCATAGCAAATGAGGAGCTCCGTCTTGTGAGTGACCCGAGCGGACATGAGGGCATGTCTCTTGATGTGACGGGTATCAGACTGACGCCTGATAAGGACAAATACAACGCTTCTTCCGAAAATATCGGCAGAGAATGGCAGATGCTCACAGAATCGGTTTTCGATAAAAGCTGTTATGTTATGTACAGCGTCACGGAAGGATATTATATCATAGGAGTATTGCCTAAGTCGGAGGTCGTTTTTGACCGCAATATGCAGTTATATACCACGGTGTTTATTGAGATCATGGTATTTGCGGCCTTGTATGTACTTATATATTTCTTGGTGAAGAAGCTTGTGGTAGAAAATATTCAGAAGATCAACAGTTCTCTGGAGGAGATAACGGGCGGAAATCTGAATGTGACGGTGGATGTGCGGAGCAACGAGGAATTTACATCGCTTTCCGAAGACATCAATTCAACTGTGCATACATTGAAGGGATATATTGCGGAGGCCGCCGCAAGGATAGACAAGGAGCTGGAATTTGCCAAGACCATACAGGTTTCCACGCTCCCCTTCGTATTTCCTCCCTATCCCGACAGGACGGATTTTGACATACACGCAACTATGGATACGGCAAAAGAGG
>CANROO010000175.1 GCA_947632235.1 uncultured Clostridia bacterium
AGGAACAACGCCGTGCTCTGGAACGACTATCTGCCCCGTGAACAGAAAATATACGAGGATATAATAGGAAATAAGAAAAAGGAAATAAAGGGCACCATGAAGGAGCTTGCCGAAGCCTACGATATGCCCGTACACTATATTGCAGGCTTTATAGACGGCATAAACGAAACGCAGGACCCTCAGATAGACCTTGAAAAGCTTGAAGAGGACACAAGCATAACGCTTAAAATAGACTTTGAGAGGCTTTACAAAAAAATGGTGGAATACAAGGCGGATCATCTCTATTCCCTCCCCCAGTGGAAGGAGATATACTCCGAGGATGACCTTGCAAGGCTCTACAAGGAGCAGAAAAGATCTACAACTGTTGTAAATGCCTCGCCCAAGATAGGCAGAAACGACCCCTGTCCGTGCGGAAGCGGTAAGAAATATAAAAAATGTTGTGGTGCGAATTAATTGAAAACTCAGATATTTAAAATCAATACGGACAATATAGACATGGGAATAATAGACAAGGCCGCTGATGTTATAAGATCAGGCGGTCTTGTGGCATTTCCCACCGAAACGGTGTACGGTCTGGGCGGAGACGGGCTCAACCCCCAAGCCTCCGAAAAAATATACAGGGCTAAGGGCAGACCGTCCGACAATCCGCTGATACTGCATATATCCGATATTTCACAGCTTGCGCCTCTTGTGAGTGAGATACCCGAAAACGCCGTAAAGCTGTATGAAAAATTCTGGCCCGGTCCCCTCACTCTTATATTCAAAAAGAGCGATAAGGTGCCGTATGAAACAAGCGGAGGACTTGACACGGTGGCTGTGAGATTTCCGAGCAATATTATTGCGCAGAGGCTTATAAGCGCGGCCGGAACGTCCATAGCCGCTCCGAGCGCCAACACCTCCGGAAGACCGAGCCCCACAAGAGCATCGCATGTGGCGTATGATCTGGAGGACAAAATAGATATGATACTTGACGGAGGCGCCTGCGATTTCGGACTTGAAAGCACTATAGTGGATATGTCGGAGGATATACCCTGTCTTTTAAGACCGGGAGCCATAACTCTTGAAATGCTCCGCGATGTGCTGGGAAAGGTAAATGTAGACAAGGCAGTTACGGATATGCTTGAGGGCGGAGAGCTCCCCAAGGCTCCCGGAATGAAATATACCCACTATTCGCCCAACGCCGATGTGATAATAGTGCGCGGTGAAAGGCAGAAAATAGTGCAGAAAATAAACGAGCTCATAGCCGACACAGACATAAGGCTGAAGGTGGGCGTTATAGCCACGGAGGAAAACAAATACAGCTACAGAGGCTGTGAGGTGCTCGTTGCAGGAAGTATAGATGAACCCGAAAGGATAGCCTCCAATATTTTTAAGATGCTCAGAAAATGCGACCACCACGGCATAGACAGAGTATATGCCGAGGGACTGCCCGAAAATGAGATAGGGCTCGCCATAATGAACAGGCTTAAAAAGGCGGCAGGCTATCACATAATAGACGCATAAATAAAGGGAGGACAGTAATATGATAGCTTTAGGCTGTGACCACGGCGGATATAAGCTCAAGCAAGCCGTTATAAAATATCTTGAAGAAAACAATATAGAATACAAGGACTTCGGCACATACAGCGAGGAGGCCTGCGACTACCCCATATACGGCAGGCTTGCGGCAAATGCCGTTGCGGACGGTGAATGTGACAAGGGCATAATAATATGCGGTACGGGTATAGGGATATCCATAACAGCAAACAAAATAAAGGGCATAAGGGCGGCTCTCTGCCACGATGTATTTTCGGCAAAGGCTACAAGAGAGCACAACAACGCCAATATGCTCGCCATGGGCGCAAGAGTTATAGGCGAGGGCCTTGCAATAGAGATAGTCAAGGCCTTTCTCGGAACGGAATTTTCAAACGATGAAAGGCACATAAGACGCATAAATATGATAGAGGATTAAAACATACTTTATAATAAAAGGAGGCATTTTTATGAGCAATTTATGTATAGTGGAGCATCCGCTCGTGCAGAACAAGCTGGCGCACCTGAGAAACAAGGATACCAACAACAAGGAATTCAGAGAGCTTGTGAAGGAAATATCCGCCCTGCTCTTCTACGAGGCAACAAAGGATCTGAGCCTCAAGGATGTGGATGTGACAACTCCCAGGGGCGAAGCCAAGTGCAAGATACTCGACAAGGAGGTAGGCATAGTTCCCATACTCAGAAGCGGTCTGGGAATGGTGGAGGGAATAGTTGACCTTATGCCTAACGCAAAAATAGGTCACATAGGTCTTTACAGAGACCCCAACACCTTTATGCCCATAGAGTATTACTGCAAGCTCCCCGAGGGCGATGACATTGAAATGTATGTAATAGAGCCTATGATGGCAACGGGAGGCACATCCTCGGCGGCGATACAGTTCCTTAAGGAAAGAAATTTCAAGAATATAAGCTATATCTGCCTTATATGCACGCCCGACGGAGTTAAGAAGCTTCAGAAGGATCACCCCGATGTGGACGTATACGCGGCCGCTCTTGACAGGGCGATAAGCGAGGACGGCTATATCGTGCCCGGTCTGGGCGATGCGAGCGACAGAATGTTTGGTACTAAATAGAGGAGTTTATTATGTCTGAAACATGGCTTTTATGTCTGACAGCCTTTGCGGTTGCCTTTGCAATTACATTACTTACAACACCCATGGCAAAAAGCCTTGCCTACAGGATGAAGGCGGTGGATTTTCCGCGCTCAAGAGGCATGAACAACGAGCCTGTGCCACGTATGGGCGGTCTTGCCATAGTGCTGGGCTTTATGGCCTCCATAATACTTATGTCGTTTTTTATAGAGGATTTCCACACGGCAAGGTTTGTGGGCTTCATAGCAGGCGCAATTATAATAGTGGTAGTGGGAATGTTTGACGATATATATGAGCTGAGCGCAAAGTTCAAGCTTGCGGTGCAGATAGTCGTGGCTGTTATAGTTGTGCTCACGGGCACTAAGCTCGACTTTATAATGTGGCCTATGTGGCAGTATTTAAAGCCGTTTTCAAGCATCATAACGGTGCTTTGGATAGTGGGACTTATAAACGCCGTCAATCTTATAGACGGTCTTGACGGTCTGGCAGCCGGCGTTACCACCATTGCGGCGGTATGTCTTACTATACTCTGCGCGCTTTCGGGCAACACTCTTGCCGTGGTCATATGCGCGGCGATAGCAGGCTCAACTCTCGGCTTCCTGCCGAGGAACTTCGCCCCTGCGGAGGTATATATGGGCGATACGGGCTCTACATTTCTGGGCTATGTGCTCGCCGTTACCTCATGTATAGGCGTGTTCAAGACCTACGCTCTGCTTGCCCTTCTGCTCTCTGTGCTGGCTATGGCTCTGCCAATACTTGATACCCTCTTTGCAATGATAAGGCGGGCGCTCAACCACAAGCCCATAATGTCGCCCGACAGAGGACACCTGCACCACAGACTGGTGGACTCGGGCTTAAGCTCACAGCAGGCTGTTATGGTGCTGTACGGGCTCAGCTCCATAAGCTGTCTTATAGCGGTCGTAATAGCCATAAACGACTACAGGATAACACTGGCGCTTCTTATGGTGCTTCTTATAATGATATTGATGCTGTTTGTTTACGGCAAAAGGACAGACAGAAAATAAAAGGAGGAGTTATGATATGAAAAAGAAACTTATGACATCTGCCGTTATGTGCGCGCTCTGCGTTATACCGCTCACTGTGAGCGCCTTTGCATCGGCGGCCAATAATGACGGCGGACAGGTACCGAGCTTGAACGGTACAAATAACAGCGGTATAGCTGTCAATATAAACGGCAGATTCCTTGAGACCGATCAGCCTCCCGTTATAGAAAACGGCAGGACTCTCGTGCCCCTTAGGGCGATAGGCGAGGCCTTGGGCTGTGAGGTGAGCTGGGAGAACGAGAGCAAGACGGCTATATTCTCTCAGGGTGATGTGAAGGCTGAAATAACGGTGGGCAAGAGCAGTATTATGGTGGGTGACGGAGTGTATGACGAGGAGCTTCCCATAGATACGCCTGCCTCCATCATAA
>CANROO010000176.1 GCA_947632235.1 uncultured Clostridia bacterium
GGAGGTGTTTTAAATTGAAAAGATATGAAAGACCCGAAATGAGCATTACTTTTGTAAAGAATACGGACATCATAACTACAAGCGCAATAAATGCCGTAACTCAGCTTGGCGCAAAGTTTGATACAAAAAAAATAAAGTATAGAAGCGTTATATTCTAAAAACTATGAAAAGGCTGTCGCTTGACAGCCTTTTTTGTATGTGTAATCATAATATGGACAGTTCACAAAGCCAATGAAAGGCAAGTACACCCCCTTTTTACACCTTCCCCTCGCTGAAATAATCCGACACGCCCATATATATCGCCCACGCCAGCTTCTCCTGATATTCCTTATCCAACAGCCTTTCCTTCTCTTCACTGTTGCTCAGAAAACCGCATTCCACTATCACCCCGGGTATATCCGTCTGCTTCAGCACATAGTAGCTGTCGTTTGCCTTCACCGCTCTTTCGTTGGAATTATCCGCTACCTCCTTAAGCCTTGACTGTATGAGCTCTGCCAGCCTTTTGCCCTGCTCGGAGCCCTTGTAATAAAAAACCTGCGCACCCCTTGCATTACCGCTCGGAAATGAATTCTGATGTATGCTTATGAACATATCCGCCTTGCCGTTGTTTGCAATGTCGGCACGGCTTTTGAGATCCTCGCGCTTGTTTTTCGAAAGCGAGCTGTCCTCCGTGCGCGTGGTGTAAACTACGGCTCCGCCCTGCTCCAGATAGCCTTCAAGAGCCTTTGCCACAGCCAGATTTATGCCCTTTTCCTCCGTGCCGTCCGAGGCCACCTTTCCGGGGTCAAAGCCTCCGTGCCCTGCGTCTATCACTATACAGCGGTCGTTCACGGGCAGTGCCGACACGGCTATGCACTCATCGTAGTATGTCTTTCCCACGCCTATGAATATTATCATCACATAAATGAAGGTGAGAAGCCTGTATTTTGATATTCTTGTTCTTCGCATTTCAACGCTCCATGCTTTTTGTAGAAATATATGTCATAAGGCAGAGAGATATGACTTGGCGAACTTCATTTCAATGCAGGGGCGTGCATTGCACGCCCGCGGGTATAAATTTAACTTACAATTTTGCTTTCTCAATATTCCCTCACACCCGTGAGGACAGCGCCCACAAGCGCTATACCTGCCACGCCGAAAACAAAATACACCCTTTCAACTATACTCTCAAAGCCTATGAGAGAGAGTGCAAGCGCGGATATATTTATACCTGTTGTTTTGACCAAGGGCGGAAGCCTTGTTTCTGCATTATTGAGAGAATACAGCGCAGAAACGGCCGTGGTGAACACGGCTGCGCCGAGAAGCAGTCTGTACATATAGCCTATCACGGGCGAAAGCCCCGAGGTAAGCGCCATTATGGGCATAGGCTCATCCCGAAGAAGCGAAAAATTGGCATAAAGCGGTATAAGAAGCATAGACATCGTTATAAAAAGCACGGCGCCCGTGTCGCGCGCACAGCTTCTGTACATGTGCCTGTCGGGTATGCTCATAACAAGAGGTATGAATGTGAGCATATTGTAGGACACATATATAAGGGGAGAAAAAAGTGCGCCGAGCGTGAAGCTGTCACTGCTCGGGAAGGCTGTTTTCCCCGAGGAGGATATGCTTATCAAAAATATAACAATGAGCATGGGCGCAAAGAGAAGCGAACCTGCCGAGGCTACGGCGTCATAGCCCTTGAAGGCGATAACGCCGGCAAGCACGGCTGTGAGAACGGAGCCCAAAAAGGCGTTTATGCCGAATACGGCGCGTATGGTCTCTCCCGAGGCGCTGAGCATTGCCGAATATATCACAATAAGAAAAAGCCTTGCCGTTATAATGAGCGCTTTTCCGCAGAAGCACTGCGAAAGAAGCTCTTCAAGCGAGCCATAGGGGAGCGAGAGCGCCCTCTGCATTATGAGGGTGAAGAGCACGCAGGCTATGAACACGCCTATAAAGCCCATTCTGCCGTATACTGCGAAGTAAGACATAAGCTCCTTTCCCGTTGCGAAGCCTGCGCCTATTATTGTGCAGAGGCAAAGCGCCGTAAGACGATAGGAACGCATATTACACCCTCTCTATTATAAATCGGCTGTTCACAAGCATATAAAACTGCGGAAACTCGCGTATTATGTTCCAAAGTCCCATGCCTGCCAGCCCGTAGTTCTCCGCAATATCGAGCTTGGCGTTTATACTGCGCATATTCTCAAACCACACCACATGCTGAATGCCGTCATGGGTATAATAGAAAAACGGAGCCTGTCTGTAGTCGTCATATTGTATGTCGGTGCGGTATTTCAGGGCAATTTCGACTGCCTCAACGGGGGATATGGACCTTGCCATGGTGCCCTTTACATAGGGCAGGCGCCAGTCGTAGCCGTAGAGCGGTATGCCCATGAGTATTTTCTGAGGGGGTATTTCCGACACGCCGTAGCTTATTACGGCCTCCACATTGGGCAGGGGCGCAACGGGCAGGGGAGGACCATAGGTGTAGCCCCATTCGTAGGTCATAAGCAGTGAAAAATTTGACGCTCTGCCCAGTCCGTAGTAGTCGTGAGCCTCGTATAAAAGCCCCGTCTGTGCCGATGAGGTCTTGGGCGCAAGGGCTATGAGCGTATACATCCCCTTTGCGTTGAGCCTTTCCGTCAGCTCCGCCATGAAGGCTATGTAGCTCTCCCTTCTTTCGGCAGGCAGAAATTCAAAGTCTATGTCGAGCGCCTTGTAGCCCTTTTCCTCCATTGTGCGTATTATGTTGTTTATGAGCCTTTGCTGAAGCTCGCTGCTGCCCAGAAGCATATCTGCCAGCTGATTTGAGAATGTGCCGTTTTCGGTGAGCGTGGACACAAGCATTACGGGAGCCGTGCCGTAGCTTAAGGCAAGCTCTATAAGCTCGATATCGTCGGGCGCTATGAGGTCGCCGTTATTGGTAAAGCCGTATGTAAATATTGTGAGAAATGTAAGATACGGCAGTATTCTTTTAAGCCTGTCACGCTCTATGCCGGGATAGGTGTAGCCGTTCATTATTATGCGCCTTGAGGGATTTACGCCCTCGTAGCTTATCACAAGCTCCGTGCCGGGTATGAGAGCGTCTGCGTCCGCGGTGGGGTTGTTCCGCAGTATAGCGTTTGCCGTGGTGCCGTATTCCCGCGCTATGGAGCTTAGGGTCTCGCCTGCCTTTACCGTGTGCGTCACCTCCGGGCGAAGTATGAGTATGTCCTGCCCCGCGACAAGGCTTTCGGGATTTGAAAGCATATTTTCCCTCTGCAGAAGCTCTGCGCTCAGTCCCTTTTTCCGGGCTATAGATGTGAGCGTGTCGCCTGCCTGTACAGTGTATATTTCCATAATATCATCTCCTTTTGTAAAGTATATTTTTGCCCCGGTTTTTTATGCAGAAATTTTATGTAACAGGTATTTTATATAACTTTAATAATAAAATAACCTCTTCTTAATTTTTTCTTTTGTATCATATGTTAATATATAATAAAAGGAGGTCGGTATTTATGGAAAATACTTACACAAGGAACAATGTAGAAGCCATGATTGATGCGGTAAAGTCAAATTCGGAGATAATAAAAAGTATGCTGAAAACGGCAAATGACAATGGCAGGCTCATAAACAGCAGGCTCTCGGACTATGCTCTTACAAAGTCTGCACTCAGCGAGAAACATATTGAAATGTACAGGGATTATTCCCTATGCTGCCGTGATACGGAAAAAAGCATAAGGGAATATATGAAGAATATCGGCAATGCGGACGGCAGGCTTATGCTTTCGGCAAATATAGAGAATATGGACGATGATATTTCGATTTTTCATGCAGCGTTTGAATTTTTGAACAAAGTACAGATAGGAATAATGGAAATGCTTTGCGCGCTCATAGGTAAGGGGAATATGGTACTTGCAAGCATCTGACACGGATATATTTTACCGATACACAAAAAGAAGCCGAAAATCGGCTTCTCAGACTGTCGAAAAAATGGTATTTTCAATTTAAGAAAATACCATTTTTTATATTTCCAAAGCAATTTTAACGCA
>CANROO010000177.1 GCA_947632235.1 uncultured Clostridia bacterium
GATGCCAAGATAAGGGACTATTCGAGGGAATCCGTTGAGAGCCTTATTTCAAAGGGAGCAATCAAGGGTTATCCCGACAACACATTCAAGCCGCAGGGCACCATCACGCGACTGGAGTTTTTGTCTATGTGTGCTAATGCCTGTGACCCAGGTCTAACCAAGATAAAACAGGGAGCGCAGCAAGCCAAGAACACATTTGACAAAGACGAAAACGCATCCTGGTACGACCAAGCAATAAAAAGTGCAGGATTGACAGGCTCATGGGGCGCAGACCTTGTAATGGGTGCACAGGTAAACCATGTAGGCTGTTATTTCAAGGATGACGGAAGCGGTAAAAACATATGGAATCAGCCCATATTAAGAGAGGAAGCAGCCGACATTATGATTGACTGCATAGAAAAGCTTAAGGGCGAAACCATACAAGGCTCCATAGGCGATTATAACATTCAGGCAATGATAGGCGACTATGACCCGTCAATGAACAACTTAGATTCCATTGCCAAGCTCTATATATTAGGCATAGGTCATGGCGACCAGAACAGCAACTTCAATCCTAAGAGCAATCTCACAAGAGAAGACAGTGCGGTTCTCATATATGCTTTAAGCAATCCTAGCGAAAGAGATACAAGCAAGGTAATAAAGGCTGAAAAGACAACCGAGCCTACCACAGCAGTTACACCGGGCACACTTGACCTCAACGACCCCAACAGAAGGGATGCCGTTGCAGGTGATACGGTTGTTGTGAACGGACAGAAGATAGTGCTCAATGAGCAGTTCGGAGTTGTGGGCGTAGGTCAGCCTGTTGCAGTGGATTTGGGCAGAACAGCACAGAACGGAAAAGTTGTTGAAAATAAAGGCTACGCAACGCTTCAAGGGCATCAAGATGGAGATGATTATTGGGTATCTCCACAAGGCGAAGGACATTTCTCAAGAGAATGGGTTAAAATAGCTGAGGGCTATGCAGCATCGGTTAAAAATCCTGAAGTTGGGAAATCGTACACATTTGGACTTGGCGATTGGTGTACCGTAACATGGATGGGTTTGTCATGGGATTATGAATGGGCAGATTGGTTACCCTAATTCAAATATTCAATATAGTTATAAAGAGGTCACTCAGATTTGTGACCTCTTATTTTTGTGGTTATAAGTACAGGCATATCGATGATAACCTTCCCATGAAAATCTCTTATTGGAGATTTAATGAAAGTATACTTCATTACAAAAATTTAAGAAAGGAGTAATTATACTATGAGTAAGACTAAACGAATTGTGAGCTTCATATTGTCAATGGTCATGATACTGTCATCCGTAAATGTTATGACGGTATATGCCGATGACTTGGATGGCAATACCAGTACGGGTACCGGTTCGGGAAGCGGCGGCTCTGCAACCATAAAAGGCTATGTCCAAGCATTAAAACACCCCCGGCTCAGCCGAGGGCATATTTATTCATGTTACATAATTATATATAATTATTCCGTGCGTTATGACAGACAGCACAAAACAGACCGCAAAATAATGCTTCCTTATCTTATGTCTGAACAATAGCATACCTGCAAGTCCTCCGAGCCCTCCGCCCAAAAGGGACAGCATGAGCAAAGAGCGTTCTCTTATCCGCCTTCTGTCAAGCCTTGCGCAAAGCTTGTCACAGCCCATCAATACAAATAAAAATATATTGACCGCTGTGTAGTAAATATATATCGCCTGCATTACATTGCGGCGTCCTGCCTTACAAGGTTGCGCCAGTCAAGGTCGCCTCTGTCAAGTGCAAGAAGCAGTGTTTCTGCCGTTGCAAGATTGGTTGCCAGAGGAATATTGTGCATGTCGCACAGATGAAGCGCAGAGCTGAAATCAGCCGCGCCCGTTGTTGCAGGCTTTGCGGGATATGTTGTGTCCCTCAAAAATATCACAACATCGATCTCGTTGTTGCTTATCTGGGAGGCAAGCTGTTGTTCTCCGCCCAGATCTCCCGCAAGATATTTATGCACAGGCAGGCTCGAAGCGTCTTCTATAAGCTGACCTGTTGTGCCCGTGGCATATATATCGTGCTTTATCAATATATGCCTGTAGGCAACGCATAAATTTTCCATTAAGGTTTTTTTGCTGTCGTTTGCTACCAAAGCAATATTCATGATGATCACCCCTAAAAAATATTTTTCTGTTTTCTGATCCCCACATTCAATACCAAGCCTATGGCTATCATATTCACCCACATCGAACTGCCTCCGTAGCTCAGAAATGGGAAGGGCATGCCTGTATTGGGCAGCAGACCCGTTGCAACGCCTATGTTTACAAAGGTCTGAAAGGCAAGCATACCTGCGACGCCTCCGGCTATCAGAGTACCCGTAAGGTCCTCCGAATTTACCGCAATATTGATACATCTTGATATTATTATGAACATAACTGCCAAAACGGCTGTACAGCCCACAAAACCAAATTCCTCGCCGACCACGGAAAAAATAAAATCGTTGTGAGAATAGGGCAGATAACTCAGCTGATTTATTGTTCCCTTGAACAGTCCCTTTCCCGTAAGCTGTCCAGAGCCTATAGCCCAGATCGAATTTTTGGTCTGGTAATAGTCGGGATTGGAAAAATCGGAATTTACATAGTCCGTGATCCTCTTTATCTGATAGTCGTTCAAAAATATGTCGAGTATCCTGCACTCATTTTTAAACACATCAAAAAGGACTGCAACGGCTATGGGTATGAGTATCAATAATGCAATTTTAATGTACTTACCCGATATATCGCCTATGAACATTTCAATAAGAAATATAGCAATGAGAACAAGACTTGCCGAAAGCGAAGGTTGTTTCATTATAAGTACAACGGGTATCAATACGGACAATGATGCAAAAATCATTATACTTATATTATTAATCTTTTTATGGAATTTGTCAATAAATTTTGCTAAATAAATTATAATAAATATTTTAGCAAATTCGGACGGCTGTATACCGAATATCCACCTCTGCACATTCTGCACACTGCGTCCGTTTGTGAGAACGAGCACCAGAAGCGCAATATTGAGGATATAGAGCCCTATGTACAGCCTTGAAAACTGCCTGTAATCCCACAGCACAAACACTGCCATGAGCACCAGCCCCGAAATGAACCACAGTATCTGACTTATAAAATTGCCTTCTATTCCGTTCACATTTATACGGGTCGCACTGCCTATGATTATTATACCAAAAATCGACATGGCAATAACGCATAGTATCAGCACAAGGTCGATATTGTATTGACGCTTGTTCATCTTTTTCTCCTGTTTTTATACTATTTCACGGGTATTTTTATGCTTATGAAGGCGGAGCTTCCGTTTTCCGCCGTTTCCTGCTCCAGCGTAAGGCTCAGGTTGAATTTGTCTATATCTATGTAGTCCGATATTACCCTTATTACATCCTGCTTTATCATCTCCAGGGTCTCTCCCGTGCAGGATACCCTGTCGCTCAGCACAAGAAATCTGAGCCTGTCCTTCGCTACCGTGCCCGAATAACCGCTGTTCATATCATACACCCCTTTTTTATGCCCTGAGCCAGCCGAAAAGCCTTTGGAAGAGAGTTGTTCTTACGGGAGGCATAAGCTTCAGGAGGGGTATATCCTCTCCGAGTATCCTTTTTGCTATGTTGCGGTATGCCTGTCCCGCAGCCGAGCCCTCATCGCACACCACGGGCTCGCCTTTGTTTGTGGATATGACTATGCTTTCTTCATCGGGTATTATACCCAATGTATCTATGGCAAGTATTTCCTCCACGTCCTCAAGCGACATCATTTCGTTGCGCGCCACCATGTCCACTCTTATGCGGTTTAATATAAGCTTGGGCTCGTCCAGTCCGTTTGACTGAAGCAAGCCTATTATCCTGTCGGCATCCCTCACAGCCGATATTTCGGGAGTAGTCACCACAATGGCTCTGTCTG
>CANROO010000178.1 GCA_947632235.1 uncultured Clostridia bacterium
TGCAAGCACCGATATATACTGTCAGACAAATACAGACACACATCACACCGCTTATTTGTATGTGGGAGCAAGCAATACAGCGGCAGCCAATGCAGCGGCAGCCAATGGCAGTCTGTATCTCAATCTTGTTGAAAACGGCTCGGTAAGAAACGCTCATAAAATTATAGGAAGCGGAGCTACCTCTGTTACAAGTGATTCAAGCGGTAATATTACAATAACAAGTACCGATACTAAGTATAGCTTACCCACGGCTTCAAGCAGTCAATTGGGCGGCGTGAAAACGGGCTCCAATATAACGAATACTAACGGAACTATAAGCATAAGCAAGACAAATGTTACATCAGCTCTGGGCTTTACTCCGACAAACTCTGTCGCTACACAGTCGGCTAACGGACTTTTATCAAGTACGGATAAAAAGACAATTGACACTCTCGGCAGTACATATTTAAAGCTTTCGGGCGGTACTTTGACCGGAACGCTTAATTTTAAAGATATTGGTGCTATAATGAATAGCAGCAATGAACTACAGATAACTGCCAATAAAAATATTAATTTAGATCAAGATACCTATATATCAAATGGAAACAGTTTTACAATAAACGGCGGCGAGTTGAAATTATGTCATGAAGATGGGCGTTTGCCAAACCGGATATTTATTAATAAAGAAAGTGGCGATGATTATGAGAATTTTGTAAAATTTTATCTGGACGAAGGTATTATATTTGATAATTATGTCGTAGCTGAAGGCAGTCTGCGAGTGAACGGACAATTATATACGGCAAGCGGTACGGTGCAGAAGTCTGATCGAAATGTCAAAACAGACATTGAGGCTCTGGAGCTTGAAAAGGCGTGGGGCTTAATAAGCGGTTTAAAGCCCTCTACATATAAAATGATTGAAGGCACAAGCGGAAGGACTCATTGGGGTCTTATATCGCAGGAGGTCGAGGACGCAATGACGGCAAGCGGGCTTAGCGATATGGACTTTGCGGGCTTTATAAGGGCGGAACAGAAGGACGGCAGCGTGGAATATTGCCTGAGATATGACGAATTTGTTGCGCCGTTAATAAAGTGCGTGCAGGATCTGCAAATGAGGCTTGAGGCTGCAGAGAGCGAGCTGCGTAAACTTAACGATGCGAAGGAGGCGGGCTGAAATGGAGAATATCATAATTGCCTTGATAGGCTTTGCGGGAAGCTCCATAGGGGCGATAATAGGCATTTTTGTTAATACAAAGCTTATAACATACCGCATAGAACAGTTGGAAGCGAAGGTCAATAAGCATAATAATCTGATTGAAAGGACTTACGAATTGGAGAAGGAGGAGGAGCTGACGAAGGAGAAAATAAAGGTCATTAATCATAGGATAGATGATCTGGAAGAAACGGCGTATAGTGATAATAAGTATGTGAAGGAAATGTAGCAAGGTTGTAAGGTTGGGGACAGTCCCGGCTCAGTCAGCACTTTCGGCGAAGCCGAAAGCCGACCTACGGTCGGGCGGATAAATCTTCCGCTGCAATGACAGTCCCCGTTATCCATTAGAAAATGCAGAAACGAAAGGAGAATGAAAGATGACAAAAGAATGGTTAAAAGCGGCAGCTATAAGGGCGATAAAGACTATGGCGCAGAGTGCGATCGCTATGATAGGCACGGCGGTTGTGCTGGACGAGGTTAACTGGGTGAGTGTTGTGAGCGCAAGCGTGCTTGCGGGCGTGCTGAGTTTGCTGACGAGTACGGCGGGACTGCCGGAAGTGGAGGAATAAATATGGGATATACTAATAGTCCTTTGGTTGACTACAGAAGAATATCGCCTAACAGGTATGTAAACCGAAAGCATACAATCGACTGCATAACGCCGCACTGCATTGTGGGGCAGTGGGACACAAAGACAATAGGCGATGAATTTGCCCGTGAAAGCAAAAGAGCAAGCTGCAACTATGCTATTGCAAAGGACGGTAAGGTCGTTCTTGTGGTAGAAGAAAAAGATGGTTCTTGGTGTTCGTCAAGTGAGAGCAACGACCGCAGAGCCGTTACTATTGAATGCGCAAGCGATGCAACACACCCGTATGCATTTAATATAACTGTTTATAACAAGCTGATTGAATTATGCGCAGATATATGCCGCAGGAATGGCAAAACTAAATTGCTATGGCTTGGAATCAAGGAAAAGGCGCTGAATTACACGCCAAAGGCTGATGAAATGGTCTTAACGGTACATAGGTGGTTTGCAAATAAGGCATGTCCGGGAGATTGGCTTTATAGCAGACTGGGCGACCTTGCAGCGAGGGTCAATAATTTGCTTAAAAATAATGTTAAGGAGGAAGGCAATGAAATGGTAGAAGCGATTAAAATGACAATTAATGGAAAAGAAGTTAAAGCGGATGCCATAGTCAAAGACGGCTCAACATTTGTAAAGTTGAGGAATTTTGAAGCAGCAGGCTTCCGTGTTGGTTATAATGAAAATACTAAAATGCGTACTATTGAAAACGAGGCAAAAGAGTTGCCTGTTACCATAAACGGAAACCAAACATCTGTGGAAGCAATAAACATCAACGGATATAATTTTGTTTCTATCCGCAGTCTATGTACTGCACTGGGAAAGAGCGTTGATTATAAAAACGGTGTTGTAGAGGTAGAGTAAAAAATTTAAGGGTATGTACTTCGGTGCATACCCTATTTTTTTCCGCATTTTTTCCGTAAAAGTTTTATATGTTGCATAAACCATTGCTTTTTGATTTTAGCGAATACCGCATAAATACAACAGTTTCAAGAATAAATAATAAAGCTGTATTTATAAAATTTACCCCGAAGGTCGGTGGTTCAAATCCGCCCTCCGCAACTCAAAGCCTGTAAACATCGGTGTTTGCGGGCTTTTTGCTTAAAACTCCGGTTTGTATGGGTGCCGATGAATATTTATAGATATAAAAATTTATATCAAAAAAACTGCGGACAAGGGGACTTGAACCCCTACTCCGAAGAACCGGATTCTAAGTCCGGCGCGTCTGCCAATTCCGCCATGTCCGCATAAGTCTGTGTGCATTTCAAAAATACAAGTATTTAAGCCATATACAAGGTTTATTATATAAGTTTGAGCCCATTTTGTCAATAACAACAAGGGCTGAAAAAGAATTTTTTATATTAAATTGCTATGAAAATACCAATCATAAAAAACAACAAAATATTATATTTTTAAACAAGTATTCAAAAATAAGTATAAAAAAGACCACTTGTTTTAATTATTTTCTATTTACATATAAGCTGCTTTACACAGCTCAGTAAGCTCCCGTTTCTTTTATGCACCCACCTCATAGAATTAAAAATTAATGTTTATAATATTTATTTAATCTTCATTCTCTTCGTATATAATGTCGACTAAAGAAAACATTGCTTTTTTTACTATTATTTCTGTTTCAATGCGCATATAGGTTACGATATACTTTACATCACTTTTTTTAAGCATGTCAAGCTTGCTGTTTTTGTAAACCTCTTCAGCTATTTCTTCTACTAAATATGGCATGTCTCTCTTAATTAAATCATAAATATTATTGTTCATGTTTATCCTCCTTTTGTCCCTCCCGTGCTAAATAAATATATCAATAATATGACAAAAAGTAAATACTAAAACAGAAATTTTTTGAATTAAAATACAACTTTTTGTATTTTTAAGCTTTAATTATATATTTCAGTGCTAAAACACCTTGTTTACTTTGAAATATAAACCGCAATTAACTTTTTTTGTCGTATTATGTAACCTCTTCCCGTGCAGTATCCCAAAAGGGCGTTGCAAAATCCTGAGAATGTGATATAATGAAAACAAAAATACAGGCATACCG
>CANROO010000179.1 GCA_947632235.1 uncultured Clostridia bacterium
TAAATACACGTATTGACAAAAAATGAACATTAGAGTATAATTAAATCAATAATTATCCAATCTCTTGTAACACGCATATTTCTTATGTTTTTGCACATAATGAATTTAACATTATTCTATAAAATGCTAAATGCCAAATAATGACATTCTTTCCGACAGTCTGAAAAGGGAGGTTTTCCTCCCTTTATTTTTGCGCTCTGTAAAATATTGTCACATAAAACAGACGGCAAAAACTACTTGTAAAATTTTCAAACCTATGGTATCATAAAAAGACAGAAATAAAACGAGGTGTTATTGTGAGCAGTATAAAATTTTCGGGCGTTAAGTCCTCAACTGCCGTTGACAACAATTTCATAGATAATTACATGGCGTCTGCGCCCAATCCCGCCTTTTCTCTTGTCTATATTTACGGCCTGAGATGTGCTTTCGGCGGAATTTCCGTTTCAAACGGCGACATTGCGCAAAGGCTCAATATGCTCGAAAGCGATGTTGTGAATGCCTGGAATTACTGGGCGGATACGGGTCTTGTTTCGCTTGAAGCAAGGGACGGCGGTCTTGAAATCGAATTTATGACGCCTCCCGTACCTGCAAAAAGCGCAGGCTCAGCGGAGGACAGACCCATAATCATTGCCGTTTCTCCGTCATATTCTCCTCAGGATATAGAGGATATAATTAATCAGACGCCCGAGGTAGGCGAGCTTTTAAAGACTGCGGAGAATCTGAAGGGCAAGCCTGTTTCGCCCAAGGAAACAGAGGCTATAGTGTGGATGCACCAAAGTCTGGAGCTTCCCTTTGAGGTCATTTTTGTACTTCTCAGCTATTGCTTCGGCTCGGATAAGCCCGTCAGATATATGGAAAAGACGGCTATGGACTGGGCTGAAAAGGGCATATCTACAGCAGAGGATGCCGGCAATTATCTGAGCTTCAGCACTAATTATGCAAGGGTCTTAGGCTTTTTCGGAGCAGGCGGACGCTCGGCAACGAAGAGAGAAAAAGGCTTTGTGGACAAATGGCTTAAGGAGTGGGGCATGAGCCTTGAGCTTGTGGAGCTTGCAGCAAGCCGTACTGTTGAGAATACGGGCAAGGTGACATTTGCCTACTGTGACAAAATACTTGAAAAATGGCATGCTCTCTCCTTCACCACCGTAGAAGAGGTGGAAAGAAACGATGAGGACTATAAAAACACCAAGGCTAAGACAGCCGATACAAGGCAGAAGCTTCAGCCTCCCAAGGGTGTTTTCAACAACTACTCTCAGAATACATATACGGAGGAAGAGATAAACGACATACTTAAAAGAAAGGGCAGTATATTATAATGGATATTAGCAAGGTTTACTCGGAGATATTCAGCGACTATCAAAGGGACAGAAAATTTGCCGAGGAGAAGGCGGAAAATTTAAAAAATAAGCTCTATTCCGAGAATCCAAGACTTGGCGAGATTGACGCCGAAATAAGCAGGCTCAGTTCCGAGCTTTTCAGGGCAAGCATGCACGGTGACAAGTCTGCCCCCGGAATATTCAGAGAAAAGAGTAATAAATTGTGCGAGGAAAGGCAGAATATATTAATAGGAATGGGTATCGCCTCCGGCAGGATAGAGCCCGAATATAAATGCAGTCTTTGCAATGATACGGGCATGACGGACACAAAAAGGTGCTCCTGCTTCAACAAAAGGCTTGCCGAAAAATACTATCAGCTTTCAGACCTCGGCAATATATTGAAAAGGGAAAATTTTGAAAACTTCAATTATGACATTTTTTCAAAGGAGCCCTTCAAATCCGGCGTTTCTCCCTATGACAATATAAAATATATTGCCGATGAGGCGCATAAGGCGATAGAGAGCTTTAATACCAAGCCTATGAATATGTTCTTTTACGGCAGCTCGGGGCTGGGCAAAAGCTATATGTGCAACTGTATTGCCAAGGAGCTTATGGACAGGGGTTATTTTGTGCTCTACATGAGCGCTTACACACTCTTTCAGCTTCTTACGGATCTGCGCTTCAATAATGCCTCGGGCGAGGAAAGGGAAAAGAGCAGGCTCATAAACGACTGTGACCTTCTCATAATTGACGATCTGGGCACGGAGGGTGCAAACAGCGCCACCAATGTGGAGTTTTTCGATATCCTCAACATAAGGCTGAGGACGGAAAAGTCAACTCTCATTTCTGCCAATCTCAACATATCCGACATAGGCACGGTCTACAGCGAGAGAATACTCTCCAGAATACTGGGCTGCTTTAACGTATATGAATTTATAGGCAAGGATCTCCGCATATTTCAATAATAGTCAACAAAAAAACACATTAAAAAAACTATGTTTGTTAAAAATGCTTTTATCTATTGAAATCATATCCGATGTATGTTATAATATAACCAATTATAGTGGTTAAGGGACTTTATAATTAAGTCCGGCAGAATCGGAGGTATGGCTATGATAGAAGCAGTCAGCTGCGGAGGCGTAGTGATCCATAACGGCAAGGTTCTGTTGCTTTACAAAAACCAAAATGGAAGATATATGGGCTGGGTCTTGCCAAAGGGTACGGTAGAAAGCGGTGAGACCTATAAACAGACAGCTCTGAGGGAGGTAAAAGAAGAAACTGACTCAAATGCAGAAATAATTAAGTATATCGGTAAGACACAGTATACATTCAGAGGTGCCAACGACATAGTAAATAAAACCGTACACTGGTACCTTATGATCACCGATTCATTTTACTGCAAGCCACAGGCAGAGGAATTTTTTGCCGATGCGGGATTTTACAAGCAACATGAGGCTTATTACCTGCTCAAGTTTCACGATGAAAAGCAGATAATGAGGCGAGCCTTTATGGAGTACAATGAGTACAGAAACAAAGACCAGAAATTCAGAAAATTCAACTTTAAGGGGGTATGACAGCTATGAAGGCTGAATTTGCACTTGAAGAGATCAAAAACCTGATCAAAAAAAATCAGAAGAACAACAAGCTTAAAACTCTCGCTATATGTATAGTGAGCATGGCGGCCATTCTGGCAATAGTCGTTGTCGTTATTTCAAAGCTCAAGCATAAGAATGCCGTTGAATACGATGACTGGTCGGAGCTTGACGACATGGATTATGATGATTTTGAAGACTTTGACGATTTCGATGAATACGAGGAAGAAGCGGAAGACGAGGAAAAGCCCGAAGAATAAAATAAGCTTTTTTCATTGACGGTCAATTCAAAAACAACAGAACGTATGGGAGACTTATCCGTCTCCCGTTTTCTGTCTGTTTTATTATAATTAATTTAAGGAGGTATTTTATGCTTATTAAGAAAATTATGGCAGGCGTTACCGCCTTTACTATGCTTTTAGGCTGTATGGCTGTGCCTGCTCAAGCAGAGGGAAATGAAGATATGACAAAGATATTTATAGTGGGCGATTCTACAGCCTGCAACTACGGAAATGATGACAATTACGCTCTGCCAAGAGCCGGCTGGGGCATGTATCTGGGCGATTTTGTAAATAATGCCGAGGTAGTCAATCTTGCAAAGTCGGGCAGAAGCTCAAAGAGCCTCACTGTTGAAAAGGAATATCAGACATTGCTTGATGAAATGGGAGAGGGCGACTACCTCCTCATACAGTTTGGACATAACGATGCCAAGAAGTCAAGCGACGAGGACATAGCAACCAGATACACCGATCCCGACGGCGACAAGGACACGGAGGGCTCCTTCAAAAATTCGCTTTACAAAAATTACATAAAGCCTGCGCAGGAAGCAGGCACAGAGCCCATACTTTTAACGCCCATTTCAAGGCGCTCATTCAATGAGGA
>CANROO010000180.1 GCA_947632235.1 uncultured Clostridia bacterium
GACGGTAAAGGACCTTGTTGTTATAGTGAGGCGGAGCATGAAGGACGCCGCAAAAGAGCATCTTGTGCCAAAAAGGCAGTTTGAGATCGTATATCCTCAAAATGACAGGGAAGAAAAGCTTAAGGTGCTCACCAAGGAACAGCAGCTTATGCTGACACAGTATGTTTATCTCAATCTTACGCCTAAAAATGCGGGAATACTGTTTTGTCTGCACACGGGTCTGCGGATAGGCGAGCTATGCGCCCTGCAGTGGAAGGATATAGATATGGAAAACAAGGTGGTGCATATAGACAAAACTCTGCAAAGAATATTTGTAAAAAAGGTCGACGGCAAAAATGTCACGAGGATAAATATTTCATCGCCGAAGTCGAAGTCATCGGTAAGGACCATACCCCTTTCCACGGCTATATATCCCGTGCTTAGAAGGCTTGATCCCTGCGATGCCGAGAAATATCTGCTCACCAACAAAACTACATATACGGAGCCCCGCACATACAGGGAGTTTTTTGAAAGATTTTTAAAAAAGCTCAAAATAGAGCACATCAATTTCCACAGCCTCAGGCATACATTTGCCACAAGGCTTATTGAAAACGGCGCAGACTACAAGACCGTGAGCGAGCTTCTGGGACATTCGTCCGTGAGCATAACCCTCAATTTGTATGTTCATCCGCAGATGGAACAGAAAAGACGCGCAATAGAGCTTATAAACGACTGTCTGTAAAAAGAGAGGCGGTTCGCCGCCTCTTCTGCGTGCCGCTGATATTTATATCATTCCGCCGTGATTTTTTCTATAACCTCCCACAGCTCGTCCCGTCCTGCCTTGGTTTCACTGCTGAAGGGTATGAGAATATCCTCCTCGGTCAGGGCAAGGCTTTTTTTCAGCATGGCAGTATGCTTCGGGAGCTGACTTCTTTTGAGCTTATCAGCCTTTGTTGCCGCAATTATTATATTGTAGGAATAGTGCTTCAGCCATTCATACATGAGCCTGTCGTTTTCGCCCGGCTCGTGCCTTATATCTATAAGCAGAATTATCGCCTTAAGCGTTCTGCGCTTGAGCAGATAATTTTCTATCATATTTCCCCATTTTGCAATTTCCGTCTTGGGCGCCTTGGCATAGCCGTAGCCCGGCAGATCCACAAAATACAGCTTATTTTCTACATTATAAAAATTAATAGTTCGTGTCTTGCCCGGATTCTGGCTTGTTCTGGCTATAGCCTTGCGGTAGACCATGGAATTGATAAGAGAGCTTTTGCCCACATTGGATTTTCCGGCAAAAGCTATCTCGGGCAGTCCTTCGGGAGGGTACTGCGCAGGCTTTACCGCAACTGCTTCAAGCGATACATTGTTTACTGTCATATATTTCTCCTTTTTATATATATCATTATATATCCGTATACCATTTTAATTTACTATAAATACCGTTTTTTGTCAAGGCGGTCATCTGTTTGTAAACTTAAAATTAAATGTTTACACAAAATTCATTTTTTGCTTTACAAAATCTAAACTATGGTTTATAATTATACTATACAGTAATACAAAAATATGGGGGATACTATGAAAAAAATTTATCTGATATCAATTTTCGCTGTATTGTATGTCTTTATAAATTTTGCGGTCAATTCATATCTTAATGACATGAAATCGGATAACCTCATACAGCTCTATTCCAATCATCAAAACGATGTGCTTGATACCATAGAAACCGAGCTGGGAGGGCTTACCGAGGAAAAGCTTCACGACAGCGATATAATGGAAAATATATTCATATACAACAATATGGACGGCTTCCTTTATATTGACGGCAAGGTAGTGTACGAAAAGGACAAGGACACGACCATGCTGTACAAGGATTCTACGGCAAGAGAGCTGTTGGGCGACTCATACATGAGCGATGACAAGACAAAAGCAAACTATGCCACCATAATGCTTGAGAAAGCGGGCTCTGAGGTCCTCACAAAGATAAGCGACGGAAGCAAGGA
Source organism: uncultured Clostridia bacterium (assembly GCA_947632235.1). Lineage (GTDB taxonomy): Bacteria > Bacillota > Clostridia > Lachnospirales > CAG-274 > Gallispira. Next base: position 1,980 of record CANROO010000180.1, read on the forward strand.
CCTTATATCGTGGAGGACCACGACCATAGGCGAAAGCCAATACATAACAGGAGTTGCAACGGATGTTGAATATATACTCAAGCAAGGACAGTATGCCAAATTCAAATACATATCCGACTCTATTTTTACCGCAAATAACATTATTGTTCTTCTGCTCTGCTTTTTGCTTGCAAGGAGCGAAAACAAGCATATAAAAAAGGATTAAGCTTTTTTACATATGGACGACTGCACTAAAAAACAGCCTCAACAGTTTCTGTTAAGGCTGCTTTTTATACTAAAGGGAAGCCGGAGCCACAAAAGAGGAGTTACAAAAGACTCCGGCATAAGTGTGGTTGAGGAAAGAATTAGGGGCAAAAACCTCAACCAATATTATGATACAATATAATTATGAATATTCTATTTATAATTTTTAAAATATTTATAAAATTATATTTAACGACAGCTTAATCTCCTATTTTCTCTGTCATTTCCAAAATTTCCGCCTTTGCGCGGAGAAAACAATCTTTTATTTTGTCCGAAAATACACCGCATTCATCGTTCAATATCATATCATAAGCCTTTTCGGGCGGATAGCTTTCCTTATATATCCTTATGCTCACAAGCGCGTCATACACATCAGCAAGAGCCACTATCTGTGCCGCGATAGGTATTTCATCACCCGAAAGTCCATCGGGATAACCGTTTCCGTCATATCTTTCGTGATGAAACCTTGCTATGTCATAGCAGTATTTGTGGAACTGCGTACTGCCCTTGAATGCGATCTTATCAATTATTTCTGCGCCCTTGGTTGTGTGCGTCTTCATAATTTCGCGTTCCTCGTAGTTAAGAGGACCGTTCTTGAGAAGTATATTGTCGGGCACGGCAATTTTGCCTATATCGTGCATGGCAGAGGTTATTTCAATGGTCTCTGCGTCCTCGTCCGTCAGCCCGTATTCGGGATAATACTTCATTATGTATCTGAGTATAATGGCAGTATAATTTCTTATTCTCTTTATATGCTCCCCTGACTCCATATTTCTGAACTCGATCATGGAGCTCATTGTGTCCACAAGCTCAACGTTTATATGTTTGAGAGAATTCATGCTCTTTCTTATCTGACTTGTTCTTTCTTCGACCAGATGTTCGAGCCTTTCATTGTCATTATAAAGCCTTATCAAGCCGTCGATCACTTTTTTAAGCGTAAAGCTGTTGAATGGCCGTGTAATAATGGCGTCTGCGCCCGCCTCATAGCATTTTGTCTTGTTGTCAAGCTCATTGTCCGTGATGCAAAGCGCTGTTGCTCTGCCCATTCTCAGAAGCTGAGCGGAGCTTTTTATAAGCTCACTGCTGTTTGTAAGCAGAAGTATAAGCCTTTCCCTGTTTTCAAGAATACAGCTGTAAGCTTTATCAAAATCAATCTCTTTGTATATTTTATAGTGCGGATATTCATCGGCGGCCAAATCAATATTATCCTTGCCGTCAATATCCGCCAGAAGAATTATTTTCTTGTTGTTCTCACTGTCCATAGTCTGCCTCCCTCTATAATAATGATATAACGAAACAAAAAATATGTCAATGTTTTGTTTGTTATCAAAGGTAAATATTGTGTAAATTGATATGCTTAGTACGATTATAATATAAGCTATATGTGGATGTTTTGCATTTTTCTGCACCCTCCGTTAGTTATAATTAAAAGGAGGAAATTTTAACGATGAAAAAACAACTTTTTAAAGCCTTGG
>CANROO010000181.1 GCA_947632235.1 uncultured Clostridia bacterium
GATGCTTATATTGATAGTGTGAGCCTTTTACACTTGCAATATACCAGCCGTCTTTTTTCAGTATTTTGTCTATTTCTCTGAATTTCATCTCTTTATCCCCCTGCATATACTATTATAACACGCATTATGCGCACTGTCAATAACATTTATCTGTCATTTTTATACTCCGCCTCATTGCCGTTATACAACTTCTCTCCTTCCTTCGTATTTCATAAGCATTCAGCGCTTTAACACCCTTCCTTTGTCAAAATTACAGTTTTTTTGTAATAAAATCGCCCTAAATACAGGGAATAAAACTATTGAAATTTATCCCGATATATACTAATATATAATTAAATAAAAATAAATCGGAGAAACAACATGGATCTATCTGTAATAATAGTCAATCACAACACAAAAAAGCTCACGGAGCAGACGGTGTCGTCTGTAGCCGCCACCACAAGGGGAGTGGACTACGAAATAATAATAGTGGACAATTCCTCGGACAAAAGTGAGGCCTATCCCGCAGACGACAGTAGAGTCAAGCTCATTGCAAATGTAGAAAACAAGGGCTTCGGCCATGCCTGCAATGTGGGTGTAAACATAGCTATAGGCAGGTACATACTCTTCCTCAACTCGGACACCATCATGCACAAGGGCTCGCTCAAAAAATGTATAGACTATATGGACAAGCATGTGGACACGGGCTGTCTGGGTATAAAGACAACGCTTAAAAACGGCGATTTCGACCACGGCTGCAAGAGGGGCTTTCCTACGCCGTTCAACAGCCTTTGCTATGTTCTTAAGCTGCATAAGCTCTTTCCTGATTCGAAGAAATTCGGCGGTTACACCCTCAGCTATCTGAGCACAGACGAGACCAACGAGGTGGACAGTGTGAGCGGAGCCTTTATGCTTATTCCCAAGCAGGTGCTGGGCAGAGTGGGGCTTTTTGACGAGAGCATTTTTATGTACGGCGAGGACATTGACCTCTGCTACAGAATAAAAAAAGCAGGCTACAGGGTGGTTTACTTTGCCGAGGCTTCAATGACGCATCTCAAGGGACAGAGCGGACTGCATACCAAGGATCCTGCGGTCATAAGGCACTTTCACCGCGGTATAAAGCGTTTTTACGATATGTATTATAAAGATAAGTACAATATATTTGTGACACTTCTGATGCACGGCGCCATAAATATAAGATGCGCCCTTGCTCTTGCGGTGTCCGGGATAAGAAGGCGGTAATATGAAGACTGAAATACTCATGGCAGTTTACAACGGCGAAAAATATCTGGCTGAACAGCTCGAGAGCATAGCCCGTCAGACCTATACCGACTGGAAGCTCACCATACGCGATGATGCCTCCGCGGACGGCACAATGATAATTGTGAGGCAGTTTGCACGCCGTTTTCCGGATAAGGTCAGCTTTTTTGTGAATGCCAAAAATTCGGGCTCGCCCAAGGCAAATTTTTTTTCACTCATAAATAATTCGGATGCGGACATTATATTCACCTGCGATCAGGACGACATATGGGAGGAAAATAAGCTTGAAACAACTCTCAAGGCCTTTGAGGGCGTTGACAAGCCCCTGCTTGTTCACACCGATCTGAGCGTTATGGATGAGAAGGGCGGAGCGCTCTATCCCTCCATGATAAAAAAACAGCATATAGATGTGAGCCGAACGGAAATAAATCATGTCATAGTGCAGAATATAGTCACGGGTTGTACTATGGCGTTCAACAGACAGCTCAAGGTCCTTCTGAAGGAGCCCGGGCTCGTGCCCGTTCACGACTGGTGGATAACGGCTGTGGCTGCGCTTTACGGCGAAATTGTGTTCATAGATGAATGCACGGTGCGCTACAGAAGGCACGCAGACAACGTATGCGGACCGCAGGATATGTCAAGCCCTGCCTATCTCGTCGGAAGACTGCGCGGCAAACAGCGCTCCGAAAGAATGCTGGAGCTTGGATACATAATGGCGCTGGAGCTTCTGGAAAAATATGAGCTTCCTGCGGACACGGAGCGTATGCTCAAGGCCTATGCCTCCATGCCTCAGAAAAATAAGCTCCAAAAGCTCGGGATAATATCGAAATACGGCATATGGAAAAGCGGATTTGCAAGGAAGCTGGGACAGCTTTTGTTTATGTAAGGAGTTATTTATGATACTTAAGAAAATAGGGAGCTACGGCAGAAAAAACGGAATAAAGGCGCTTGCGGTAAAGCTCGGAGAAAGGCTTTCTTACAAGCTTGAGGCTAAAAGATACACAGCCTCCAACACCCCCGACAGCGACACTCTCGCCCTGCAGAGGCTTGAAAAATATGACAGAAAAATAACAATAAGCATATGCGTGCCCGTATACAATACGGACAAAAAAATGCTTGAGCAGATGCTTCTTTCCGTGCTCGGGCAGACCTATGCCGACTGGGAACTGTGCATTGCGGACGGCAGCTCGCAAAGCTGTGCCTACATAGAGAGCATGGTGCGCGGACTTAACGACCGCAGGGTAGTGTACAAGCGCCTTTCACGCAATATGGGCATATCCCTGAACAGCAACGAAGCCTGCGCTCTCGCCTCGGGAGAATACATTGCTCTTCTGGACCATGACGATGTTCTTTCGCCCGATGCGCTCTATGAGGTCAGAAGGGCGATAGACGAGGGCGCGGACTTCATATACAGCGATGAAGCGAGCTTTTCGCACAATGTAAAGGATCCCGACATAATACATTTCAAGCGTGATTTTTCAATATTTGACCTTCGGGGCAATAACTATATATGTCATCTCTCGGTTTTCAAGAGGTCGCTTTTTGAGGCTGTTGGAGGCTTCAGGGCAGGCTTTGAGGGCAGTCAGGATCACGACCTTATACTTAGGCTCTGCGAAAGAGCGCAGAAAATACAGCACATTTCCAAGGTGCTCTACAGCTGGAGGGTACATTCCGGCTCCGTAGCCTCGGACATAGAGGCGAAGCCCTACTGCGTGGCATCGGGCATAGAGGCGGTGAAGGATCACCTCAACAGAATGGGCATACCGGCAGATGTGACAAGCGCAGCCGAAAACGCCTCCGTCTACAGAGTGAAATACACCTGTCTTGTAAAGCCTGCCATAATAAACGACATAGAGAACATAAGAGGCGTTACCAACGAATATATAATAGTTGCCAGGCCCGACATAAGGTTTCTGGCAGGCTCCGTCAACGAGCTATGCAGTATACTTCAGCTTCCGGGCGTGGGCATGGTCGGCGGTATGATAATAAGGAACGGACGCATAGAGCACGCCTCGCTCATGCAGGGAAGGGACGGGCTTTATTCGCCTTATTCGGGAATGTCCGCCCTCAGCGAGGGCTATATGAAGCGCCTTAAATATGCGCAGGGTGCGGACGCTCTGCCCTGTCAGTTCTTCGGAGTAAGACGCTCCGTGCTTGAAAAAATGGGCTGGTTCGAGGAAAACCTCAGAGAGGACGATAAGGTCGCGGATATGTGCCGCCGTATGAAAAAGCTCGGCTATGAGATAGTGTTCGACCCCTACGCCGCTGCGGAGAGGGGATAATAAATATAGCCGGATGAGGTTCCGGCTTTGGAACAGCTGTCCAATACGAAAAATAAACCACACCCTTGCCTGTAGGGGCGTGCATTGCACGCCCGCAGACTGTCGAAAAAATGGTATTTTCAATTTAAGAAA
>CANROO010000182.1 GCA_947632235.1 uncultured Clostridia bacterium
CACCTCATAGGTTCCGTAGCCCTCCTTTTCCATATACAGAGATATGAGCTCTGCAATATGCACATCATCATCAACTACAAGAACTCTTAATTTAGTATTGTTGCTATCCATTTGATTTCTCCTCTTACTTTAATTCTGCAATAGTTACGCCTGCATCGCCCTCGCCGAACTGACCGAGGCGATAGCTCTTTACTCCGGGACTGCGCCTCAGATAATCATGCACTGCCTGTCTTAAGGCTCCCGTACCCTTGCCGTGTATTATGGTAACGGGGCTTATGCCTGCAAGATAGGCATCGTCAATATATTTATCCAGCTTGTCTATGGCCTCAAGAGTCAGCATTCCTCTCAGGTCCACCTCGGAGGATATTGAGCTCTTCTTTGCCCTTGCAATGCCCGAAGCATATTTTTTGCGCTCTGCCGTTTTGTCCTCGCTCGTATCGAGGGACAGATCCTTGATATTTACGCTTATTGTCATTATGCCCGCCTTTACGGTAACATCTCCGTTTTTATTAGGGGGCGCAGACACTATACCTGTGCTGTTGAGGGAATGAATGTGGACCTTATCTCCCTTCACCAGCTTGTCCGGGACCTTATGGTCCGCCTTGACAGCAAGGCTCTTGTCAGCTTTTTCAAGCTTATCCTTAAGAGATGAACGGAGCTCCTCCAGCTCATGGGTATTTACACCCTCCTGATAGAGCTTTCTCATCTGTTTCAGGATAGAATCTGCCTCGTCCTTGGCTTGTGAAACTATTTCCCTTGCCCTTTCGTTGGCAGATCTCAGTATTTTGTCACGCTGAAGCTCAAGCCTGCTCCTTTGCTGTTGTGCTTCATCTTTGAGCTGTTGAGCCTCCTTTCTGTATTCCTCTGCCCTTTCCTGCTCTATAAGAAGCGACTTACGGCTTATCTCGAGGTCGGTTATAACGTCCTCGAAGCGCAGGTCCTCATGGCTCAGTACTTCCTTGGCCTCGTCTATAACGTAGTCGGGAAGTCCCAGCCTTTTTGAAATGGCAAAGGCATTGCTTTTGCCGGGTACGCCAATAAGCAGTCTGTAGGTGGGTCTTAAGGTCTCCACATCAAATTCGCATGCGGCATTTTCAACGCCGTCTGTCGAGAGTGCAAACACCTTAAGCTCGCTGTAGTGAGTTGTGACTGCCGTCCTTACACCCATTGCATGAAGCTGTTTGATTATAGCCATGGCAAGCGCTGCGCCCTCGGTGGGATCGGTACCTGCGCCCAGCTCATCCAACAGTACCAATGAGGAGGGTGTGACCTCATTGAGTATCCTGACTATGTTTGTCATGTGGGATGAGAATGTGCTGAGGCTCTGCTCTATGCTCTGTTCATCCCCTATATCGGCAAATACATTGTCAAATACCGCCAGCTGTGAGTTGTCAAAGGCCGGTATATGAAGCCCCGACTGACCCATAAGAGTGAAAAGACCCAATGTCTTCAGGCTGACGGTTTTTCCGCCTGTATTTGGACCTGTTATGAGAAGTGTGTTGAATTTTTTGCCTATATATATATCCGTAGGCACAACGGTCGTGCTGTCTAAAAGCGGATGTCTTGCCTTCTTTATATTCACTGCGCCGTCCGTATTGAAAACAGGCTCCGTGCCCTGCATGGATACGGAAAGACTGCCCTTTGCAAACACAAAGTCAAGGCGGGCAAGAAAGCCCTGATTTGAAAGCAGTGTGTCCGCATGCTCCGCCACACTTACGGAGAGAAGCGCTAGTATCCGCTCTATCTCCGCCTTTTCATCGGAATGGAGCTCCTTTATCTTGTTGTTGAGCTGAACAACGCCTATGGGCTCTATAAAAACAGTCGCGCCTGTTGAGGACTGATCGTGTATAAGACCTGCAAAGGCGTTTTTGTACTCCTGCTTTACGGGCACGCAGTATCTTTCATTGCGTATGGTTATGACGGCCTCCTGGAGCATATTCTTATATGACGCGGAATGTATGACGGAATTGAGCTGTTCCTTTATCCTGTCGTTGGCTATCCTTATGCTCCGCCTTATATCCCTGAGCTTCCTCGAGGCATCATCCGCTATCTCGTTGGGCGAGGGTATGCTTCTTTCAATGTCCCTTTCAAGCTCCGTAACGGGCTCCAAGCCGTCAAAGCAGGGCTTCAGCAGAGGAAAGCTGTCGTTTTTGCCCTCGGCTGCGCCGTAGTCCTTCAACCGCCTTGAGGCTCTCAAAAAATCGCATATATTGAGAAGCTCTCCGGCATTCAATACACCGCTGACATTCACTCTTTTTATATAGCCCTCTATATTTCTGAGTCCGCCGAAGACAGGCTCGCCCTTTTTTAATATCATGGAGACGGCCTCCGAGGTCTCCTTCTGGGCACGGCGAATGGTATCTATATCTGTGGAGGGCTCAAGCTCCGATATTATGCTTCTGCCAAGCTCCGAAGCCGCACGGTCCGAAAGCATATCGGTAATTTTATTGAATTCAAGAACTCTGAGCGCCTTTTTATCCATATACACATACTCCTTCACCTTACTATATATATTATAACATAATATACAAAAAATGCAATATTATTTTAATAAAACGCTAAGAAATAAAACTTATTTTAATATTTATGAACACAATGTTTATAAAAATAAAAAATCCGCTAAAGATAATTGATATTATCATATAACGGATCTTCATTTTATGTGATATATACTGTCAATAGATGTTGTTGTCGAGATATTCTATGACTGCGCATATGTATTCGCTGTTTGTGGGCTTTTTGTCGCCGTAGGCATTATCTATCTCCATTCTGGAATAGAAATTGTTTCCTCCGCACTTGCTCCAAGCCGTAACTATGGCATGGCGCATGGCCCTTTCCACTCTCTGCGGCGAAGCGTCATTTTTCTCGGCAACATAGGGATAGAGCGTCTTTGTTATCCTGTCAAGTATGGATCTGTCATTATAGCCTGCAATTATGGCGTCCTTAAGATATTTATAGCCCTTAAGGTTGGGAAGTATGCCCGTATAGCTCAGTACCGAAGACACCACCTTCTCGATATGAACATTCCTGCCGGGGTCTGTATTATTATTTTTTTCGAACCTGAGAGAGCATATCTCCAATATTTTGTTTACAAAATATTCCTCGTCATAGGGTCTTGTTATAATGCAGTCAACGCCGAAGCGCACAGCGGCCGATGCCATAACGTCATCCTCGCCGTTCACAATTAAAATTATGCGTACGAAGGGTTTTTCGGAGCGTACATCTTTTATGCACGAATATGTCTCCATGATGTTCTTTTTGAAAAGCTCCAGATCAAAAACGGCAATGTCAAAGGAATCCTTGCTTATCTCCGAAAGCGCCACGATGGTGTCACTGCATACGGATATGTCCTCAAACTCCTCTGTTTGCCTTAAAAGCTCTTCAATACTAAGTATTTCATTCTTATCTTTTATCGAAAGTATAGCCTTCATAGTCAGCCTCCTCTTTTAATATAATTTTTTGTAATTTTATTTTACCACACAAACAGAATTTTTGCAAGTGTTTTTTACAAAAAAAGTCAAAAAATTCAACACCTGCACAAAA
>CANROO010000183.1 GCA_947632235.1 uncultured Clostridia bacterium
ATTTCTATGACAGAAAAATGCTTGACGAGCTTGCCGAAAAAAAGAATATACGCATTGAATTTCTGGAAAAATACGATGAGGAGCCCAGAAAGCTTTTCGGCGCGCGCTCCGTTGATGTGCGCACAAAGTCCTATTCAAATTCGATAGAAGAAATAATTGCCGATATGCAGTCCGAATACATAAAGGAAAAGGCGGACTCGGGCGAGAGCTTTGTTATAGTCGGCAGATGCGCCGAGGAGGTGTTAAAGGACAGGGACGGGCTTGTTTCCGTATTCATACTTGGCGATATGCCCGATAAAATAGAGCGCACAAGGCTCAAATTCGGTATTGACGAAAAGGAAGCCGAGCTTAAAATAAAGCGCCACGACAGAACGCGCAAAAAATATCATAACGCCCATGCCGACGGCAAGTGGGGCGACTCCAGAACATACGATATATGTATAAACAGCAGCCGCCTCGGCATAGACGGCACCGTTGAAATGCTTAAAAGATATATCGAGGCTTATTTTGAATGATCATGTAAAGCTTATTGAGCGTGCCCTGCACGCTCTTTTTTTGCGCCTATATCACACAGCTCTATCCCCCATTATGCCGTCGGCATAGTACATCCGTTGTTTTATATGCTATTATAAAACAAATCGGCATTATGAGAGGGAAGGCTGTTTCAACAGCTCGTCACAGCTTGTTTCGGGCACGGCTTTATGGCTCTTAGCTGTACGTGCCGTATGCCTCGTTCTGTTTTCGCGAGAGCTTCTCTTGTGAAAGGGACGCCGAGGAGCTGTAATTTTCTCACAGGGTCTGTCTGTCCTATTTTATGTGACAGGCGGACTTTTATTATGTTTTTGCCTATTGTTACCTGTTCATACTGCCTGATTTTCTGTCCGTTCATATAAACACCTCACAAAAAGAACTAAAAACAGTTCATTTTTTGTTGATTATAGTAAAAAAATATGATAAAATGGGACTGAAACGAGTTCTGTCTGCACAAACAAAAAACGCGTATGAAAAGAGGGATTCAAATGGGTGATTTTGCCTCAAAGGTGCTGGATGCTCTTGACGATGAAAGAGTAGCCGATAAAATCAGAAGGATTACGGCTTCTCCGTCCTTACGGCAGAGAATGCCGTCTCAGAGCTCAAGAGCGTATTCTCGGGAAAATGAAGAACTGAAGAAGAGGTATGACGAGCTTAAGCAAAGATATTTGCTCCTTGAAAATGAAAAAGACGATATAATGATGAAATATTCGTCTGCCGAGAATAAAAGCTCCGTTATTGAAAAAGAGCTTTATACGGTTAAGGCCGAAAACAGCAGTCTTGAAGATGAGCTTCATACCCTGAGGACTGAAAACGACAGTCTTAAGGCGGAGCAGGCAAGGCTTAAGGAGCGCATTGCCGTCACGGAAAAATATGCCCGCGGTATTGCGGAGAAATATGAAGCCGCAGAAAAATATTATGATATGTACTGCAGGCTGAGCGATGAAATACACGGCACACTTTCAAGAGTGCTCAGCTGTGAAAGCCCTATGCTTTTTGTGGTATCGGGCTCTCAGCGCGGCAGCATAGAGGGTCTGTGGGACACCATAGGCTACAGCTATGGCAAATACAGCGATGAGGAGCTGAATATACTCAAGGAAATATTTGATTTCTTCTTTGAGCTTTACAACTCATTCACCAATACCTATGAAAGACTGGATACCGCCCCCGGGGACAGCTTTGACAGTAAGCTTCACTCCAGGATATCCGGCAATGTAAACGGAACTATAAGCTATGTATTCCTGAGGGGATACCGAAACATAAGCACAGGAAATATAGAAAAGAGATCTATGATAATTATTTGACAGGAGAAATATTATGGAAAATGTAAAGGGAGTAACTCATTTTGATATCAAGTCCGAGACTTTTAACAATGCTTTTGCGGAAATCATAAAGGAGAACAATTTAAAAAAGGCCAAAAAATATATGAATTCCATGAGTTGTACCGAGGACAGGAGCCTTGAGGATTTTTTCGGCAAGTTTATAAAGGATGATATAGGCTGGGTCAAAATAAAGGACGAAGGATTTTATTATGTAAAAAAATACAATTGTCTTATAGAGAAAAAAACCAAGGACCAAATGCAGAAAAGTGAAATTTATATCAACAGAAGCGCTAAGACGGGCTCTGCCTCAAAGTCCTATAAGGCAGATTTTTTAAGTGCGTCCCGTGCAAGAGATCTTTTTTTTCTTAATAGAAGCAAATGTCCCATTAATTTAGGTAATTATACTTATGTTGCTTACGATGGCGGCTGTATGCGTATAAGCAACGGAGAGACCGGCTATGATCAATGGTATAGCAGTCCCGCTCTTTATGTCTGCTCGTATACAATGCCGAAAGACAGGCATTTTTTCGAGACATTTCTGGCAGAGGGCTTCATACCCGAGGGTATTGACGCCGATGAAAGCAAAATGCTTCAGGAGATGATCTCACTTTATCAAAAGGGCTATATTGCTTTTTCTGAGGATAATGCTTCTCTTCACTTTACCGATATATTCAAAAATGATGTAAAAGAAAATAAAATAGATACGGTGTTAGGACTGGCTTTTAGTGAAAGTAAAATACATAGTGTTAAAATAGATATGGATAATGAAGCCGTTAAAAAGGGAGTGTATGACGAGCTTTTAAGCTGTGACTACAAAAGGGCGCAGATAAGCAAATATGATCCCAAGCTTCTGGAGGATGTAAACAGAGGACACTGGGATCTGTGGCATGAGGGAAAAGCTCCGGCTCCTCCCAAGGCGTCACAAGCACCAAATAATAGAAAGACCAAGCCTGCCGGCACAGCAGCCGTCAGGACGGAAGGCTTTACTCTCAGCAGAGAGCTTATGGCAAGAAATCCCCTTTCCGACATAAGAGAAAACGCTCTGGTAGGCATAGACTTCGGCACCAAAAGCACCGTTGTCGCTTTTCAGGACAGCGAAGAGCGCATAATGCTCATGCGTATAGGAAGCGGAGAATATGAAAAGGAAATAACGAAGGATGACTACGAAAACCCCACCGTTATGGAATTTCGCCATATAAAAAGCTTCATCAAAAGCTATAAAGAAAAGAAGGGCAGACCCCATACCGACTGGGAGGACATAACCGTATCCTACACTGCCGCAAGACAGCTCAAGGACGAAAAGGACCCCGACAGATATTATACCTTCTTCAGCGATCTCAAGCAGTGGAGCGGTGACAAAACGCGCACCGCCAGAATAAGGGATCTGGACAAAACCGACAAGGTGCTCCCGCCCTATCTCACTATCGACAAGAATGAATTGGACCCCATAGAGATATACGCCTATTATCTGGGCCTGTACATCAACAATATGCACAGGGGAATATATCTCAGCTACATACTTTCCTTCCCCGTCAACTACGAGAAGGAAGTGAGGGATAAAATAACGGAAAGCTTCAGACGCGGTATCATGAAGTCTCTCCCCGAGCCCGTGCTCAATTCCAAGGAGGCCATGCAGAGCTTCAGAGTTGAGCTTGG
>CANROO010000184.1 GCA_947632235.1 uncultured Clostridia bacterium
AATGAGGATATATGGTCGGATATGAGCATAAGGTCGCCTGCGTTGAAGTCCTTGTTTATACCGCCCGAAGCATTTGTGAGTATGAGCTTTTCTGCGCCCATGAGCCTCATGAGCCTTATGGGGAGCACAACGCTCTCCATGGGATAGCCCTCGTAATAGTGTACTCTGCCCTGCATTATTACAACGGGCTTGGCATCGATATGACCGAATACGAACCTGCCCTTGTGTCCCTCCACTGTGGAAACGGGAAAGCCTGGTATTTCCTTATAGTCAACTATGGAATGAATGTCTATTTCATCCGCAAGAGCGCCCAGTCCCGAGCCGAGAACCACAGCCGTTTCGGGCACAAGGTCGGTTTTTGTCCTGACAGTATCCAGCATTTTTAAGTAATCACCGTATTTCATAATATACCTCCCTTTAAATTATCTTGATTTAAGTATAAACCTTAAGGACTTTAAATGCAACAGGGTATTGACTTTTAAATTTTTTTGGTCTATAATATTTTCGGAATGTATGAGGGCGTACTTGAATGTGCGCTCTCTTTTTTTATATTAAGGAGTGAGAGAATATGAAAAAACCTATAATAGGCGTTACGCCTCTTTTTGACACAAAAAAAGAAAGCATATGGATGCTTCCCGGCTATACGGAGGTGCTGAGCGAATGCGGTGCCTGCCCCGTCATACTGCCCTTTGACAGATACAGCATTGACGATATGCTCGACATATGCGACGGCTTTTTATTTACGGGCGGACATGATGTGAACCCCTCACTTTATTTTGAGGATAAGCTGGATGTGTGCGGTGAGATATACAACGAGGAGGATGAGCTTGAAAAGGCGCTTTTTGAAAAAATATACAGGAACGATATACCGCTTTTCGGCATATGCAGGGGAATACAGCTTATAAATGTGCTTCTGGGCGGAAGGCTTTATCAGGATATAGGCGCGCAGATAAAAAGCGATATAAACCACACAATGAAACCGCCCTATGACAGGCAGAGCCACAATGTAAAAATATACAGGGATACGCCTCTTTATAAGGTGATGAAAACGGAGGAAGCAGGCGTGAACAGCTATCATCACCAAGGGATAAAGGTGCTCTCGGATAAGCTCATGCCCATGGCGGAAGCAGAGGACGGCATAATAGAAGCGGTGTACTGCCCCGATAAGAAATACATACAGGCGGTGCAGTGGCATCCCGAGCTTTCGTGGAGAAAGGACAGGACACAGCTTGACATAATGAGAGATTTTGTGGAGAAGTGCAAATAAAAAAATCCCGAAAAGGGATTTTTTTATTATAACATATCTATTTTATTTTCAGCTTCCTTAAGTATTTTTTCGACATCGGTGCCGTATATATCCAAGCCCTCTGCCGATATACGGTGAATATTTTTTATGCCGTAAAAATTTTCAGCCAGAGTGCGTATATAGTCAAAGCCCATATCGTATATGACAGGTCCGCCCGCAGTGGTGACATAATAAAGCGCTTCAGCCCTGCAAAGGCTCTTGGGTATGCCGTTTTCATCATAGCAAAATGTAACACCGCAGACATTTATATTTTCAATATAGACCTTTAAAAGCGCGGGAAAAGACAGATCCCAGTAAGGCGCGGCAATAACGATGATACCGGCGGCGGCAAAACCGCGGGCATATGAAAACATATCATCATCAAAGTCTTCGGAGGCTATAAGCTCGTCACGGCGATAAAGAGAACCTTCGTCAAGGGGCGCAATACTGCCGTTATCAAGGCGCACCTCACTTACGCTTCCCTTTAATTTTTCAAGCAGGCGGTCCGCAAGCCTCAATGTGCGCGAATCCTTCCTTACGCAGGAATTGACAAATAATATATTTTTCATTTGATCTGCCTCTTTTATTTTCTGAAATCCTTTTCGTGATTATAGAGCTCCTTATCATTTGCAACTATGGCTGTGCCTATGCCGAAAACGGTAAAAAATTCCAGCAGAACGCTGTGCTCTATGGAGCCGTCTACTATATGTACCCTGTGAACGCCGTGATTTATGGCGTCAACCGCGCATATGAGCTTATTGAGGGTGGCGACATCAAGAGTTGCCTCCTCTATTATTTTTTTAGCCTCGTCAACGGTTATCATTGCCTTGGGCACCTCGTTTACGCTTAAGTCATATATGCCCTCCTCCCTTGCAAGGAAAAGGAGCTTTTCAGCCTTTAACGCCTTTGCCACGGCTCCCGCAACATCGTCCGCCTTGAGGTTATAGCTCTCGTAATCGTCACTTATGCCTATGGATGATATAACGGGTATGAAATCCTTTTCAAGAAGCTCGTCTATAAGCTCTGTGTTTATGCTTTCGACCTCACCGAAATAGCCCATATCCACGCCCTTTACCTGCTTTTTTGTGACCCTTATGGTGGCGCTGTCCTTTCCGCATATGCCTACAGCCTTTGCGCCGTGCTTTTCTATGAGCTGAACAAGGTCCTTATTTATCTTTCCGAGCACCATTTCAACGACCTCAATGGTCTCCTTGTCGGTGACTCGGCTGTTATCATAGTATTCTATATCCTTGCCTATGGCCTTGAGCCAGCGGTTAATTTCGTTGCTTCCGCTGTGTACTATTATGGGCTGCATACCTATGAGCTTTAAAAGGACAATGTCCTCCATTACGCTCTCTGCGACCTTCTTATCCTTAAGCACCTGACTGCCGTATTTTATGACGACCTTCTTGTTATAGAAATCCCTTATATATGGCAGAGCCTCCGTAAGTATTTCCGCCTTGTCCACAATTTTTTCCAAATCGCTCATTATTTTCACCTCATTATTATTTTATGGAAGAAGATAGCCCTTTTTGACGCTGTCCTCCAGAATATCCAATACAAGCTTTTTTATTCTGTCATCTACTTTTCTTGTCTGCCACTTGCCCTTTTCAAGCACCTGTGATATATGCACATTGTTTTCACGCCATTTTCCGCCCTGTGTAAGATAGTTTAAAAGCAGGGGCTGGAGCCTGTCCATGGCGTTTGCAAACTGCGCCTCATCGGTGGCATTTTCCTCAAATTCGAACCAGAGCTTTTTTAATTCCTCACCCTGTTCTCCGAGCATTGAATAGAGCTTTCGGGCGGCCTCCGCCTCGCGCCTTGCCTTGTCGGCATTGCCCTTTTCATCATAAAGATAGGTATCGCCTGCGTATATCTCCACAAGGTCGTGCATGAGAAGCATTTTTATGCACCTTGAAATATCCGTACCCTCGGGA
This sequence comes from uncultured Clostridia bacterium, assembly GCA_947632235.1. GTDB lineage: Bacteria > Bacillota > Clostridia > Lachnospirales > CAG-274 > Gallispira. Next base: position 3,223 of record CANROO010000184.1, read on the forward strand.
GCGTACTCCGAGAGCACAAGGGCATACATGCAGATGTGCCAGCTGTGTTCGGCATCGTTTTCACGCTTTATACCGCCGTTTTCATAGTATATCGACTGTCTGTATATACTTTTCATCTTTGAAATTTCAACCAGAAATTCCATCTGCTTTCTGAGCTTATCCATACGATCAC
>CANROO010000185.1 GCA_947632235.1 uncultured Clostridia bacterium
GCGAATACCTGCCGTTTCCCGTGACAGTACCGGTATTGCCTGCAAGCTCTATTTTGGTAGTGCTTCCCGATTCGTCCATAAGCACGAGAGTTGCCTCGGGGTCGTAGCAGTAAACTACAACGCTTTCCTTATTTGTCCTGAGTTTTTTGTCAAGTCCCTCAAATTCTACTACGGGAGCTATCCTGTCCAGTATGAATGTGGTGGATATGACGGGCATGCCCTCCTGCGACTGGAGTATGAAATCATATTCGCCGTCAAGAGGCATTTCGTATACATTTGACGGTGTTTCCTGCTGGCTCATTATAAGCTCGTAGCCGTCATTGTATTCCTGTCTTGCCTTGTCGTCTTCAATGTCTGTATAATTGCCGTAATAGTCCTCATACTTTGAGGCTATGATGTAATAGCCCTCGGGGGCAATGAATTTGTCAAAGGCATTTGTGCTGTAATAAACTATATCGAAGGATATGGTGGTCTTTTCGCCGTTATCATCGGTAACGGTAAGCTCATAGTGACCGTCTTCTTCTATCTCTCCGCCGTTTTCTGAAGGAAGAGGAATGTCCTCGCCGTCCTTTTTGAACTCCAGCTCGGCATAAGACGGTACATCAAGCTTTACATTATAATTTGATATCATGCCGTCGGGTACGGACGAATAGAATGTGACATCGCCCGCAGTGAAGGAATACATACCCATGGCTGTATCATATGTGTTCTTGTTTTCGTATTTAACGGAGGAATCAATGTTTATATCCGCCTCGTCTACCTGAGGAAGATATGCGGAATCCAGCTCGCCGTCCGCTATGGTGCTGCTGTTCTGCTGCTGTATTTCGTCCGTGTTGATGCTGAACGCGCCCGAAGCGGAGGGAGATCTGTCAACGCCCTCCTGTATCCTGAAGGTATATCTTGCCGTATTTACATCCTCGCCGTCCGTATTGGTGATAAGGAGGCTGTAGCTGCCCTTCTCGTTTATGTACGCCTTGTTTTCAAAGGGTGCGGGCAGACCGTCCTTTGTCATTGTAACGGTCATATTGTGAGGAATGTCTATGTAAACATTTCCGCCTACTATTCCGTCATTGGGCGTATTGGTATAGAAAGCATCGCCCGAGCTGAATGTCTCGGAATAGAGATTGGCGCTGTCAAAGAATGTTTCCGAAAGATAATCGTTTATAAGGTCTGTATCGGTAGATGATGAACCGAATCTGCTCGATATACTGCTCAGACTGCTCGATATGCTGTTGGCTCCGCTCGATATACTGCTCCTTGAACTGCTTGCGGCTGAGCTTATATCGCTTGCGGCTGAGCTTATACTGCTTGCCGCAGAACCTATACTGCTTGCCGCAGAGCTTAACGAACCGCCGAGAGAACCGCTTGACGAGCCCGATGAAGATGATGAATCATCATCGGAATCCTCCGAAGCTATGCTGAAATTGAGCACGGTCTCATAATATGTTTCATAGCCGTTGCCCGTTGCGTAGCCCGAGCCGTAGACCTTGAGATAATATGTACCGGGAGTGCTGTAGACCTGATTATTTACAAGGCTGAGCTTCTGTCCGTTTCTTGTGAGAGAATAGCCCAGATTTCTGGGAATTATAAAGCGCGCGTTTTCAACGCTCTCGCCGTAGCCCGGAACATTGGTGATGAATGCCTTGTAGCTTGGGAGCATGTATCTGTACATACCGTCGCCGAAATCGGAAACGGCGGCAGAACAATTTACAACGGGGTATTTGTACGAAGCCGACTTAACTCTGTTCTGAGGCGGATCGCTTATCCTGAATGTGAATACGCCCACAAGAGCTTCGTCCGTGTTGGTGGCGGCGGTGAGCCTCAGTATGTAATAACCCTTGTTATAGATAAGAGTTTTGTTGGTAAAGTCTATGGCAGTACCCTCATACTCAAGCTCCGCATCCATAAGACCGAGAGGTATGTCGAAATAAACGGCATCGTTTACGACAGCGCCGTTGGGGATGGACGAAAGAAATTCAAGTCCTTCTCCCAGCTTCTCATTATAAAAGCCTGAATTTACATCGAAGCTTTCGGTCAGATTTCCCGAGCCGGAGGATTGGTCCGACAAATTGGAAATACTGTCGGCAGCCGAACGGAAAATATTCGACACGGCGTCCGCTCCGTATACATCCAGGTTTAATATTATAATAAATATACATAAAACAAGTGCGCTTATCTTTTTACCGTATTTCATATGTAACCTCCGAAAAAACAGATTTCTTCTATACTATATTATAACATAAATGTGATTTTTGTGTAGTGTCGTTTATGCCGTAATATTTGTTGTTTATGCCGTTAAAGGGCATTATTTTACCCTAATATATATTTTACCGCCTTAAACGGCAAAAATCAAGACCTAAACGACAGGTATGATATATAAAACAAGCCTCTGCTTTTTTAAGGAAAGCAGAGGGCTTACAGTTTTAAATTAATGCTTTATTCTGTTTTATGTATTAAAGGTCAGCACCCTGATACTCGGACTTGCCGTATCCCAATATAAGAACGAAAATGGGATAAAGGAAAATAAGACCGATAGCAAAGCCTATACCATGACCGAAAGATCTTGAAAGCTTGACCATAGCGGCAATGTTAAGAACAAAGAGCGCTATGCCGACTATTGCCGATAAAGCAACAATTACGCCGTTGGGATCGGTAAACGAGCTGAGAGCACCGTTTAAGAAAAGTAAAACAAAGTTTACCCAAAACCACATAGGCTTCCAAGTTATCTTATACTGTACATAACCGCCGTAGATAGGTATGATACTCTTCCAGCCGGGCTCGCCTGCCTTTGTGAAGATCTTCCAGAATGCAATGATGTAGAAGATCCAGAAAATAAGAACGAGCATCAATATCACGCCTATGCCTAAGCCGAGCACACCGCCGACAGCGGCTGCAGCAGTCTCACCGTCCGTAAGCTGATACATCGTAGTTTCCATAGAACATTCCTCCTTTTTTAATATCTATTCTCTGACAAATGAAACTATGCTTTCATTCATCATTCATAATTATAACACAATTTTACAATAATTTCAATATTTTTTAATAAATATTTGTGTCGTTTATGCCGTCAAATTAAACATCTGTGACATTTTTAACCTTCAGCACCGAAATAAGCCGTTCTTGATGCTTCATCCCAATCGACCTCTGCGCCCATTGCCCTGCCCAAGGCTCTGAAGGGAATATACATCCTGCCGTCCTTTATTTCTGCCCTTACGCCGTTGTCCATTTCAACAGCCATGCCGTCAGCTGTCATCATATTGCTGTCCGCAGTGAATGACACAACGCTTTCGCCCGCATATATGACGGCTGTCTTTTTATCCGGCTGCCATTCTATTACACTG
>CANROO010000186.1 GCA_947632235.1 uncultured Clostridia bacterium
TTGAGGGCGATATAGCGGTCCTTCATGAATACACGGGCAAAAAGCCTCAGAAGAGCCACGCTGTATTTGCGGGCTGGAGTATTGCTTCCGAGGCAAAGGATAATATTTACTCGGAGAGACCCGCAGACGGCATACTTCTTGAAGAGGGCAGTGAATACACTGTTTCCGCCTCCGATGCAGGCGAGGACAATGCTATAAAGGTCTATGCTGTCTGGGCGGACGATAAGAACGAAAACGGCACACCCGATTATAATGAAGATAAGTACAAACTTAACTTCATATACAACAATGCTCTTGACAGGGATACCAATGAGGTGGCTCCCGATTACAGATATGAGGGTCTTGTTGCGGGCGAAAGTGTAGCGACCGATAATATAATAAGCGTTGAATATTTCAATAAAAAATATTACAGAAACCATATTGAAGGCGATACAGTTGTAAATGAGGTATTCATAGGTTGGAGCCTTACACAGCGCCAAGAAGCCTTTACCACATCGCTCGATGATATTGAGCTTTTGAATACATATCTCGAATCGGGACACAGCGTTACAATGCCCGAAGAAGGCGGTGACCTCAGTGTATACGCCCTCTGGGCAGAGGACAGGAACGATGACGGAAAGCCCGATTACAGCGCCGATACATATCACATAAGATATTATCTCAACGGCGGAGAGCCCGGCAGACTGCCGAGTGATCCTTCGCAGACGCTCGACAGCCTGTTCAAAGAGGATGACGCAAAGGGCTTCGGCGGTATTTACGGCAAGTATTACATAGGCGGAAATTCGCTTGCCGAAGGCACGAAAGCAGTTCTTCTCACCAAGGCGGAGCAGAGAGATGTTCTCTTTACAAGGGACAAGGCTGTGCTCATAGGCTGGAGTCATGAAAATCTCAATGTCACATATGAGGACGGAGAACCTAAGACGGACGAAGATGGCTATGTGATATTCACAGACCTTACTTCGGCTCCCGAGGACGGAAAGCTCATAGACAATTTTGATGTACAGAAATATGATGCAGAAGAGGATGATAAATATCCCAACTATGTATTTGCAGTCTGGGCTAAGGACGACAACAGCAACGGCGTTCCCGACTATGATGAAGAACCTCACAGCGTTTTATATGACGGCAACGGCGGCACAGGAGAAGCTCCCGTTGACAGTGATAAATATTACCCCGATGTGGATGTTGTTCTCAAAGACAAGGCTTCTCTTGAGAGAACTCAGGCTGTATTTATGGGCTGGAGCCTGTTTGACGGCGTTTTGGCGGAAGCAAGACAGATACCGTTTGACAAGACTACAAATTACGAACAGCAGATAAAGCCGATACTTGTTACATCACCCATGAAGATGGCTAAAGAAGATGTCATTCTCTACGCTGTATGGGCAGACGATAAGAACGGCAACAGTATTCCAGACTATGAGGAAACCTATTCCTTCGTATATGATGTCAATGACTTTGACAGCACTTCGGGTGTTATAGGCAGTGCTCCCGCTTCTGTGGATATGCTCGTGGCAGATCTGGACAGCGTGAATGTGGTATCGGCCGCAGAAGCAAATAAGCTTCTCACAAAGAAGGATTCCGTATTTATAGGTTGGAGCCATCAGAGATATACTCAGAATGTCAAAAACGGCGAAGCTGTTCCCGAGTATATAAATATGCTTCCCGATGAAGACGGCGTTATAACATATGCCGTAAAGGCATCCGATGATACAAACAAGGATAAGCTCATAACGGTCTATGCAGTCTGGGCGGACGATCTGAACCACAATGGTCAGCCCGATTACAGCGAACCGAAATACAAAGTGGCATATGATCTCAACGGCGGAGAGTCGGATGCTCCGCCCGTGGACAACAGCGCCTATATGGACGGCAATATCGTGAGCGTAAATACCGATGATGTAAATATACCTCATAAGAAAGACGCTCTGTTCTTAGGCTGGTCGCTTACACAGGCCGATGTGTTCACATCCGAACCGGAGGAAGGCTTTTTGCTCGGAGATACCTATCAGGTAAGTCCTGCCGATGCAGCAGAAGGCGTCATAACCTTCTATGCCGTATGGGCGGCAGACCGCAACAACAACGGCACGCCCGATTACAGCGAGCGTATCTACAGAGTGATCTATGACGCAAATTACAGCGGTACCGACACGCCTACGGTTCCCTCAGACACTTCGGTATATATCAGCGGTGACAGCGTAACCGTTTCCGATGCGGAGCTTTCTGCGCGCGGACTCAAATTCCTCGGCTGGAGCCGTGATAAGCAGGCTGTATACGAAAAATTTGCAGATAAAGGTACAATAAGGACAGAAAAGTCGTTTACTATAGGCTCGTCAAGCGTAACTCTTTACGCAGTCTGGGCAGATGATAATAACCTTAACGGCGGAAACGGCGTAGCTGACTTTGACGAGATACACACCTTCCGTTACAGTGAAAACGGTGGCGAGCTTGCAGAGGGCATGAGCCTTCCTGCAGACAGAAATTATCTCATACCGAATGACACGGTAACAATAAATCATTCGCCTTCCGATGCCATAAGCAAAGAAGGCTGTATACAGATAGGCTGGAGTACGGATGAGCGGACTGCGGATACCGTATTTGCAGAAGCTCCTTCGGCAGATATAAGGATATACAGGTCTGCCGAGCAGTACACCGTCATGTCAACCGATCCCGATATCATAACGGCATATGCCGTATGGGCGGAGGATAAGAATGCCAACGGAGTACCCGATTATGAGGATACATGGCATACCGTAACATATGACCTCAACGGTCACGGCGACAGCTTCACCGATGACAGGAGCTATGTTGAAAACGATGTTGTAACTCTTGCCGCAGATCCCGAGGCTGAGGGCGTTGTATTCTTAGGCTGGAGCAGATTTGCAGGCATTGTCGATTTTGACAGGACTGCCGTTTGGCAGAGAGTGAACGGCGTTGCCTATGAAAAAGATTCTGTTGTCATGGGCAAGGAGGACATAACCCTCTATGCCGTTTGGGCTAAAGACGAGAACCTTGATGCCGAGGGCAATGTCAAGGGCAACGGCGTTGCCGATTATCTTGAGACCTATACTATAACATACAATGCAAACGGCGGAAAGGGCAATCCTCCCGCAGATATACCTTATGTATTGCCGGGCGACCGCATAGGCCTTGCTGAAGTGCCTTATGCAGGCCTTTTGAAGGACGGCAGTGTTCAGACAGGCTGGACCCTTTCAAAGGGTACGGATGCAGGCAAGCTTATGCAGAGCACGGAGGAAAATGTCTATACCTATGTTGTGAACAGTGACAACGGCGAAGAACACTATACATGGATCGACGGAC
>CANROO010000187.1 GCA_947632235.1 uncultured Clostridia bacterium
TTGTTTTTTTACGGCTTCTATTGCTGTGAGTGCTTCGGACTCGGACAAAACGGGGTATATATGCACTATGAAGCGCGACTTTTTCTCCGTTATCTCCGCCTCGCCCCTTCCGCGCACCGTAATATATGCTTCCATGGCTCAGCCTCAGCCCCAGCCAAAGAGCTTGGCAAGGAGCACATTCATTATAATATTGTTGTCATAGAGTATCCTGCCTATTATGGAGCGCTCTATCATATCCACTATATTGCCGAAGGCAGGCGTAGTCACAAAGAGAGTGAGCACGGACATTATCACCCAAATGAATATTATGCCCCATACAAAGCCCAGCACGCCTCCGCCCAGGCTGTTGAGATTTTTGACAACGGGCATTTTTTTGGAGGCTATGTCAAGCGCGCCTGCAGCCACCTTTATGATGATAAGTATTATTATGAACACAAGCACGCTCACTATGATATTGAGCATGATGTTTGCTATGAAGCCTGCAATGTAGTCCTTGAAATCATGCACGCCCAAAAGCTCATATATAACGGAATTGTTGTTGTCCACGAGCATATTTTTAAGTCCCTTGGGTATGGCGAGCAGATCTATCGCCTTTATCTGTCCCGTTCCGCCCTGAGCGCTCACATTTTCAAGCTTCATGGCTGAATATATGCCCTTTCTCATGCTTTCAAAAATGAAGGTGGAGCGCAGAAGACCGCTTATAATGGGATAGAGCAGATAGGTTGCGCCTATGGATATGACCCACGAAAATGTCCTTAAAAGGCTCTGCACAAGACCCTTTGCCGCAAATATGAATGTGAAAAGAAGCACAATGACTATTATCACTATGTCAAGTATATAGTTTGAAAAATCCATTATATTCATGGTCTGCCCTCCTTTTTGAGCATACGCTTACGCAGATGTTATTCCCCTGCGCCTGCCTGTGTTTCCTGCTGTGATGCTTCTTCCTCGCTCAGCGCTTCCTCCTCGGTATCATCCTCGGAGCCTTCGTCCTCTGACTCGTCAGCCGTTGCCTCGGTCTCCTCCTCCTGCATTTTTGCGCCCTTTTTGACATCAAGTATGCGCATGCTTGTGGGAGCTATGAGCACTGCCCTGTCCTCCGAATTGTAGAAGCGCATTCCGCTCACATTCTGTATGGCGGTGTAGCTCCAAAGCTCTCTGCCGTGCGAATTATAGGCGGTGAAGTCCTTGCCGGAGGTTATTATCGTGCCCTTGTCGGAGGATGATATATCAGTTATTCTCTCCTCGGACTTGGCCGAGCCTATTTCCCTGCCTCTGAGATTATACCAGTGTACGGTGTTTTCATCGGCCGCCGCCTGCTCGTCCACAACGGAAACGGCATCGCCGAAGGCTATGGCTATTTCCTTATTGTTGACTATATCGAAGGCTGTTATGTAATTTTTGAAGGTCTTTTCCCATTCCTTATCGAACCTCGGCTGTTCCCCGTCCTTTTTGGCGCTTCCGGAGCAGTCAATATACATGAGGGATTTGTCGCTTGCCACTATGCAGTAGTTGTCGGGCATGAATTTTACTATGCCTGCAAGAGCATCGGGCACCTCCACTGCGCTTATAAGTCCGTCGCTCGATTCTGTGGTCTGAGCCTCGGACTTGACCGTGTAATAGAAAAGCACGCTGGAATTTATGTTTATGTTGTTGTAATAGTTCACAAGAGCTATTGCCACAACGCTTCCGTCATTTGAAATATCTATGCCGAGCGGTATGCCGTCCTTTGATGCCCTTGCGCACTCGAACATGGTCTCGCCCGTGTTGGAATATACATCTACCCTGTAATCGTCATTGACCTTGCAGACTACGGCACAGCAGCCCAGGGGATTGACCGCAAAGGTGGTTATGGGGCCTGCGGCAGACACCTGATAGAGCTTGCCCGACTTGTCGTATACATTGACTGTCTTGCTTCCCGAATCCGCAACCGCGGCATAGTCTCCGTCACAGAGCATATAGGGCGAGGACATGGTGAAGGTATCCGTCCAAAGCGTGTTGCCGTCCTTATCCAGGAATATCATTCCGTCCTTTGAAACATAGAATATATTGTCGCCCAAAACGCTGAAGTCCGCCTTTGAGCTCATGCTGTATTCCTTGGAGAACATGGTCTGCTTTTCGCCTATCTCCAAAACGATATGCGAATTTAACAATATGGCGAGAGCAAGCAGAAATATTATTGCCGCAATTGCCGTTATGGATATCCTGTTTACCCTCAAAAAGCTGAAAATGCCCTTCTTTCCGCGGACTGCCGCCTTGAGCTTTTTGATGCCCGGAGCTTTTTTGGGCGGGCGCGGTGCTCTGCCCTGCGAAGATTTTGACCCTGCGCCTGCTGTTTTTTCGGGCGCTTTTTTTACAGCCGTTTTTTTCGGAGATTTTTTTACAGCCGTTTTTTCGGGAGACTTTTTTACAGCCGTTTTTTCGGGCTTCTCAGTCCTTGCCGTGTCCGCTTTTACGGTCTCGTTTACGGGCGGCTTGGGTCTTCCTCCCGTGCCCTCCACGACTCTTAAAACGGGCTTTTTATGCTTCCTGTCCAAAAGGGGCTTTTTGCCCTGCTTCTTTTTAGGCTTAATTTTGCCCTTCACGGCATTTGCCTCCCTTGAAGGCGCAGGCTTTTTATTCCTCGGGGACCGAGATGTTTTTTTGTCGGCTCCGCCCGAGGGCTTATTATTTTCATTTTCGTTATTTATATTCTTATTTTCGTTGTTTTCATTGCCGTTGTTTTTTATTTCGTCCATACCGTCCTCCGCAAATAAAAGACAAATTTACATATTAATTATACAGTTTTTTGGCGAATATGTAAACCTTTTTATTCTTAATAATTTATTTAAAACGCAAAAATTAAGGCTTTGCGGTTTTTGACGGGGCACGGTGTAACAAAATGGTGTAATTTGCTATATATTAAAGTATCGGGGCAAGGCTCCGATATATCCGTAACAAGAAAGAAGGGATTTTTATGGCTTATTACCGCAATAACTGTGCCGGCAATTACAACAGGTGCTGCTGTGCGAGAGGCACATCGGGTCCTACGGGTCCTGCGGGCGAACGGGGCGCGCAGGGTGTACCCGGACCTACGGGTCCGACAGGCCCTATGGGTCCTGCAGGTCCAGCCTCGGGTCCTACGGGTCCCGCAGGCGCCAGAGGTCTTCAGGGTGAAGTGGGTCCCACCGGTCCCGCAGGTCCGGCAGGTCCTGCAGGTGCAACGGGTCCTACGGGTCCGCAGGGTGAAACAGGTCCGCAGGGTGAAACGGGTCCCACCGGTCCCCAAGGCGACACAGGT
>CANROO010000188.1 GCA_947632235.1 uncultured Clostridia bacterium
TTTTGCATTAAAATTGCTTTGGAAATATAAAAAATGGTATTTTCTTAAATTGAAAATACCATTTTTTCGACAGTCTGAAATGGGTCGTATGACCCATTTTTAATTTATATCCTCAATAATTATCATTTCCGTAGGCTATGCCCTCATGTGTTATGCAAAGGCGGGCTTTTTTATCGCTTTGATAGAGTATATCCACAAGTCCGTTCTTATTCAGTTCGCTTATGGCGCTTGTTATCTCGTCTATTTCTTTTTTATCATCGGTCTTGTAATAATATGTGTATGTGTCGCCGCCCGTTATATAGGACTGATATACTCTGTTGAATATCTTTGTTGCCGCATTTATCATCAAATTTCACCTCTGAATATCATAAAACTTGTCTACACTATCATTATATATCATATGCAGCGCAATTGCAATATTTTTTTGCTTTATGGCATAAAAAAACAGCTGTCGTCCGAGCGACAGCCGTTTTGATATGAATTATTTTTATGACGCCTTTATCTCAAGCCTGAGCCTGTCCGCTATAAGGGCTATAAATTCGCTGTTTGTGGGCTTTCCCTTGTTGTTTGAAACGGTGTAGCCGAAGAGTGAATCTATAGCGTCCACCTTTCCTCTGCTCCAGGCGACCTCTATTGCGTGCCTTATGGCCCTTTCAACTCTGCTGGGCGTGGTATTGCACTTTTTTGCAATGGCGGGATACAGCTCCTTTGTAATGTAGTTAAGTACATCAATGTCGTTTATGGCCATTATTATGGCCTCCCTCATGTAGTGATAGCCTCTTATGTGCGCGGGAACTCCCACCTCATGAAGTATGCTTGTCACCCTCGTTTCAAGGTCGATGTCGCTGTGGTTGCTGTAGCACAGTCCGGTACTCAGCACGCCTTTTTTGGTCACCGGCTCTCTGAGCTGTCTTATTCTAGACACCAGAAGATCCATGTCAAAGGGCTTTGCAATATAATATTTTGCGCCCAGAGTAAACGCCTTCTGCGTTATCTCCTCGCCAGTTATGGCTGTCAGCATTATGCACATGGTATTCTTTGCCTTGTTTTCCCTGTTGAGCTTTTCAAGCACGCCTATGCCGTCAAGCTTGGGCATTATGCCGTCTATTAAGGCAATGTCGGGCTTATCGTTCACAATTTTTTCGTAAGCCTCCTGACCGTCATGGGCAATGCTTATTATCTCCATGTCCTCCTGCTTGCCGATGTAGTTGCTCAGACAGTCGCAAAAATCCTTGTTGTCGTCCGCTATCAGTACCGTAAGTTTTTCGTTGTTCATTTTGTGTCCTCCTGTGAAAAATAGTAGTTTTAACTTTTGGTATAAATGGAAATATTTACCATTTATAGATATTATACTACCATTTTTAGTAAAATGCAAGAGGAAATTATCATTTTTTTGCAGGAATACCAAATTTTGCCAATGACGAGTTGCTGTACTCGGGATTTTGTGTCACTTCCTGTCCGAACCAGTCGGGAGGCTCAAACATTATGGCATCCCTTGTCGATAAAAACTCTACCTCCACATTCATAAATCCCTCAAGAAAGCCCTTGTATATGTCGAGCTCGGCATTCAGTCCCTTGTCGAGGGGTATGACATACCTTGTCTTTTCTATAGTGTTGCCCTCGACCTTCTTCCATAGACCCTCAAATTGTTCTTCGCTCAGCGGAAGCTCATATTCCAGCTTTTTCATAATGCCTCCGCCCTTTACGGTCAGTACATAGGATTTGTTTATGTGCCTTATCCTTATTGTGGGGTCTGTAGAAATATATCCCTGTCTTATGTCGTAGTGAATACAGTCTCCCATGTTATCGGGCAGACTTTTCACCAAAAACTTTCTTTCGATCTCATAAATTTCGTTTTTCATTTTATCACCCTTGAATTTACATTGATATTTTAGTATACTATATATAAAGTATAACACAAATTTTGTAAAAGCGGGAGGTTTTTTTATATGGTAGTTGTATTTTTGGCAGACGGATGTGAGGAAATAGAGGCCCTGACTCAGATAGACGTGTTAAGAAGGGCAGATATAGAGGTCATGGGCGTGTCCATAACCACCGAAAGGCTCATAAAGGGAGGACACGGTATAGAATTTATGGCAGATGCCACAATATATGATATAGATTTTGACAGTGTCGAAATGGTAGTTCTCCCCGGAGGGCTCAAGGGCAGGGATAACCTTATGAACTGCCATGAGGCTGTCACCGTATGTAAGAAATTCAACGAGCTCGGCAAATATGTCGCCGCTATATGTGCTTCTCCGAGCGTTCTGGGAGAAAACGGCATACTTCAGGGCAAGAAGGCAGTCTGCTATCCCGGCTTTGAAGCGCAGTGTCACGGCGCACAAATAATGGGTGAGCAGAAGGTCGTAAGGGACGGCAATATAATAACGTCAAGAGGTCCCGCAACTGCTATGGATTTTGCTCTAGAGCTCGTGAGGGTGCTTTCCGGCGATAAAACGGCAGACGACACCGCCAAGGGCATGCTCTTTATATAAGCTTGAAAAGCTGAGGAAAATTGGACTCCGATATCTCCGTTATGTGAAGCTCGCTGAAGGCATTGAGCACCTTCTTTTCGTCAATGCTGTATATGTAGGCAATATCGCGGGGAGAATAAGTTTTGCTGTTATAATAGCTTAAGGATTTTTTGAATATCCTGCATATGTAGCTGCTGCCGTTGAGCATTACGGTCGGTATCACCTCGGAGGAGAGGCTTTCTATGTTCTTTGAGTCCAGTATGATATGTATTTCCTCCGGCGTTATACCCAGCAGTGAGCTGAGCTCGTTTATGTCAACATGGCTGTAGTTTGATTTTATTATGACATCCAGCTCCCGAAGCGTGGGGCATATCTCGTTATAATATGTATTGAAAAAGCTGGCCATTAACATCCACTCCTTATATAAGTTATTATATAATAGGTATAAAGCGGTTGTCCAGCTGTAAATAATGGAATTGGAGTGTTTTGCATGAATGCATTGCAGAGATATTTTGATTACAGACAGGCTCTTATAGATCAGTATGTAAAGGGCGATTTGACAAAGAAGGAATATCTCAACAAAAATCTGGAGGCCGTGCTTTCCTTAAGGGACGAGCCCTTTAAAAATGTAGATACCGTAGACAAGGGACTTTTCAACTATCAGTTTTTCAACGCTCTTGCCAAGGATGCGCGTATGGAGGTAAAGCAGCACCGCTCCAAGGAATATGTCTATATCTATGAGGAGCAGGTCAATTATTATTACGAGCGCAAGGACGG
>CANROO010000189.1 GCA_947632235.1 uncultured Clostridia bacterium
AGCTAATTCACGGCAGAGAGATAACCTGCTGTGTTGCCGAGGACAAGGACGGCATACAGGTCATGGCTGTGCTCGATGTAAATAAAAAGGGCGATATTTTCAACTACGAGGACAAATACGAAAGCGGAGTGTCATCCGCGCTCACGGATATGCCTCCCTTCATGCGCGATATGGTGACTACCATTGCAAAGCGCACATTCAGACTGCTCAAATGCAGGGGCTACGCCTGCGTGGATATGTTTGTGGACGAGGAACAGGTGTATGTCATAGAGGTGAATACCCTTCCGGGTCTCACAGAGAACAGCCTTGTGCCTGCCGCCTGCAGAAGCATGGGCATTACCTTCGGGGAATTTATTGATAATATGATAGCCTTTGAGCTTGGTACGTAAATTATGGGCGGACATAAGTCCGTCTTTTTTTATGCGCCTTTTGGATATGCAGGCATATATTACCGGCAGATATTCCCATAATGTAAACAATTTGTAAAAATTGGGGGGGTATTGCTTAGTATTGAGGTTGTATGTTATAATTGACTTAGATATACGCATTGAACGGCTTTTGTTGTTTTAATGCTTTTGAGTGCATCAATTTATTATTTAAGGAGGTAATCAACATGAGGAAATTTTTAAGGCTGTCTTTACTGACGGCGGTGCTGACACTTGTTATGTCGGCGGCAGTGCGGGCTGAGAGTATCTCAACAAGTCAAGAGCTTTCTGAGGGTACTACCTACACTAACATTGAAATAAGCGGTAATGTTACTGTTACTGTTCCTGCAGGGGGAATATATGTAAAGTCAAGTATATATAACCAGCCTGCCATAAATATAAAGGCAAACAGTAATGTAACGATCAAGGGCGCAGACGGCGCTTCAATAAAGCACGGCGACACATCTATTTTATATACATTCATAAATGTTGAAAAAGATGCAACGCTTACACTTGAAAATATTGATATTGACGGCTGTTCTGCTCCTGATGCAGGAAAATTTTATGACGGCATACACAACTATGGCACATTGAATATTAAAAAAGGTACTAAGCTGCACAACTTCTATATCAGAAGAGGTGCAAGATTAGGCGGCGCTGTTTACAATGAAGGAAATCTCAATATAGAGGGCGGCGAAATATATAATAATGGCTTTACAGGCGGCGGCGGTCTTTTCCTTCGCAGCGGCAATGTTACTATTTCGGGCGGAACTGTACATGACAATTCTACACACTCAATATATGCTATAGGAGGTACTTTTGAACTCACAGGCGGTCTTATAGAGGGTACATGCACAGCCGATTATGGTTCGACAGGTCTTTATAAGGCGGGACCGGTCAGCTATATTGGCACTACTCCTACAAGAATAACGGTAGTGGACGAAACAACAGGCGATTCTCTTGAAATAGATAAGGGTCATACACTTCTTGCAAATACATCCAATATTATATCTGCTGTTATAGGTGATGATAAACACACAGGTACATATTACGGCGGCAACTGGAATTTTATAAGTGCTACTCATGATGCGGGGCATGAGCACGAAGTGAATTTCGATGTATCAGAAGTATACCTTGATATTGGTGAAACTGCCGAGATTTCTGCCACTGTTTTATGTGTAAGCGGAAACTTTGGTATAAAAGAACCTCAATTAAGTAATACGGGTATTATACAAGTAGAAAAAATAACCGGACCAACTCAAAATAATCCCACTACGGTATTCAGAATTACTGCAAAAAAACCCGGAACGGTTGTTTTAACTGTAAAAACTGAGGATGATAAAGCGACAGATACATGTAAGATAACGGTATTTGAAGACAATACAATACATGATCATGAAACAGCTGAAAAACTTGAAAACGGTGAAGAAGCCGGATATGATGAAATAAAAATTTCTCCTGACGGAAACGGTGAACTGACTGTAAATATTCCCGAGAGCGGAATAAATGTAGGTAGCAAAAACGGTGGAAATTGCATAACTATTGCAGGCGGTACAGTTACTCTTAAAGGCGGAACCATTAGACATCAAAATGAGGGCGAAATATCCTCTAAGGCAATAATATTTGTTGCTAAAGGCGCAACTCTCATACTTGACGGTGCTTCTATAGAAGGAAACTATGAAGAGGGAATGGTTGTTAAAAAGGCAAATACGGTTCTTTATGGTATTCAGAACGAGGGTACGGTATACATCAAAGACGGCACCAGTATAACTAAGGTAAACGTTGACGATGATATACTTGAAAATGCTGTTCTTTATAATGCAGGCACTATGTATATTCAGGGCGGTACGGTCTATGCAAACGATCCCAAGAGCTATGCTATAAAAAATACAAATACGCTCAATGTAACAGGTGGTCTTGTGGTAGGTTATTTACCCGAAAATCATAATATACAGAAAGGTAATGCAGGTCCTATACGCGGAACTTTGATTGACGGCACTATCACAGATGGTGGAGCAAATACTATCGAAGGTGTTAATATCGGCGATGGACTTGTTGCAGCAACGGTTAAATCGGGAGATACAGAAGGCTTCTATGAAGTGGGACAATGGAATTTCATCGAGCCGGCAATGGCTAATGTTGCATATATAAAGGGAAAGAATGTAAACACTAATAATTCAATGGAGGATTTCAAACAATCTGTTGTTATAGATAGTGAAGGAAACAAAGATGAAAGCGTAGCCGGTATAATTGATGACAAATTTACGGTTTCAACAGGTTATTATACTAATATCACCCCGGTTGATGAAACTGCAGAAAAAGAATATCTATTATTTGAGATTAGCATTCCTAAGGGGAAAAGTGTATATATAAAGAATAATAATCCCAGCTATTCACATGATTATGGTCTTGATGTTTATGCGCAAGTTTGGTCCGAAAAATACCCTCTGACAGGCAATGGTGTAACTGATAGTACTAATAGTGAGTATTTGCATCAGGCATACAATTCAGCTTATGATATAACCATACTAGGCAAGTGTATTGTTGAAAAAGGTGATGACAGCGGCAATCTTTTTGGTGTAATATTAGATAATTTATATGCAAAAGGTACAACTGCGAGAATATTTGCTTGCACAGAGGATCAATATAATGATGCAAGAAAAGAGTTCATAGAATTTGAACCGGCAACAACAGACAGTCCCAGCACTGTGAGCCTTGAGCTTGAATAAAACGGGAGGTGTTTTAAATTGAAAAGATATGAAAGACCCGAAATGAGCATTACTTTTGTAAAGAATACGGACATCATAACT
>CANROO010000190.1 GCA_947632235.1 uncultured Clostridia bacterium
ACTCAAAATGTACAAGTCCCTTTGCAGAAAGCGCATCTGCACCGCCTATGTCCTCATAGCTTGAGGCCTTGCCGTCAAGGCCTGCATATATGGAGGGGCTGAGCATAAAGAGCTTTGCATTTTCCTCGGACATTATGACAAAGTCCGAAAGTGTGGGCAGAAATGTGCTTATGCCGAGACAGTTGCCGACAACAATGCTTATCTGCGGTATAACTCCGCTTGCCGCCGCCTGTGACTTGAACATAACGCCGAAGGAATCCATTGTTGAAAAGCCGTCCTCGAGGGCAATGCCTGCAGAGTCCATAACGGCTATGACGGGACAGCCCATTTTAAGCGCGAGAGTATAGCAGTCCGCTATCTTCTTGGCGTGCTTTTCATTGACAACGCCCTCCTGAGAATAAGCGTAGCAGAGCTTGCCCTCTATAGTGCCGTAGCCCGTGACAACGCCCGCATCGGTGTTGAAGGAGCCGAGCTCTACAAAGCTGTGTTCATCAAAGAGCGCTTCAAGCCTTTTTTTAGCCTGCGAGGGCTCCTCCTGCATTTTGGCGATAAGTTCATTGATTTCGTCAAATCTGCTCATTTTTGTATAACCTCCTGCAAAATTTTTAAAAAAATTTTTGAAAATTACTTGTAATTCATTATATTTTATTGTACTATAAAGACAAAATAATTTAAAATACTATTTATTATATACCATTTATAAGCCTTTTCCTATAAGGAGGAATTTTTATGGATCTGAAGGAATTTGAATATGTGCTGGCCATAAACGAGGAAAAAAGCTTTTCCAAGGCGGCAAAGAAGCTTTTTATATCACAGCCCTCCCTCTCGCAGTACATAAACAGACTGGAGGGACAGCTGGGCGTTACGCTTTTCGACAGGAATACCATACCCCTTTCTCTCACATACGAGGGCGAGCTTTATATCAATTCCGTAAAAGCTATAATGAACATTGTGACAAATATGCAAAAGAGCTTTGAGGACATATCGGACCTTAAGATAGGCAGAGTAAACATAGGTCTTACTCCCTCTAAGGCAAACAATCCCCTGCCCGCCATTCTGCCCGTTTTCAAGAAAACATATCCGGGAATTGAGCTTATAATAACGGAAAGGACTTCATCGGAGCTTGAGGATATGCTCCTGAGAGGTCAGGTGGACATATGCCTTCTCAATCTGCCTATAAAGTCAAAGGGCATAGAATATGACGCAATAAAAAAGGAAAAAATATATATTGCCGCTCCGCCCGACTTTGTTCCGCCCAAAAATGTGAACACGGATGCGGAATATCCCGAGATCGGCCTTGAAGACCTTAAGGAAGAGCAGTTCATACTTCTGCATCCCAGTCAGAGGCTGAGACAGATAGCGGACAGCGTGTTCAACAGGGATAACTTCAAGCCGAAAATACTGCTTGAGACCGCAAGCATAGAGACCTCGCTGAGGCTTTCCGCAGCAGGTATGGGCTTCAGCTTTGTGCCGGAAAGCTATGTAAGATTTTCGGGGCTTTCAAATCCGCCCAGATATTATACGCTCTCGCATGATCTGAACTGGACACTCGTTATAGCATACAGAGAGGGCGCATACAGAACCAAAGCGGTAAATGCCTTTGCCGAGACGGCAAAGAAGGTTATTGCGGAATAGGAGAGAATATGCTTACAGTAATAGATTTGGAATTCAATCAGGCATTCGACTTCGGCGACGGCAACGCAGAGCCCAACCCCGACTGCCGTTTTGAAATAATACAGATAGGCGCGGTAAAGATAGACAAGGATTTTAAATTATCCGATAAATTTAATATATACATCAAGCCCACGCTTTATCCGCGCATACATCCCTATGTGGAAAAGATAACGGGCTTTAAGAATGAGGACTTCACATATGCTCCGAGATTTACCGAGGCTTACGGTAAATTCAGAGCCTTTCTGGGCGATGACACCGTGCTGGGCACATGGGGCTACAGCGACATAAAGGCGCTCTACAGGAACGTGACATTCAACAACATAGTAAAACCGCCCGTTATAATAGAATATGTGGATATACAAAAAATAGCTACGAAATATCTTAAATTCAGCAAGGGCGGTACCATTGGGCTTAAAAATGCCGTTGAAGCGCTTGAAATAAAGACGGACGAGGATAAGCAGTTCCATAATGCTTTGGGCGATGCGTATTATACGGCTAAGGTGCTTGAAAGGATAAAGCCCGGAAAGCTCCCCGTGAGGATATTCAATTCAAAGCATATTGTGTGAAAAGGATATGTGTTTAAAAAATGTTATGAACGGGTGAGTTGCGGTCTCCCCTGCAGGCAAGGAAATAACAAAATCTTATAGTCTGTGCTGAAGGGTCAATATTCGGGCGTGCAATGCACGCCCCTACATTTTATAAGCTCCTTCGGCGGTCAGCGGAATATTGCCGCCTTCATAAGAACTATAACGGCAAATGCTTATCGACACAAAAAGACACAGCGATGAAAACATCGCTGTGTCTTTTATTTTAAGCTCAGAATATGAGCTTTTTCCATATTTCATTTTCAGTCTTGTCGTAGGTATGTCCGTTTGTTGCTTCCATTATCTCATAATAAGCCCAATGGCTGTCCAAGATATCCGTGAAGCTTCTGACATCGTTAGCCGATATGAAATCCTTATCCGCCCTTCTGTCGAGCATACGGTTGACAATAACTGTTGTTTCGGCGCGGGTGATGGTATTATCGGGTCTGAATGTACCGTCGAGATAACCCGATATCCAGCCGTATTTCACAGAACCCACTATCACATCATAATACCACTTATCCTCCGATACATCGCTGAATATATTTTCGCCGCCGTTATCGAGCTTTGCAAAACGCATGGCTATGGCAGTGAACTCAGCACGGGTAATATTGCGTGTCGGTTCAAATCTGTTATTGCCCACACCTTCTATTATGCCAAGCGATGCAAGAGTATTGACTGCTTCGGCATACCATGCATTTTTATTCACATCGTCAAAGCCGGAGCTTATATCCACAGCCTTGTCTGTGAGAAGGTTGAAGAAGAGCTGAGCGACCTCGGCGCGTGTGATATTTCTGTCCGGAGCAAATGTACCGTCTTCATAGCCGTACATGTAGCAATTATGATCAACAGTATTGAGCCAATCGGCAACACCTGTTCTTTCGGCTGCAGGAATATCTCTGTGATAAACGGAGTCGGAAACTATTCCCTCTTCGTCATCCGAAGCAGTTCCTCCGCCCTTATTATTGATTTCAAA
>CANROO010000191.1 GCA_947632235.1 uncultured Clostridia bacterium
TTTTGCTGTCCCTCACGGTCAGCGGGGACTGTCCCCGAATGGGGACTGTCCCCAACTTTAGGCGGCGTCGGATAAGTTTTTCCGTGCAATGGACTGTTCCCAACTTTAGGCGGCGTCGGATAAGTCTTTCCGTGCAATGGACTGTCCCCAACTTTAGGCGGCGTCGGATAAGTCTTTCCGTGCAATGGACTGTTCCCAACTTTAGGCGGCGTCCGATAAATCTTTCCGTGCAATGGACTGTCCCCAACCTGTCGCGCTCCGTATCTTATCATTCTTACACACTCCTTTTGACTTTGTTCACATCAAGTCCAAGCTCATACATAAGCTCTGCGTCCTCATCGCTGTCTATATATGTATCTATCCTCACCGCCGTATAAACCGCCAGCAAGTCCCTGTCGCTTTCAAACTCCAGTTCGTCAAGCTCAACATATATTCCGTTCTCCAGCCTAAAGCCCGCCATGAGCCTGTCCGTAAGCTCCTCTTCCATTTCGTAGAGTTCTATATAATAGTCGCTGTAGTCCTTGCAATAGTACAGTATCATTATGTCAATGTCCGTCCAGCGCACATTGCCGTTTTGCCGTGAGTATGCAGGCTTTATAAATATCTTGAATGCGGGGCGCTCTTTGGGCTCTTCAAGGTCGTTTGCCAAAAGCTCTATGTCCTTCATGTCTATCGCCTTGTATATCCCCCGCACTAACTCCTTTAACATAGCAATAAAAACCTCCTTGTGAGGTTTTTATTGCGTTATGTTTTCAAAAACTCTGTGGCTTGCCAAAAGGTCGCCGCAGGCGAGCTGACGCAAGGAAAACAGAGTTGCCCGAAGGGCTTTTTGAAAACACTCCTTTTTTGCAATAAAACCTCCTTGTGAGGTTTTTATTGCGTTATGTTTTCAAAAACTCTGTGGCTTGCCAAAAGGTCGCCCGCTTACCCCTCATTTTATGTAGGGGCGACCTTTGGTCGCCCTCTTTTCACCCGAAGGGCTTTTTGAAAACACTCCTTTTTTTTGCAATAAAACCTCCGTACTCTCAGCGGACTTTTAAATAAGATTATGACTGTAAAGCCCTATCATTCTTTCGCACAGCTCGTTTATATAGCTGCGCTCCTCTTGATACTGCCTGTTGTCGTGAATATCCGCTATTATGGCAAGCATGGGCTGTACAAGCACGCTCTTGTCTTCAAGCTCTTCTCTTGTGTGTCCCGTGTAGTCCTCTATGTAGTGTACCGCCCTGTGCCAATACCTCATTATGTCCGTCTCGCTTAAGTTCTCGTCTCTCAGATACTCGGCTATTACCTTTGGCATGTCGTCGGAATAAATATTTTCTTTTCCCGTTTCGTCAAATTTACTCATCACTCTTCGCCTTTGCCTTTCTCTTCCTTACGGTCTTTTTCTGCGTTGCCGTTTGGCTCTCACTCTCGGTCAGCGGGGACTGTCCTGCGTAGCTTTGTTGTTCCTCACGGTCAGCGGGGTCCCCAACATTCACAGCGGAGGCTTTCTCAAGCCTCACTCCCGTTCATTCACCCGCAGCCTTTATACACTTTATTTTCTGCGGCTCAATAACATTTGCGTCTATCTCGCACCAAGCCACAACGCCTATCGCGTGCTGTATAGCAAATAACTCATTGAGCACCTGTAAATTAGGCTCCTCCGCTATCTTTATCTTAAGTCCGCTGAAATCGCCGTAATATACGGTATCGTCTTTAACTGCATCGGTAAGCTCTACGCCCTTTCCTAAAAGGCTCCAGTTGTAGCCGTCGTTGCTGTAATCCCTCACAAGATAATAATCTCCGTCTGTTGTCTTGAAGTGCCTTATCTTGTCCTTTGTCTTGTTGTTCATTATCCAGTGGCAGCGGCTCTGATAGCACTGCAATACGCTGTCCTGCAATGTTATGATGTTGTCTTCCGTCACTTCCTCGCTCACTGCCGTGAGCTTTGAAAGACCCGTTATCTTTCCTTCTGTGCCGTTGAAAAGCTCCTGCTCTATGAAGTCCGATACCTTTTCTGCAACCTTGCTTATTATAAAGCTCAAAAGGTCAAACTGCGAGTTGTTTAAAAGACTTCTCGACACCTTCACAAGAGCGCCCGCAAGATAGCCCGTAAGATCTATGTTCTTGAACTGTCCGCTTGAAGCCGTAAGGTCCTTGAACTCCTCGGCATATGCCATCTCTATTTTCTTTTCCTCTGTCTCTTCGTATACGGGGAAGCTCAGCGTACCGCCTGCATAGAACTTCTCGGCTTCATTGAATATATTGCTGCGCTCCTTTACTTCCTCAAATATCCTGTTGACAATGCTTTTGGGAATAACCGCGCCGTTGTCTCCTAATGTGAAATTGCTCTCGGCTCTCAGCTCATCGCTTATCTTGTTGCCTCTTATGTATTCCGCAAAGGCTCTTTCCTCGGCTTCCTCCGTCTTTATCTCGGCTCTTTTTTCCTCGGGAAGAGTCTCCATCTCTTTGTCATACTCTGCCCTGCATTTCTCGACAGTGTCGCTTAAAGCCCTTACCTCGGCTTCCAGCTCTTCAAATTCCGTCTTCTCCTCGTCCGAAAAGGCTCTTTCCTCGTTTATGGCCTTTTCTGTCAGCTCGTCCATTTTAACGAGCTTTTCGTTTCTTTTCTCGATCAAGTTCTTTAAATCCTTTTTCATTTTTTTGTCTGCTCCTTTTCTCTTAATAGCTTTAGTTTATATTTTAAGAGTTTCCACTCTTTTTTTATACATTTCCATTGCTGCGCTGTTTTTCTTGTTTTCCTTTACCTGTGCAAGTTCAACGCTGTCTTCCCGTCCTCTTTCCTCGTACAGCGTTTCGCCGCCCTCGGCTCTCATTTCAACGCTTGTTGCGCTGTAGCAAGGCAGCTTGTCTATAATAAGGCTCACTTCCCAGAGCTTCAAGCCCTCTATGCTCCTTATCTCCTTGTCGTCTTTCTGTTCGTAGCTGTCCTTTGCCTCCGAAAAGGCGAAGCTCCAGCCCCGCGCCTTCTTTGCTCTTTCGATAAATTCGCCGTCTGTTGACACGGCTCTTGCAAAAAGCCCTATATTGTCCTCTTTAAGCTCAAGCGTGCCGTCCAGTGTATTGGCGTACACCTTCCCCTTGTTGTGGTCCGCAAGCATATTTATAGCTCTGTTCTCCGCCCTTGCTTCC
>CANROO010000192.1 GCA_947632235.1 uncultured Clostridia bacterium
AGCTCATGGGCTCCATCGTGGAATCGTGAACATATCTAAGGGTACCGTTAGGCGCGTCATAATCGCCTATATCTATTATCTTTTTGCTCTCATCCGCACTGAGCCATTTTTCACGAAGCGCCTGAAGCGTACCGTCATTCTCATATTTTTCTATGACAGCGTTTACCTTATCCGTCAGCGGGCTGCCCTTCTGAAGCCCGAGTCCGTAGCTGTCGGGCGCTATCGTTTCGGGGAATATTGCAAAATTCGGCTGTCTTGCCACAGCAAGCTCGGCTATAGGCATATCCGTTGCGATAGCATCCAGCGTTCCCGTATCAAGCGCCAACAGCTGCGAGGAAAAGTCGTCATAATATTGGGGGATCGTACCTTCTACAATTCCGTCAACCAGTCGGTCAAAAATCGTACCTGTTACCATTCCTATCTTTTTGCCCGAAAAGTCCTGAAAGCTCTGATAATGCACTTTGTCGGTGTCTTCCGCACAGCCCCCTAGGAACAGACATATAATAATAAGCACCAAAAAACGGTAAAGACAGAATTTCTTGTTCACGCGTATCACTCCTTTTTTGCTTTATGAAAATATTATTGTTTTCCCTTCATCATATGCTCTTTTTAAGCTTCTTTTCGTCAAGCATCCCCGCGCCGTGTATCTCAAGTGCCACCTGTATCTGCAGGCAGGAAAGATTTGCGGCAGTCAAGAAAAAGTCGAGTACAGCATTGACTGCCGCCGCCAGAGCGATGGCCTCGCCGGGAACGCCAAACTGTACAAAAAGCACGATAAATACGGAGATCGCTCCGCCGGGGATAGGCGGTGCCGCTATAGAAAGAAAGCCTACCACCAAAATCGACATGATGAGAAGCTGAGGCGTAATGGGAACGCTGTAATGCTCAGCCATGCACAGAAGCATAACAGAAAGCTCGACCACAAAGCCCGGCTTATAAATGACCTGACCTAACGGAATGGCAAAAT
Organism: uncultured Clostridia bacterium; assembly: GCA_947632235.1. Lineage (GTDB taxonomy): Bacteria > Bacillota > Clostridia > Lachnospirales > CAG-274 > Gallispira. The sequence continues at coordinate 968 of CANROO010000192.1, forward strand.
CCACCACCCTTTTCGGTATGCCGAGCTTCCTTTCGCATGTCTCCAGATTTGTAGAAAAGGCGGCGGCCGAAGAAGCCGTAGTCAGGGCGATCATATAAGTCGGCAGCATTTTTTTCATCAATAGTATCGGGCTGACCTTCAGGCGTACCGCCGCCGTAATGACATAAAACAATGTAAGCAGTAAGAATCCCGGTATTGTGATAACAAACACCTTGACAAGACTTGAAAGCCCGCCGCCAAAATCGGACAGTATAAGGTTAAACAAGCTTAAAAACACGAAAAACGGAATAGCTTTTCCCAGCCCAGCCATAAGAAACTGTACTGCTTCGTTAGCCTGCATCATGATATTTTGGGCTGCTGATACCCGCTCACCCAATATTAAAAGGGTGGCTCCTATGCATATACCCATGAAAACAAGCTGCAGTGCATTTCCGTCAATAAAAGGTGATACAATATCCGAAGGCACGATTTCCAGCACCATTTGATATATTTCAGAAAAATTGCCCGATACTTCATTTCCCGTTTCCGCGGTGACGGGAAACAGCAGACAGTTCAAAAGCGCCATAACTGCCGACAAAATAAATGTACCTGCAATCATTTTTAAAATCAGCCTTCTGCCTATTTTTCCCACCATCGTCAGATCGCCTATGCTTATGATACCGCAGCAGACTGCCAGAAACACAAGCGGTGAGGAGACCGCGCGTATCGCTCCCAAGATCATATTGAACAGGGGCTGTGTGACCGAAAGGGCAGTTGTCTGTATTTCAGGGAAAAGCCTTGCGCCTGCTCCCAGAATAACTGCCAGAATGACCGCGCATATAAGCGAAGCTATCTGCCCCATGGATGAGCTTTTGCGCGGATTGCAGGTCAGACAGTTTTTGCCGTTTTTATAAGCGTATGTAAATGACAGCCCTGCCTGCGAGAGCATGCGGTTAGAGAGTATCAATGTCTCGTCATTCTCCCATGCGTCCATGGCAGGACCGTCTACGCTTATTTTCATAAATGCCCTTCCGAATTTCTGTCCGCAGTCCACATGTACCGAAGCGCCTCTTAAGGACTCAAGCCATACGCCTAAGATCTCCTCAAGGGACAGACGGATGCGGATAATATCCTTTTTATCCGACCCTGCCTCGGAAAGCGTCTGCACGCATATTTCGGACACCATGTCTATGGTCTGCTCCGACAGAGTAAAGCTTTCACTGCGATTGCTTATCATACTATGCCTCCTGATTGCTTTTATTAATTATCATTTTCTGTCTCCCAACTCTTTTTAAGCGTCAGACGATTCATTCCTTCCGAATACTCGTATGTGACATCATCCATTATATTCTTTACCATAAAAATACCAAGTCCGCCGATCTGCCTTTCATCTGCAGAAAGGGTCGTGTCGGGATCCTCCTTTTCAAGCGGATTGTAGGGACTTCCGTTGTCCACAAATACCAGCGTGATGCTGTTTTTGCCGGCAACGCACTCTATTTCTGCCTTTTCTGCTCCGCTGTAGCGCTGTATATTTGAATATATCTCATCCGTTGCAATGTTCATCTTCACGGCAATTTTAGCAGGCACCTCAGCCTCCGCAAGCGTATTTTCCACAAAGGACACCACGCTCTGCATATTATCCTCTCTTGGATCGACAGTTATGCTTTGCTTAGGCGTAAGGCGAAGACAGAGCATAGTCATATCGTCAAACTGTGGAGCTTCTCCCACAAAGGCGTCTACATCCCGTTTTACGCCCAGACAAATTTCTTTTGCGCTTGCGTCCGACATACTGTCCAGCACAGCCTTCAGCCTGTCATCGCCGTAAAGCTCGTTATCGGTATTTGTTGCCTCGGTCACGCCGTCCGTATAAAGGAATATTGCATCACCGGGCATGAGCTTCAATTCGCCTCTTTTATACTTAATACCCTCCAAGCCTGCCAGAACAAAGCCTGAGCGTACCCTGAAATATTCAAAGCCTCCGTCACCGTGCTTAACAAGGGGCGGATTATGTCCTGCATTTGCAAAATATACGGTGTGGGTCTTAAAATCAAGTATTCCCATCCAGCAGGTCACAAACATCTTAGCCTCGTTATTCTCGCACAGATCCGCGTTGGCTCTCGTAAGTATCTTTGCCACATCGCT
>CANROO010000193.1 GCA_947632235.1 uncultured Clostridia bacterium
TCTATATTTCGCATATGTCCTTCGGCGCTCTTTCAAAGGAAACGAAGATAGCTCTTGCAAAGGGCTCCGCCATGGCAGGCACGGCTATGTGCAGCGGTGAGGGCGGTATACTTCCCGAGGAGATGTCGGCGGCGCATAAGTATATATTTGAATATGTGCCCAACCGCTACAGCGTTACTCCCGAAAATCTTCAAAGCTCCGATGCAATAGAAATAAAAATAGGTCAGGGCACAAAGCCCGGTATGGGCGGTCATCTCCCGGGCGAAAAGGTGACGCCGGAAATTGCGAAAATAAGAAATAAGCCCCTCGGCAAGGATGTCATAAGTCCGTCCAAATTCCCGGACATCACGGCCAAGGAGGAGCTGAAGGAGCTTGTAGACCAGCTCAGAATGAGCTCTCTCGGACGGCCCATAGGCATTAAAATAGCCGCAGGCAGGATAGAAAATGATCTGGAATACTGCCTCTTTGCAGAGCCCGATTTCATAACCATAGACGGCAGAGGCGGAGCAACGGGCGCAAGCCCCAAAATAGTGCGCGATGCCACAAGCGTTCCCACAATATATGCTCTTTACAGGGCTAAGAAATATCTCAGGGAGCACAACAGCGATATTGACCTTGTTATAACGGGCGGTCTTAGGCTGTCCTCCGACTTTGCAAAGGCCATTGCCATGGGCGCAACGGCGGTCGCCGTGGCTTCTGCCGCAATGATAGCGGCAGGCTGTCAGCAGTACAGGATATGCGGCAGCGGAAACTGCCCCGTAGGCATGGCAACGCAGAATGAGGAACTCAGAAAGCGTTTTGACGGTGACGCGGCAGCAAAGAGGGTAGCGAATTATCTCAGCTGCAGCTTTGAGGAGCTTAAGACATTTGCAAGGATAACGGGAAAGGACGATATTCATAAGCTGTCTGTGACAGACCTCTGCACAATAAACAGAGAGATCTCGGAGCATACCGATATCCCTCACGCATAAGATAAAATCGGCGGTGTTTTGTAAAATTACGGACACCGCCTTTTTTATTTTGTAAAAGCTTCATATATGTAATGTAAAAACACAAATTCAAAACTCGCAAAAAATTTTATTAAAAACTGTTGACAAATTTTATATGTTATGTTATATTATGTTTATGGGTTAGCACTCGTTATAAAAGAGTGCTAACAAAGATTATGATCAAGTTATTTTATGCAAGGAGGAATTGTATTATGAGTTTAAGACCATTGGGTGACAGAGTTGTTTTAAAACAGCTTGAGGCTGAGGAAACAACAAAGGGCGGTATCATACTTACCACTCAGTCAAAGGAAAAGCCTCAGGAGGCAGAGGTAATTGCCGTAGGACCGGGCGCCGTAGTTGACGGCAAGCTTGTTCCCGTTGAGGTAAAGGTAGGAGAAAAGGTAATATATTCCAAGTATGCCGGCACCGAGGTAAAGGTAGACGATGAGGAATATATAGTAGTTAAGCAGGGCGATATACTTGCTGTAGTAGAATAATATAAATTAATTTTCGGGAGGTTTGTTGTATTATGGCAAAGCAGATAAAATATGGTGTAGATGCAAGAAAAGCATTGGAAAACGGCGTAAATCAGCTGGCAGATACCGTAAAGGTAACATTGGGCCCCAAGGGCAGGAATGTAGTTCTTGACAAGAAGTTCGGCACTCCGCTCATCACAAATGACGGCGTTACAATAGCAAAGGATATTGAGCTTGATGACGCCTTCGAGAACATGGGCGCTCAGCTCGTAAAGGAAGTTGCTACCAAGACAAACGATGTTGCAGGCGACGGTACTACCACAGCTACGGTCCTTGCACAGGCTATGATCCAAGAAGGACTTAAGAATATAGCCGCAGGCGCAAACCCCATCATTTTAAGAAAGGGTATGGCAAAGGCTACGGATGCGGCAGTTGAAAAGATCAAGTCAATGAGCCGTAAGGTAAAGGGCAAGGAGCATATCGCAATGATAGCTTCCATTTCCGCAAGCGATGAAGAAGTCGGCACAATGATAGCAGATGCTATGGAGAAGGTCTCAAATGACGGCGTTATCACCGTTGAGGAATCCAAGACCATGAAGACAGAGCTTGAGCTTGTAGAAGGTATGCAGTTTGACAGAGGCTATCTTTCACCCTATATGTCAACAGATATGGAAAAGATGATCGCTGAGCTTGACAATCCTTATATCCTCATCACAGATAAGAAGATCTCCAACATCCAGGAGATACTTCCCGTGCTTGAGCAGATAGTTCAGTCGGGCGCAAAGCTTCTTATAATCGCTGAGGATGTAGAGGGCGAGGCTCTCACAACTCTTATCGTCAATAAGCTCAGAGGCACATTCAACTGTGTTGCTGTAAAGGCTCCGGGCTTCGGCGACAGAAGAAAGGAAATGCTCAAGGATATAGCTACTCTTACCGGCGGCACGGTAATTTCAAGCGAGCTCGGCTTAGAGCTTAAGGAAACTACTCTTGATATGCTCGGCAGAGCAAAGAGCGTTACGGTCAGCAAGGAAGATACCATCATCGTTGACGGCGCAGGCGACAAGGCAGAGATAAGCGCAAGAGTAAATCAGATCAGAACACAGATAGAGGATACCACATCCGACTTTGACAAGGAAAAGCTTCAGGAAAGACTTGCAAAGCTTGCAGGCGGTGTAGCCGTTATTAAGGTAGGCGCTGCAACAGAAATGGAGCTCAAGGAAAAGAAGCTCCGTATGGAGGACGCTCTTGCAGCTACAAAGGCAGCTGTGGAGGAAGGCATCATATGCGGCGGCGGCTCGGCATACATCCACTGTATTTCAGCTGTTGAAAAGGCAGCAAAGAAGCTTGAGGGCGATGAAAAGACGGGCGCAGGCATCATACTTAAGGCGCTTGAGGCTCCTCTTCGTCAGATAAGCGAGAATGCCGGCCTTGAAGGCGCAGTCATAATAAACAATGTAAAGAACAGCAAGGAAGGCTGCGGATTCAACGCACTTACCGAAAAATATG
>CANROO010000194.1 GCA_947632235.1 uncultured Clostridia bacterium
TGTTTCATGAATAATCACTCTCCTTCTTTAATTGTTGCTTCTGTTGCTTCTCGCTCCCATTGTCGGTATGCCTGTATTTTTGTTTTCATTATAACACATTCTCAGGATTTTGCAACGCCCTTTTGGGATTGTATGGGAAAGACAAAGCACAATGCTCAATATGAAGACGGTTACAAGCTCCTGCATATGCATGGGAGCTTTTTCATATCAATCATTCGGAGGAATCACCTTGAAATTTTACCATTTATACAAGCAGCTTACGAGAAAGTCTTCATGGTGTACCGAAGGCTTTACCAACACGCAAAAAAAGGACCGAAAGCTATCGGTCCTTTTAAAATACTTACATCACATCAAAGCTTGATATCATACTTCTCTGCTATGGACTTTACATAGTCCTCTGCTGCTGTGAGAGTCTCGTCTGCTGCCTTGAACTCGTCTGCATCGTCCATATCGGCCGTGCCGAGAACGGAGCCGACTGTTGCAGTCTTGTCGCAGTGCTCATCATAAGTCTTCTGCTCTTCCTCGCTTAACGCGGGCTTTGCATCGTTTACCTTGCCTACAAGAGCGTCAACTTCTTCAAACTTAGCCTCAATGTCGTCAGCCGTGAGAGCCTTTTCTTCTGCAGACTCTTCTTCGTCAGTCTTTACGCCAAGCTCGTCTGCAAGCTTATTGAGAGCCTCGCCTGCTTCCTCTATAGCCTTTTCTGCCGCTGTGATCTCGTCCTGAGTGTACTTGCCCATGTCAAGTATAGCAAATACCTTTGCAACTGTGTCGCTGTTCTTTTCAAGTACGCTTGCCTGATCGTCGCTCATTTCCTTAACATCGTTGAGCTTGCCGATAAGGGCATCAAGCTCTTCGGCATTATCTCTGAGCTCTCTGTCAGCCATGCCTGTGTACTGCTCGTCTGTATCTACAGCCGCACCGCTTTCAACGGCGTCCTTTGAAGCAGTTACATTGACTGTCTTTGTATCAGCATCCCAGTCAACGCCAAAGCCGAAGTTTTCGCTTAAAAATCTGATGGGGACCATTGTTCTGCTGTTGATGATGATCGCAGGAGAGTCGATAGCAACGGGTACGGTCACATCGCCGTCCGTAACATTGAGGACCTTCTCGCCTACGACCATAGACGCCTTAAGGTCTGCCTGCTCAAAAGTAACGGTCTTTGTGGCTTCTTCCCAGTCTACCTTGCAGCCGAGAGTTTCGGCAACGACTCTTACGGGAACCATTGTCCTTGAATCAACGATAACTGCGGGCTGATCGGTCTCGACCTCCTTGCCCTCTACCTTTAAGGTTACCTGTGTATACTCCTCTGCGCTTACAGCCGTACCAAGGCAAAGAGCCGATAAAGTCATAACTGCAGAAAGAAGTAATGCGATTTTTTTCTTCATTACAAAATCCTCCTTAGAATAGAAACATATATTTACTAAGCTGACGCCTAACGAATTTATTATACTATGAATTTGCATAAAAATCAACAAAAATTTAACAATTAATACATAATTCCAAAAAAGTAATAAAAATGAATAAATCACTTGACAAATGCTGTATGATGTGTTATTATATCAAAAGTGCCGTAGACAGCAGGTGCCATATAGGCGTAACGGTCCCCTACCTGCCGAGGATACATTGATTTTGTATTTTTGCCTCCCTGTCTATGACGGGGAGTTTTTTATACGGCTTATATTCTTATAGGAGGTGTAAATAATGGCTAAAATTGCTGAAAAGCAGGTTGTTGTAAACGAGATCAAGGAAAAGCTTGAAAAGGCAAGCTCCGCTGTTCTGGTAGATGCCAGAGGTCTGACGGTTGCGCAGGACACAAGCCTTCGTAAGCAGCTCAGAGAAGCAGGCGTTGACTACAAGGTTTACAAGAACACTATGATGAATCTGGCAGTTGAAGGCACAGTGTTTGAGGGTCTCAGAGATTATTTCGAGGGTCCCAGCGCTATCGCTATCTGCTATGAAGATCCTACTGTTGCAGCTTCTATCATGAACAAGTTCATGAAGGATGCCAAGGCTCTTGAATTCAAGGGCGGTGTCATCGAAGGCACTTGCTACGATGCAAAGGGTATGGTCGCTGTTGCAGGCATTCCGTCAAGAGAGGTTCTTCTTTCAAAGCTTTTGGGAAGCTTCAAGTCGCCTATGGGTTCATTTGCAAGAGTTATTCAGGCTATTGCAGACCAGGGTGGTGTTCCTGCTGAGAAGGAAGCTCCCGCAGAAGAGACCGCTCCCGTTGAGGAGGCTCCCGCTAAGGAGGAAGCTCCGGCTGCAGAGGCTGTCGCTCCCGCAGAGGAAGCTGCTCCTGCAGAAACTACAGAGGCTTAATATTGCAGTAAACAATGTTTAACATGTAAAAAACAAGAAATTATGGAGGAAATTAAAAATGGCTAAATTATCTATTGAAGAAATTATCGCAGCTGTTAAGGAACTTACCGTTCTTGAGCTTAACGATTTAGTAAAGGCAGCCGAGGAAGAATTCGGCGTATCCGCTGCAGCAGGTATGGTAGTTGCAGCAGGCGGCGCAGCAGCAGGCGGCGCAGCTGAGGAAGAGAAGACCGAGTTCGATGTAGAGCTTACAGAGGTAGGCGCTGAGAAGATCAAGGTTATAAAGACTGTCAGAGAGATCACAGGTCTTGGTCTTAAGGAAGCTAAGGAAGTTGTTGACGGAGCTCCCAAGGTTCTTAAGGAAGGCGTTGCTAAGGAAGAGGCTGATTCTATCAAGGCTAAGCTTGAGGAAGTCGGCGCTAAGGTTACTTTAAAGTAATATATTATTTACACTTCAAAAACCGCTGTATTGTACAGCGGTTTTTTCAGACTGTCGATAAAAATGGTATTTTCAATTTCGTAAAATACCATTTTTTATATTTCCAAAGCAATTTTAATGCAAAATCGGAAATTTTTTGCCCAAAATAAAAAATCGTGGGCTTTATCCCACATCCAAACTGC
>CANROO010000195.1 GCA_947632235.1 uncultured Clostridia bacterium
TTCGTATCCTTCAGCTTCTGGATTACTGCGGAGTAAGGGCGTATTTCATAAAGGTAAGGAGCAGGGAGCTCAAGCACAGGCTCTTTGAGATAGTTTTGGAGGACAAGGAGGGCATGATACTTCATTCCACTTCCGATGTGATATTGAAAAGGCTAAGGGAAGAAAACTGCTTCAGCGAGGGCGAGAAAAAATCCCTCATAGATTATTACATCAATCACAAATATTGAGGAATAATTATACAGTATGTGTCAACAATGTTATAAGCGCCGTGTTTTTCGGAGGGAGGCATTCTTATGATAATAGGCAGCTGTATCGTATACATGACGGCAGAGTGGTGCAGTTCCTTAAAGGACAAGCGTATGGTCGTCAAAAGCATAATAGAAAAGGCAAAGCACAAGTTCAATATTTCTATTGCCGAGGTAGACCGTCAGGACAATCACCAAGCCATCGTCATAGGCTTTGCCTGCGTCACAAATGAAGTAAGGCATGCCGATGAGATCATAGAAAATGTACTCAATTACATAGAGCGGAACACCGATGCGGTGATAGATGATGTAGAAAGGGAAATTTTTTGAAAATAATGCTGGATTTTTATAGTAGGATATGTTATAATAATCAGCAGTGTTAGTTTTAAGGAGGAAAATATAAATGAGCACAGTTGAAAATATCGAGAAGAATAAGGTCAAGATCTCTTTTTCCGTTGATGCTGAGACCTTTGAAAAGGGTATGAACTATTCATACAACAAAAATAAGGGTTCGGTCACCATTCAGGGCTTCAGAAAGGGCAAGGCGCCCAGAAAGCTTATCGAGGCACAGTACGGCAAGGCAATATTCTATGACGATGCCATAAATTATGTGCTTCCCGAGGCTTATGAAAAGGCTTTGGATGAGAATAATATCGAGGCTGTTTCAAAGCCCGAGATAGATGTTACCGCAATAGATGACAACGGCGTGTCCTTCACTGCCGAGGTATGGGTAAAGCCCGAGGTTAAGCTCGGCAAATACAAGGGACTTAAGTATACAAAGAAGGATCCCAACCCCACCGATGCCGATATAGACGCAGAGCTTAAAAAGGAGCAGGAAAAGTCTGCCAGAATAGTGGACGTTACAGACAGAGCCGTAGCCATGGGCGATATAGCAAATATCGACTTCAAGGGCTATATTGACGATGTTGCCTTTGAAGGCGGAGAGGGCAAGGGCTTTGACCTTGAAATAGGCTCTCATTCCTTCATAGATAACTTTGAGGATCAGCTTGTGGGCGCAGAGACAGGTCAGGATGTCACAGTCAATGTTACCTTCCCCGAGAACTACGGGCAGAAGGAACTTGCGGGCAAGCCTGCAAGGTTCGATGTCAAGATAAACTCAATAAAGGTGAAGGAGCTTCCCGAGCTTAACGATGAGTTCATACAGGACACCACAGAGTTTGAAACGCTCAAGGAATACAGAAACGACATATGCGGAAGACTTCTTGCCGAGAACATAAAGAGAATAGATGCCGATAAGGAAGAAGAGCTCATAAACGCCCTCGTGGATGTATGTGAGATGGACATTCCTCAGGCAATGATAGATTCCGATGTGGATATGAAGATACAGGAATATACCTATCAGCTTCAGCAGCAGGGCATATCCATGGATATGTACCTCCAGTATATGGGCCAGACAATGGATTCCATGAGAGAAGCATATAAGCCCCTTTCCGAAAAGCATGTAAAGGCAAGGCTTGCTCTTGAGGCTGTTGCCGCAGCAGAGAATATCGAGGTCACAGACGATGATATAAAGGAAGAGGCAGAAAAGGTCGCCAAATCATATGGTATAGAAACAGAGCAGATAATGAAGAACGAGGACTTTATAAAGACGGTGAAGTCCGACATATTAAGACAGAAGGCTCTCAAGGCTGTTGTGGAGGCCGCCAAGGAGACAAAGAAAGAGAGCAAGAAGGAAACAAAGAAATAATATCCGGGAGGTATCAGTATGAGTCTTGTACCTATTGTTGTTGAAAAAACTGCCGCAGGCGAACGCTCTTATGATATTTATTCAAGGCTTCTGCAGGACAGGATCATATTCATAGGCGAGGAAATAAACGATGTTACGGCAAGCCTTGTTGTTGCCCAGCTTCTCTTCCTTGCAGCCGATGATCCCGACAAGGACATCAATCTTTATATAAACAGTCCGGGCGGTTCTGTCACGGCAGGTCTGGCTATATATGACACTATGCAGTATGTCAAGCCCGATGTGTCAACCATATGTATAGGTATGGCCGCAAGCATGGGCGCCTTCCTGCTTGCAGGCGGAGCAAAGGGCAAGCGTTATGCTCTCCCCAATTCCGAGATAATGATACACCAGCCTTTAGGCGGAGCCAGGGGTCAGGCAAGCGATATTAAGATACATGCCGAATATATACTTAAAATAAGGGATAAGCTCAACAAAATGCTTTCAGAAAACACGGGCAAGCCTCTTGATGTTATAGAGGCAGATACCGAGAGAGATAATTTTATGTCGGCTTATGAGGCCGAGAGCTATGGTCTTATTGATTCTGTTATAACAAAGCCCCAATAAAGGAGAGATATAATGGCATCCAAAATAGAAGATAAAAAACTGAAATGTTCATTCTGCGGTAAAACTCAGGATATGGTAAGGCGTCTTATAGCAGGACCTCATGTGTATATATGCAACGAGTGTATAGACCTCTGCCATGACCTCATACAGGATGAATATGATGATGAAAGCGTTTATACGGGCGACGGCTCGCTTCCCGTGCCTGCCGAGATAAAGTCTATACTCGATGAGTATGTAATAGGCCAGGAGGACGCAAAGAAGGCTCTTGCAGTAGCTGTTTACAATCATTACAAGAGAATATCCGCCATGGACACAAAGAGCGATGTTGAGCTCCAGAAGAGCAACATACTTCTTGTAGGAC
>CANROO010000196.1 GCA_947632235.1 uncultured Clostridia bacterium
CACATACATTCTGCCGTCCTTTATTTCTGCTTTTACGCCGTTTTCCATGGCGGTCTTAACTCCGTTCACTTCAACAATATTGCTTCCCGCCGCAAATACAGCCTTCATATTGTCCTTTGTTACGGTTGCCTGTTTTGCTGCGGCATCCCAAGCTATTGCCTTGCTGTTGTCGGCATTTTCTATATCATCGCCCGAAAGCACAACAGCCACAAATCTCAATGGCACAAGCGTTGAATTTGACTCTGACTGTATGTAAGCCGAAGCATCCATTTTATAGTCCTTGCCGTCAATGCTTATTACATCCTTGCCTATAGCAACTTTAACCTCGGGTATAGTGTTGGGCGTAGCTTCCTTGCCTGTTGTGCTTGGCTCTGCCTTTGCGGTGGTCGCTTCTGTTTTAGGCTCTGCCTTTGCGGTCGTGGTCTCCGCTGCCTTAGTAGTTGTCTTGGCTGCTGCCGATGAACCGCCGCCACCGCCCGAAGGACCTCTGCCGCCGGAAGCGGGCTTCTTTGTGGTGGTCTCCGTGCCTGTTTCGGTTACAACTGCCTTGGTTGTTGTTTCTGTAGGCTTCTCCGTTATGCTCTGCGTTGATGTTACAGTTGTTGTGGTCGGCTGAGTTGATGTCTCGGTCGTTGGAGCTGTGGTTGTTGGAGGTGCATCATAGGACACCTTCCAGCCATTTTTTATTGCCCATCCATCGGCATAAGAACCTAGCTTTACATAGAATGTCAGCTTTTCTTTATCACAGGAGTCATAAAATGCGTAATAATCAATGGAGGTAACACTGCCGGGAATAACTATGCTAGTCAGTGCACTACAACCGTAAAATGCACGATCAATGGAAGTAACACCATCGGAAATATTTATACTAGTAAGCGCACTACAGTATCTAAATGTACCAGTTTCAATGGAAGCAACACCACCGGGAATAGTTATGCTAGTCAGAGAACTACAATTGGAAAATGCCTCTTTCTCAATTCTTCTAACACTGATAGGAATGTTTATGTTAGTCAGCGCCCTACAGTAAGAAAATGCACTATTCTCAATTGTTCTAACACTGTTGGGAATACTTATGCTAGTCAGTGAACTACAGTAAGAAAATGCACTATCACCAATGGAAGTAACACTGTTGGGAATATTTATGCTAGTCAGCGCACTACAGTAAGAAAATGCACTATCACCAATGGAAGTAACACTGCTCGGAATAGTAAATTCTTTTATATCTTTTCCTATAGGCACACGTATAAGAGTTGTTTTATCCTTATTGTATAAAACGCCGTCCAGAGAAGAATAGTTTTTGTTGTTTTCATCTACATTTATTGTTGTCAGCGTACTACAGTAAGAAAATGCACTATCACCAATGGAAGTAACACTGCCGGGGATATTTATGCTAGTCAGCGAACTACAGTCTTCAAATGCATAATCTCCAATGGAAGTAACACCATCGGAAATATTTATGCTAGTCAGCGAACTACAGTTATTAAATGCATAATCTCCAATGGAAGTAACACTGCCGGGAATATTTATGCTAGTCAGCGCACCACAGTTGAAAAATGCTTGTTCACCAATGGAAGTAACACTGTCGGGAATATTTATGCTAGTCAGCGCACTACAGCTACTAAATGCACCTATACCCATAGCAGAATGCATGGAAACACCTTTAATTTCAGTAATGGTGTTGGGAAGTTTTACAGTGGTAAGTTTTGCACAGTCTTCAAAAGCGTAACATCCGATAGCTGTAACTGTATGACCATTTATAGATGACGGAATATTCGCTTCTATAATTCCGCCATCGGCATTCACTATCTCGCCCGAAGACGAATTAAAGTATATATTACCGCCTGTTACGGGATATACAACGACTGCTGATTCGGATGTTATTACATCTACAGTTTCAATTTCGCTGCTGTCGTCAGCCTGCGTTTTGGCAAGGCACATATTAAGGCTTGATACAGCCATAATAAGCGACAGAATAAAGCTTGTTACTTTTTTGAATTTCATTAAAATTCCTCCTTTAGTTATATTTTTCTTGTACAAATTTGTTTGTCTCCGCAAGATATGCCAGCATTTCATCTAAGATCTTTTCATAGTCTGAGTTTTTGATAATATCGGAGCATTTAATATTATCAAGATTGGAATATCTCCTTTGAATGACATGAAGTCTTTCTCTGATAAATTCATCTGATTCTGAAGCCTTGATAAGCGCTTCTTCAATTTCTCCATAGGGGTTGTTTTCTATAGTACCGCGTACAGGTATCATATCCCCTAAATTAAGTGGCTCGCAAATTGCTTTCAGCAATTCTTCGATCCTTAGAGATAGACTTAAAGCATTAGTTTGCGTGTCGTTTTGGTTTGTCATATATATGACCTCCTTTATAAAAATTTTTTTATTAAAACAATTTACTTTTGGGTAAACTGTTTTTATCTGTGGTATTTATATAAATAATGGCTTGTAGTTTTCGATTTGTAATTTTTTGTGTTTTTTTTATAACGCCAACGCCTTATAAACATTATCCTTATCCTCCTGTTCTATACACAGATACCTCTTTGTTATCTCAAATGAGCTATGATTATATATTTTCATGAGCAGGGCAGGCGGAACGCCCTTTCTCCAGGCGTGGTAGCCGAAGGTCTTTCTTAGGGAATGACAGCTTATCTTGTAGTTAAGTTCCGCTCCCTTGCCGCCCTTGGCGATTATCTCAAAGGCGCACACTCTTGTTATGTGTCCTCCCTTGCGGCTTGCAAAGAGGTATTCGCCCTTTTTGCCTTCCTCCTTTATATAAAGGCGCACCGCCTTTTTAATTTCGTCATTTATATAAATTCTGTTTATTTTTCCCGTTTTTTTCTCTTTCAGTTCTATATATTTTTTGAA
>CANROO010000197.1 GCA_947632235.1 uncultured Clostridia bacterium
CGGCGCCTTGGCGCGCAGCGCGAGGGCGATCGCGTCCGAGGGGCGCGCGTCGATGGCCAGGCGCTTGCCGTCGCCGTAAGTCCCCCGCCAGGGATAGACAAAATTCTGCAAAAAATAAATAGATACCGGGGCCCCTCGCCCCGTCAAAAAGCTACATGCCGAGCATATTTTCAACAAATATGCCGTAGCCCTTTGTCGGATCGTTTACAAATACATGAGTGACGGCTCCCACAAGCTTACCGTTCTGCACGACCGGACAACCGCTCATGCCCTGAACTATGCCTCCCGTCATATCCAGAAGCCTCTTGTCCGTGACGGTGAGCACAAAGTTTTTGGTATCGTTCACATTGTACTTGTTTATATGATCTATCCTCACGCTGTATTTCTCAACATCACTGCCCTTGGTATTCACAAATATGAAGGCATCGCCCGTCTTTATGTCGTTTCTATAGCCCACGGGAAGCTCAACGCCCTTTATATCGCCCGACATATAGCCGAAAACGCCGTTTTCGCGGTTGCTCTCCACCTTGCCTATAGTCCTGTCAAAGTCTATTTTGCCTATCAGTGCGCCGGGAGAGCCCGATTTGCCCTTTTCGGCCCTTTCCACCTCGGCATAGAGAATATCTCCGCCCGATATTTCCATAAGCTTGCCCGTGTCCACATCGTTTATGGGATGCCCCAGAGCGCCGAAGCGGTTGTCCTCCCTGTCGTAGTACGTTATGGTGCCTATGCCCTGTGTGCTGTCGCGCACCCAAAGACCCAGCCTGTACATATTGTCATCCCCCGACCTTACTGCCTTTACATTCACATCCATAAGCTTTGAACTGCGCTGTATCTTAAGGCTTATATCATCATCGTTTTTTACAAGCTCCGCAAGCTCCTCCTTGTTTTCCACGGCGCTTCCGTTCACGGCAAGTATAATATCTCCGCTTTTCACAACTCCCCTGCACGGAGAGGCCTCGCCGTTATCCGTCCTCACTCCGCCCGTGCCAAGCACCAGCACGCCCTTTGTATCCACGCATATGCCGACAGTTCTGCCTATAACATCCACTCTTTTTTCGGGCAGAAAGCAAAGTTCCACCTTTTTAAACGGCAGTCCCATAAATTTGACCCTCATATCCGCCACGGCTGTATTCTCGCTTTTTATCTCACAGCTCTCGCCCACGGACTTTTCTATATTTTCGCTCACGCGCTCGTTGTTTATGCTGAGCGCCTCGCTGCAGCTTATCTCGCCGTCAAAGGGCGTGTCAAGCCTTACAATATAGCTTTCCCCCGTTGTCATATAAATATTTTCGGGTATAAAAATATATTGAAGCACAAAATATAATATTGTAAAAAGCAAAAGCACAGCTGCCGTTAAAAGCAGTTTTTTAGTATGCATTCGACTCACCTCACAATATTAAATTTTCCTCAGCCGAATGTAAATATACTGTCCTATTTGGACAAAAAATGTAAAAATTTTCTTGGTATTTTTAAAAATCAGGAGCCGAAGCGCCATTAAAGGCGCATAAAAAAAATCCCTCATATTGAAGGGATTTCTTTTATAATTCCTTTAAATAAGCTATTTCCTTTTCCGTCAGATGCCTGTATTTTCCTTTCTTTAGATCTCCAAGCGTCAGCTCGCCCACAGCCGTTCTTTCAAGCCTTAAAACACGGCATCCTATGGCCTCGCACATTCTTCTGACCTGTCTGTTGCGTCCCTCGTGTATTGTAATTCTGAGTGTTACGGGGTCTTTGTCCGTCAGCTCTATACGCGCAGGAGCGGTCATTCTGCCGTCCAGCATTATTCCCTCGGAAAACCGCCTCATATCCGCCTGCGCCGGCTCTCTGTCCACCACGGCGGCATATGTCTTTTCAACATTGTGCTTGGGATGCGTAAGTCTGTATGTAAGCTCGCCGTCATTGGTGAGCAGAAGAAGCCCCGAAGTGTCATAATCCAGCCTGCCTACAGGGTAGAGCCTTTCCTCCGTGTCGATATAGTCCATAACGCATTTCCGCCCGAACTGATCGTTTGCGGTAGTGACACAGCCCGTAGGCTTATGGAGCATTATATATATCTTTTTATCGCATATTTTGACCTCTTTGCCGTCCACGCTCACGGTGTCGGAGGCGCTGTCGACCTTGACGCCCGCCTCCGTGACCACACTGCCGTTCACGCTGACTCTGCCCGAAAATATGAGCTCTTCCGATTTTCTCCTTGAAGCCACCTGCGCCATGGCAAGGAATTTCTGCAATCTCATTAACATACGATCTTTAACCAATCCTTTATTATACTTTCAAGACTGTGCCCGAGGCTGTGCTCCTCTATGTCCTCCGTAGCCCTCATATAGGTCTGCCCAAGCTTAAAGCCTCCCGAATAAATTTCGCACACGCCCGCTGTATCGCCCTTTTTTACGGGAGCTGTGAGCACGGGCGGAAGCTTGAACTTATAGACAAGGCTGTCCTTCTCCGCCTCGGAAAGAAGCACATCAAGGCTTCCTGCACTCTCAAGAAGGGTACTGTCCTTTTTTGCCCTGTCAACGCCTATTTCGGCTTCCTTACCCATTATACTATATTTATGATAATTATTAAAGCCATAATTTAAAATTTCTTTTGTGTCAGTCCATTTTCGGCTTTTGCCCGCAGAGCCCCAACCGCTTGCAAGCACAACGGAAACAAGGGTGACATCGCCCCTTTTTGCTGCTCCCGCAAAGCAATGCCCTGCCTTGCCCGTAAATCCCGTCTTAATGCCTATAGCGCCGTCATACGAGCTTAAAAGCCTGTTTTTATTTGTTATGGAATAGCTGTTTTTATTTGTGGAAAAGGCTATGCTCGGCGTATTGCTTATTCTTATGAAGTCCTCGTTTTTTATGGCATAAGCGCCTA
>CANROO010000198.1 GCA_947632235.1 uncultured Clostridia bacterium
GGCAGGCAGAAGATAGATACATTTGCCGTTGACCACAGCTATTACCGCCGTCTTTATGCATTCATAAAAAAAGAGGTCGCAAAGGGCAGGCAGGCATATATCATATGCCCCATGATAGAAGAAAACGACAACGCAGAGCTCCGCTCCGTTCTAAGCTACACGCAGGAGCTTAAGAGCAGTGTACTTACGGGGCTTAACATAGCCTGCGTACACGGCAAGCTTAAAAATGACGAAAAGCAGGAAATAATGGAAAGCTTTGCGCGGGGCGATATAGATGTGCTCATATCCACCACCGTTATAGAGGTAGGCATAAATGTGCCCAACGCAAGCCTTATGATAGTTGAAAATGCCGAGCGCTTCGGCTTGTCCGCCCTTCATCAGCTCAGAGGAAGAGTGGGCAGAGGAAGCGACAAGAGCTATTGCGTGCTTGTGAGCGATTCCAAGACAAAGCTTGCCAAGGAGAGGCTTAAAATAATGTGCAGTACAAACGACGGCTTTGTCATCTCCGAAAAAGACCTCACATTGAGAGGTCCCGGCGACTTTTTCGGCACAAGACAGCACGGACTTCCCGAATTCAAGATAGCAAATCTCTACAAGGATATAGACATACTCGGCGAGGTCAGGTCTGCCGCAATAGATATATACAGCGGTGATAAGGAGCTTGAATCTGTTGAAAATTCACGATTAAAGTCCAAAATTTATGAAATATTTACCGCAAAAATAAAAAAAATTTGCTTATAATGAAATAAAGTGTTTACTTAATCGGTTTTTTCTGTTAAAATAGTATGTGTATAAAGACGGTTCGGCAGTATGAGGCGTGTGCCTCATGCACAGATCGCCCTTAATTTTGAATAAAAGGTGAGGAAATATATGAGAGTTATATCCGGCTGCGCAAGGGGTCACAAGCTCAAAGCGCCTAAGGGGTTGACAACACGCCCCACAACGGATAGAATAAAAGAGTCGTTATTCAACATACTCGCTCCCGATATTTACGGCTGCCGTTTTCTCGACCTTTTCAGCGGAAGCGGAGCCATAGGCATCGAGGCGCTTTCAAGAGGCGCCGAAAGGGCGGTGTTTGTGGACAGTGACAAAAACAGCCTTTTAGTCATAAAGGACAACTTAAGGGCGGTAAAGCTTGAACAAAGGGCGGAGGTGCTGGGCTGTGATGTACGCACGGCTGTAATGAGACTTTCAGGCAACAAGGCTTCATTTGACATTATTTTTATGGATGCGCCTTATAAGAAGGGCTATACACAGCAGACGCTTGAATACATAGCTGAGGAAAAAATATTGGCTCCCGGCGGATATATAGTCGCGGAAATATCCTCCGAGGAGGAGATACCGTCGCCTTCGGGTCTGGAGCTGAAAAGAATAAAGGATTACAAAACAACAAAAATGGTTTTCTTTTCTTGGAAGGAATGCCAATAAAGCAGATGGAGGAGTACAATGCATATTGCTGTTTATCCCGGCAGCTTTGATCCCGTCACCAACGGACATCTGGACATTATAGCAAGGGCGTCCAAGCTCTGCGACAAGCTCATAGTCGCGGTGCTTGACAATCCGTCCAAAATGCCCATGTTCACGGTGGAGGAAAGAGTCAGGCATCTGAAGCTTATATTAAAGGACAAGCCCGATATAGAGGTCAGATCCTTTTCGGGGCTTCTTGTAGACTTTGCAAAAAGTGTCGGTTCAAATATAGTAGTAAGGGGCTTAAGAGGAGTTACGGATTTTTCCTATGAATTTCAGATGGCACTTACAAACCGTTCACTTGACAGTGATATAGAAACGCTGTTTATATCGGCGGATACTCAATACCTGTTCTTCAGCTCGAGTCAGGTAAAGGAAATTGCATTATTCGGCGGAAACATAGACAATATGGTTCCCCGTATTATAAAAGACGAAATCTATAAAAAGGTCGTTAAGACCCAAGGCATGCAGAAATCAGGAGGAATTTAAAAATGGAAAAATCGGTTTACACGCTTTTGGATAATCTTGAGGATATGATGGAAAAGGCAAAGCAGGTGCCCTTGTCCTCAAATGTAAGAGTTTCCAAGGAAGAAATATTCAGCATAATTGAGGAGATACGCCTTGCTCTTCCGCAGGAGATAAAGCAGGCTCAGAGAATAGTACATAACAGCGAGTCCATTATAGAAAACGCTCATGTCAGCGCTCAGGGACTCATAAACACAGCCAACGAAACGGCCGAAAAGATGACTCAGGAGCATGAGATTACAAAGAGGGCTCAGGAAGAAGCGGAGGCTATAATAAACGATGCCAGAAACAGGGCTGAGGATATGCGTCTCGGCGCAATAGAATATGCCGACAAGATGCTTGAAAATACCGAAAGCCAGATAAAGGCAGTGCTTGAAAACTTCAGCAAGCGCACTACCAATGTTCTCAACTTCCTTTCGGATGAGACCGATGCTATTTTCAGCGAAAGAGAGGCTCTCAGAGACCTTGCGGCGCAGCTTCCTGCGCTTCCTTACGAGAGCGGTGAAAACTAAACAAAACCATAAAGCTTTAAGGGTGCCGATGTTCGACACCCTTGTTGTGTATTTATACATATGTGTCTTCAGCGGAATATAAGCGGATAAAAAGCAATGGACAGGGCGAAGGCAATGCATCCCTGCACGGCCTTTGAGAGCATATATTTTGACGCCGAAAGGTCTGTGCCGGATATATAGCCTATGCTCTGCGAGTGTATAGAAAGTCCTCCGAAGCCCGTTATAAGGCTTATCACGGCAAGTGACATACAGCCCGTGCCTTTTATACAGCTGCATCCGTTTGTTATCTCCAGTATGCCGTAAAGCACGGCGCGCAGATAATTATTTACACTGTATTTAAAAATAAGGCTT
>CANROO010000199.1 GCA_947632235.1 uncultured Clostridia bacterium
GTAGCCTCTGTTGTTGCCTCCGTTGTGGGAGCAGCTGTGGTAGCCTCTGTTGTTGCCTCTGTAGTAGGAGCCTTTGTTGTAGTCTCTCTATTTCCGCCGCTTGGCTTAGTGGTTATCTCTACAGTAGTTGCCTCTGTAGTTTCTTCCGTTGTAGCCTCGGTAGTTGTTTCCGTTGTAGAAACCGTTGTAGGTCCTGTGGTTGTTGTTTCCGTAGTAGTCTCCGTAGTGGTCTCTGTTGTAGCTTCTGTAGTAGAAGCAGTTGTGGGACCTGCAGTTGTTGTCTCGGTGGTAGTTTCGGTAGTTACCATTGTTGTAGTGGTATGTCTGTCACCGCCGGGAGCTGTAGTGACCTCGGTGGTTTCCTCGGTCGTAGCAACGGTAGTTTCCTCGGTAGTTGTTTCCGTAGTAGTCTCCGTTGTAGTAGTAACGGTAGTCGTCTCGGTAGTAGTCTCCGTAGTCGTTTCCGTTGTAGAAACCGTTGTGGGACCTACGGTAGTTGTTTCCGTAGTCTCTTCCGTTGTTGTTTCTGTAGTGGTCTCGGTAGTAGAAACCGTTGTGGGACCTACGGTAGTTGTCTCGGTGGTAGCCTCTGTAGTTTCCTCTGTTGTAGTGGTGGGCTTGTCACCGGGTACGGTAGTTTCCTCAGTAGTTTCCTCGGATGTAGCAACGGTCGTTTCCTCTGTAGTTTCCTCAGTGGTCTCTTCCGTTGTAGCCTCTGTAGTGGTAACTGTAGTTTCTTCCGTGGTTTCCTCTGTTGTTTCTTCTGTAGTAGCCTCGGTAGTTTCCTCTGTAGTTGTAAGAGTAGTAGTCTCGGTTGAGGTTTCCTCCGTCGTTGTTTCGGTCGAGCCTTCTTCATCCGACTTATTGTAAACATAAACCGTTCTGACAATGTTGCCGGGCTTTGGCATAGGAGGAATGTGATGTATCTCACATCCGCCGTGACTTACCTTTTCTGCTATAATAGAACCGTTTGTAGCAGCTCCGCAGATAACCTCTGCTCTCGGGGCAAGTATAGTACCGAAAAGCTCGTAGTTGTTGAGTGCGCCCGTAAAAGGCTCTGTATCGCCGTTTTTAGTGGTGTAGAAATTCCACACTACATTGCGGGCAACAGGATTCCAGTTAGAGGGGTTCTCATGGTCGATATTGATGCGGTTCACAGTGATGCGGTCCGTAGGATCTGCATTTGTACAGTCTACATTGATAACAAGAAGCTTGCCATCGGTTGTAAGACCGCTGTTCTTAACAGTGTTTTCGTCTATAGCCTCACCATCGCAGGTCACCTTTGATAAGTCAAGCTCTCTGACGAATGCATTATAATAATCATTGTGGTATCCGCTGTCCGTTACGGGGATATTAACGACCTTTACATCGTCAGTGCTTACAGCCTTGGCAAGATCCATTGATACGGATGAAAGTCTGTCAAATTCAGACTCGAAGTCTATCGGGAAAGCACCCTCGACCTTATTGATGCTTGTTGAGTTTGCATTTATAAGATACCTGCTTCCGTCCTGACCTACGATATATTCCTTGCTTGTATCGCTGCCGTCATTATAGGGCTCTACATTATTTGTTTCGCCTATTATGACCGTAGGATCCATGATTCCGTTTGACTGGAAAAGCTCTGAACCCTCGCAGCCGGGCTGCTTAAAATATTCTACATAAGAGGTATTGCCAACGCTGCTTACATAAGAAGCGCCGTTTATACCATTTGAGTTGTAGGTAACCTCATAGCTCTTGCCGCCTGAAATTCCCTTGCCCTCAATGATCGGGTTACCCTCGTCATCTATCTCGAAAACGTAGTAAACCTTATCTCTGCCGAACTGATCCGATGTTATTGTAGTGCTGCCCTGACCGTTTGAGTCGGTGGTAACATATACATAATCAAGACCGTCGGCTAAAGTGTAGCTGTCGCCGTCCTTAACAAAGAAGCCGAACTTGAATGTGCCTTCCTTGTCGGGGCCCTCAGCACTCTTTTTAATGGTAACATCAAAGTTGGGAGCATAAGTATACACATTGCCTGTGTTACCGATATTGCTGTATGAACCGTTGAAGTTCTTTACCGCAATGGCACCCTCCATATGGTTATCATTCACAAAGTCGATAGCAAATACAGCAAATTCCGTTGCAAAGCCAAAGCTTGAAACTATCTCATCACGATTGAGGGGATTGCCGCCGCCTAAAAGGCTTATAATGGAATCGAATACGCTATCGCTCTCTTCGGGAGCAGAAGCCTCGGTCTCAACGGCTGAACCGCTTATGACCTCATCGCCCTCGCCCGAAGCGCCGTCATTATCCTGTGCAAATGCAGGCACAGCAAATGACTGAATAAGCATTGCCAATATAACAAGTACAGACGCAAAGCGCCTGAAGGCAAAGCTTTCGGTTTGCTTACTCATTTCCTTTTTTCTCCTTTCTCTGGATAAAAACAGAATTAGTCACGCAATTTTCCGGTTACATCAAACGGAAGGGGCAAGACCAACCGTCCTGCGCCTTTCGGCACAAAAAAGCCCAATTTGCGGGCTTATTTACAAAACTGCAATAGAACGCTTTTTTGTACTTAATATTATAGTACAGTTTAAGGAAAAAATCAATAGAAATGTTAAATTTTTTTTAATATTTGGAATTTTTGGAGATGTGCACTATCTGCATATAAAATTTGATTGGCTTTTTTGTGTATTTTGCCGTGGACAAAGTATTCTGAGCCATGGAGCCGGAGGCGCCTGCCGGGGTACCCATTACATTATCCATTTGTTTGGGGACAGTCCATTACGCGTTATGCTTTCGTATTGGGGACAGTCCATTATGCGTTATCCTTTCGTATTGGGGACAGTCCCTGTTCAGGGACAGTC
>CANROO010000200.1 GCA_947632235.1 uncultured Clostridia bacterium
ACGGCTGGTTCCTACCTTGATCTATCTGAAAGAAATGCAAGCATTTCTTTCAAGCGTGTCGATTTTATCGACACGCAAAAGGGGAGTGATCTCCCCTCTTAATTTGCACCCCTAGTATAATGGATAAAACACTCGGCTCCGGACTGAGAGATGGGGGTTCGATTCCCCCGGGGTGCATTTTTTATATACTTACAATATTTATTATACTTTCCACAGCCTTCACCATGCTCTCAACGCATATAAATTCATAAGGGCCGTGGAAGTTATGTCCGCCCGTAAAAATATTGGGGCAGGGCAGACCCATAAACGAAAGCCTTGCACCGTCCGTACCGCCTCTTATTGGCTCCACAAGCGGTTCTATGCCCGTTTTTTCAATAGCTCTCACTGCTCTTTCGAGCACATGGGGCTTATTTTTTATTATCTCCGCCATGTTGTAATACTCGTCATACATATCCAAAACAGCAGTGCCCCTGCCGTATTTTCTGTTTATATCCTCCACGGCGTTTTTAATGAGCGCCTTCCTCTCCTCAAAGCTTTGCTTGTCAAAATCCCTTATGATGTAGTCAAGATGCGCCCTTTCAACATTTCCGCTAAGCTTTGTGAGGTGGAAAAAGCCCTCATAGCCGTCCGTTTTTGAAGGTATTTCATCGGCAGGCAGGGCGGAATTCAGCTCGCAGGCAACGAGCGAGGCGTTCACCATAAGCCCCTTTGCGCTTCCGGGGTGTACGCTCTTTCCCGTTATATCTATTTTTGCCCTTGCTGCATTGAAGTTTTCATAGCTTATCTCTCCTGCGATACCGCCGTCAACCGTATAGGCGTAGTCACAGCCGAATTTCTCCGCGTCAAAATAGTCCACGCCCCGTCCTATCTCCTCATCGGGCGTGAAAGCCACTTTTATATCGCCGTGCTTTATTTCGGGATGCCTTATGATGCAGTCAAGCGCCGTAATTATCTCCGCTATGCCTGCCTTGTCATCGGCTCCCAGAAGCGTTGTGCCGTCTGAGCAAATGAGAGTTTTGCCGATATAGAGCTTAAGCTCCTTAAATTCCTCGGGCGAAAGCTCGGGACCCCTTCTTTTTATGGCCTTACCGTCATAGTTTTCTATTATCATAGGCTCTATGCCGTATCCGCTGCAGTCCGGGCTTGTGTCCATGTGCGATATAAGGCCTATGGTGCCGCCTTCGGCATTGCCCTTCACACAGCCCGTCACATAGCCGTAACGGTCTATAGCTATGTCCTTTACGCCTATCCTCACAAGCTCCCCTGCAAGCACCTCCGCATATAAATTCTGCGCCTCCGTAGACGGATATTCACTGCTCTCGGGGTCCGATGTCGTGTCGTATTTTATAAGCCTTGTAAAAAGCTCTGTAAGCTGTTCCTTCATATATTGCTCTCCCTTCTGTATTTATTTTTACAAAAATTCCCCGTAAAAATACGGGGATTAAGCATCAAAAAAACAATAATTAAAAAAAGTCAGAGACGGGCGTGCAATGCACGCCCCCTGCAAACCGCTGTTTGAACTGAGCACGCCCGCAAAATATTGACCGCGTAGTTTTTTACATTTCCTTCTGATAAAGGTTAAAATGCAGTATCCTGAGCGCTATTGAAAGCTCGCCTGCCTCTATCTGACCGGGAGCGGAGGCCTTTCTTGCACAGCCGAAGGTCACGGCAGAGCCGAATATCTCGCCTGCAATACGGCTCACAACGCCCAGTCCGTCCATAGACATGGTTATTATAGGATAGTCAGGGTGCTTTGTGTGCATATCGTCCGTAAGCTCCAAGAGCCTGAGTACATCCTTGTTGTTCTCGGGCATAACGGCTATCTTGGGTATATCCGCCTTAAGCTCTATCATTTTTTCGATACGCTCCGCAAGCAGAACATTGTCGGGCGTCCTATCGAAGTCGTGATTTGACATTACAACGACTATGTCCTTGCTGTGCGCAAGCTCCGTAAGCTCCGTCACATCCTCATCGCCCACCATAAGCTCAACATCTACCATATCCACCAGTCCGCTTTCTATGGCGGTCTTGTTTATCCTGAGATAGCCTGCTCTGTCGGTCTTCTGCAGACCGCCCTCTGCTATGGTGCGGAATGTGAAAAGCAGCGGTACCTTGCCTATGAGCTTTCTAACAAGCTTAAGCATCTCTATGAGATTTTCCTTGTCCGTACATTCATCGTACCAGTCCGCTCTGAACTCAACTATGTCGGGCTTGAGCGAAGCTATAGTCATTGCCTGCGATGTTATTTCATACTGCGTGTGCCCTACTATGGGCAGACATATCTTAGGTATACCTTCTCCAATCTTTACATTTCTGACTTGAATTGGATTCATTTCTGCGCCTCCTATATGCTGCGACTTTTTTATTTATTATAGTATACCAATTAAATCGGAATAAGTCAACAATTAACAGACCGCTTTTTTAAAAGCGTAAACTAAAATAAGGGCATAAGCCCTTATTTTAATCAGACTGTCGAAAAAGTACAATTTAACATAAAAAACGAAAGGTTATATGATTTGTACAATCAAAAAAGCGTCGCAGACTAAAATCCGCAGGAGGAATTCATTTCCTCCGAGGCTGGTCGTATTGCTTTGCAATACTGCTCGCCTATGCAGCCAAAGGACAGGAACTTTTCTGTAATTTTGGTGATTTATTCACCAAAATTCAGAAAACACGGCTGGTTCCTTCCTTAGTCT
>CANROO010000201.1 GCA_947632235.1 uncultured Clostridia bacterium
GCTGTAACATGCAGTTCGGCGGCGACGACCAGTGGAGCAATATGCTCGGCGGTACGGAGCTTATAAGGCGCAAGCTCGGCAAGGACGCTTACGCCATGACTATTACCCTTCTGCTCAACTCCGAGGGCAAAAAGATGGGCAAAACTCAGTCGGGCGCAGTATGGCTCGATCCCGACAAGACATCGCCGTATGATTTCTATCAGTACTGGAGAAATGTGGCAGACGCTGATGTTCTTAAGTGCTTAAGGATGCTCACCTTCCTTCCCCTCGAGCAGATAGACGATATGGACAAGTGGGAGGGCTCACAGCTCAACAGGGCTAAGGAGATACTTGCCTACGAGCTTACAAGCCTTGTACACGGCGAGGACGAGGCTAAGAAGGCCGAGACCGCAGCCAAGTCGCTCTTCGGCGGAGGAGGCGCGGCAGGCTCCGTTCCCACCACCGAGATAAGCAGGGCTGAGCTGGGCGATGGAATAAGCATTATAGAGCTTCTTGAAAAATGCGCTCTCATACCCTCCAGAGGCGAGGGCAGAAGGCTCATACAGCAGGGCGGTATAAAGGTGAACGGCGAAAAGGTGAGCGACATAGGCTTTGCCGTTTCCGAGGATATGTTTGACGATGAGGGCACGGTAATGGTTCAGAAGGGCAAGAAGGTACACCACCGCGTAAAGCTGGTGTAGGTGCCGTTTTTACGAGGTAGATAATATGCTTGAATTTCTCTATCCACGCGAATATCTTGGCTCGGTGCGCGAAATAACGCCCCAAAAGCTCAGCTCGCTGGGTATCGACACACTTCTTTTCGATATAGACAACACAATAGTGCCCTATTGGATAAGGGTGCCCGATGAAGGCGTAAAGGCGTATTTCAAGAGCCTTAAGGACGGCGGTATAAAGGCAGGCGTGCTCTCAAACAGCAGAGAGGAAAGGAGCCGTGACTTCTGCGCGCCCCTCGGCATACCCTATGTATACAGAGCAGGAAAGCCCGGCATAGGCGGTTTTAAAAGGCTTATTGAAAAAATGGGCTCCGTACCGCAGAAAACCGCCCTCGTGGGCGATCAGATATTTACGGATGTGTGGTGCGCCAACAAAGCCGGAGCTTATTCCATACTCGTAAAGCAGGTGAGCCCCAAGGACGAGCTTGTGACAGCACCCAAGAGACCCTTTGAAAAAATAGTTTTAAAATTCTATCTTAGAAGAGAGGCAAAAAAATGAAAAAAGTCAATTCGTCCGTAAACGGCTCCACGGAGGTATATGCCGTTATAGGCTGTCCCATAAGCCACAGCTTCAGCCCCGTTATACACAACACCATGGCTGAAAGGCTGGGCAGAAATTTCATATATACGGCTCTTAAGGTCGAGCCCGATGCACTTGAAAGCGCGGTAAGGGGCGCTTATGCTCTGGGCATAAGGGGCATAAATGTTACCGTACCTCACAAAAAGGCCGTCATGGATATGCTCTGCGCCATAGACAAAAGGGCGCTTGCAGTCGGCGCAGTGAACACTCTAAAATACACCGAAAACGGCTACGAGGGCTACAATACCGATGTGATAGGCTCGTATTACGCTCTCAAAAATGCAGGCTATGACATAAAGGGCAAAAATGTTCTTCTCACGGGAGCCGGAGGCGCAGGAAACGCCTGCGCGGTAATGGCTTGCGACAGCGGCTGCAAGAGCCTTGCCATAGCCAACAGGACCGTTGAAAAGGCGGAGGAGCTTGCCGGTAATTTAAGGAAGCACTATTCCTGCGATATAAATTCCATAAGGCTTGACGACATACAGAGCCTTGAAAAATGCGACATCATAATAAACGCCACAACTCTGGGCTTCGGCGACAAGAAGGCGCTGACGCCCATAGAAGACAGGAGCTTTTTCAAAGATAAGGGCGTAGAGTTCGTTTTTGATGTGATATACCCCAAAACAAGGCTTCTTAACGAAGCCGAGGAGGAGGGAATACCCACGCTCGCAGGCTTCGATATGCTCGTGTATCAGGCGCTTGCGGCAGAAGAAATATGGTTCGGCGAGAAATTCGGCATAGACATGCAGAAGGAAATATGTGCTCTTTTGTGGGAATATTACAAGGAGAATATGTAATGGAAAGAAATATTGTGCTCACGGGCTTTATGGGAAGCGGAAAAACAAGCGTAGGCAAGAGGCTTTCAATGGAGCTCAAAAGAGAATTTATAGATATGGACGACTTCATAGTAACAAAGGAAGGAATGTCCGTGAACGAAATATTCGCCCAAAAAGGCGAGGCGTATTTCAGAGAGCAGGAAAGAGAGCTCTGCTCGCGGTTTTCACAGCCCAAAAGCAAGATAATAGCCACGGGCGGCGGCGTTATAAAAAACGATGAGAATATGAAAAATCTCAAAAGCGGAGGCATCGTGTTCTATTTCAAGTCCACGCCCGAGCGCATAGCCTATAATCTGCGCTTTGACAATACCCGCCCCCTTCTCGCAGGGGACAATAAGGAGGAAAAAATAAAAAACCTCATGCTCGAAAGAGAACATCTCTATGAAAAATATGCCGATATTATAATTGATGTGAGCAATATCGACATAGAAGCCACGCTGAATGAGATAAAAAGACGGATAAAATAAAAATCGCCGAAAAGGCGATTTTTTTCAGCAAGGGAGTTGGCTTTTTTTCGTATTGGGGACAGTCCCGGCGGATACAAGCCTTATTGACTGTTC
>CANROO010000202.1 GCA_947632235.1 uncultured Clostridia bacterium
CTTATCGGCAAGCGTTTCAAGCGCTACTGCCTGAGTCTGCTTTCTCTCGGCATTTTCTGCACCGGCATCCGTAATATTATAAGAATTGACAAATGTTATGTTTTCTGCCGTAAAGCCCGCAGCCTCCGCAGTGATAGTCACTGTTGCTGTCTTGTCTGTACCGTAGTTTTTCTTGGAATCGGCATGTCCGTTTGCCTTGTCATAGGTTATGGTGACCTCGCCCGATCTGCTTGCATTTGTAAATGTGATATAGGGCTTATTTACATTTACCTCCTCGGTGTACACACCCGGATAAATCTTTATGACTGCCCTGTATTTATCCGTAGGCGTATCCTTTATAGAGTCGACAGCCTCCTGAACGGATGTGAAATCTCCGCTGCCGTCCTTATTGACCGTTATGGACACACTTTTTGTTGCCGTATCCGCCATAACTGAAATACCTCCGAATGAACCGAATAATAACGATACTGCCAGCATACCGCTTAAAAATCTCTTTAACATCATATTTACCTCCCCCTTACTTAAAATACTCAACGCCCGATAAGAATATCTTTTGGTCCTTTTCACCGGGAACGTTCTTGAATACGCCCTTGCCCATTCTCTCGGAGTGTCCCATCTTTCCGAGCACTCTGCCGTCGGGACTTGTTATGCCCTCTATGGCGTATACGGAGCCGTTTATGTTGTATCTTATATCATAGCTCGGCACGCCGTTTGCATCGACATACTGCGTTGCTATCTGTCCGTTTGCCTCCAAAGCCTTTATAGCGGATTCATCGGCAACAAATCTGCCCTCGCCGTGAGAGAAGGCTACCTTGTGTATCTGTCCCGGCTCGGTATTCCAAAGCCATGGCGATTTGTTTGAAATTATCTTGGTGTCCGCAAGGCAGGACACATGACGGCCTATAGTATTGAATGTAAGAGTAGGCGCATTTTCGTCCATATCCCTTATTTCGCCGTAAGGCACAAGTCCCAGCTTTATAAGCGCCTGGAAGCCGTTGCATATGCCGAGCATAAGTCCGTCTCGCTTTGTGAGAAGCTCCATAGTTGCTTCCTTTATGGCAGGATTTCTGAATACGGCGGCAATAAACTTGCCCGAGCCCTCGGGTTCATCGCCTGCGGAGAAGCCTCCCGGTATCATAATTATCTGACTGTTCCTTATCATTTCAGCCATTTTGTCAAGGCTTTGTATGAGCCAGTCCTTTTTGAGATTTGCTATTACAAGTGTATCGGCAACTGCGCCTGCCCTTTCAAATGCCTTCTTGGTATCATATTCGCAGTTTGTGCCCGGGAAAACGGGGATGAATACCCGAGGCGCAGAAATACCCTTGCCCGTATGCTTCTTTGTAACTACGGAAAAGCTCTTAAGCGTAATATCCGATTTGTCAAAGCTGTCATAGTACTTTGTCGGGAATATCCTTTCAAGAGGCTTGAACCATGCTCTCTTTGCCTCGTCAATAGTAATGGTCTCGCCGTTTACCTTGAAGCTTTCTTCCGCCGCGGTATTGCCTATCACCTTATAATTAAAGCCTTTAAGCTCCTTTTCGATATCCACACCCTTGGGTATTTCAAGCACAAACGAGCCGTAACCGCTCCTGAACAGGTCATCATCGTTTATAACGGCGCCTATGTCGTTGCCGAAAGCCATCTTGCTTACGGCTGCGGCTATACCGCCTATGCCGACTGTATGAGCCGACACGGCCTTTTTATCCTTAATAAGACTGCTTACAAGCTCGAAGTTCTTTATGAGCTCGTCAAAGTCGGGAATGTCGTATTCATCATAATTTGTTGTTATCCTCACAAGCGTGCTGTCGGTATGCTTGAATTCCGGAGAAATGATCGTGTCCGTATCGGATACGTTTACGGCAAACGAAACAAGAGTGGGAGGAACATCCATATCCTTGAAGGTTCCCGACATACTGTCCTTTCCGCCTATGGAAGCGGTTCCCAGCTTCATCTGAGCCGTAAGCGCGCCCAAAAGAGCGCTGAAGGGCTTGCCCCATCTCTCGGGCACATCTCCCAGTCTTTCAAAATATTCCTGGAATGTAAGACGGCAGCCGTCATAGCTTCCGCCCGATGCAACGATCTTTGCAACAGATTCCACAACTGCATATACAGCTCCGTGATACGGGCTCCATTTTGCAGCCATGGGATTATAGCCGTAGCTCATGAGTGTGGCAGTCTTGGTGTCGCCCTCGTATACGGGCACCTTCGCTGCCATAGCCTCTATGGGCGTGAGCTGATTTTTGCCTCCGAAGGGCATAAGCACCGTACCTGCGCCTATAGTTGAGTCAAAGCGCTCAGAAAGACCCTTCTGACAAGCCACATTGAGATCGGATAATGCTTTGAGCCATTGTTCCTTGATACTGCCTGTGTATATGCCTTCTTCATACTTCTCTGCAGGCTGTTCCACAGCGACTTTTGTATACTGCATAGCGCCGTTTGTGTCGAGGAAATCTCTTGAAATATTGACTATATCCTTGCCGTTCCAGAACATCCTGAGCCTTCTGTCGTCCGTGACCTCCGCAACGACAGTTGCTTCAAGATTTTCTTCGTTGGCGCGCTCTATAAATCTGTCCGCGTCCTCGGGCTTTACAACTACAGCCATTCTCTCCTGTGATTCGGATATGGCAAGCTCCGTGCCGTCTTTTCCGCC
>CANROO010000203.1 GCA_947632235.1 uncultured Clostridia bacterium
CATCCGTAACCTCCTTCTTTCGTCTCAAAATAGGTTGTGATGCTATTGTAACCTTTTGAAAGAAGGCTGTCAACAGGTTATCGAAAACCTTAAGAAGTCGTAAGAATCAGATCCGGAATACTGACCTCATTCTCAATCATGCCGTTCTCCAGCATGAACGCTTCCGTTTTTTCCATGGCGGCGATATCCGAATCGCGGATCTCCATGTCGAAATCATACATGGGATACATTTCCTTCACCGCGTCAACCGTCAGCTCCGTCTCCACAGCGGTTGCTTCCATAGCCGCATCTTCATTGTCCGCAATGTAGGGATCTGCGGGATTTTTGGGCCTTTCAACGATGTGCTTGGGCTTGCCCTGACCGAAATCGCTTGTTACAACGGTATCTATAGAAAGATAGAACTTAACGCCCTTATCCTTTGCCTTCTGCATTATCTGACGAGCGACCTCGAGCTTATCCTCCTCAAGAATACTCTTGCCTACATTGTAGCCCATTGACTTGAAGAATGTATAGCCCATGCCTCCGCCTATGATGAGAATGTCGACCTTGTCGAGAAGGTTATTGATAACGTCTATCTTACTGCTTACCTTTGCACCGCCGATGATAGCCGCAAAGGGTCTTGCGGGGTTGTTTACGGCATTGCCGAGGTAGTCTATTTCCTTCTGCATAAGGTAGCCTACAGCGGCCTCCTTAACAAACTTTGTAACGCCCACGGTAGAGCAGTGAGCTCTGTGTGATGAGCCGAAGGCATCGTTTACATATATGTCTGCGAGAGAAGCAAGATCCTTGCTGAATTCCTCGCCGTTCTTTGTTTCTTCCTTGCGGAATCTTGTGTTCTGCAAAAGAACTACATCGCCGTCCTTCATAGCGTCAACGGCTGCTCTTGCGTTGGGTCCTACTACCTCATCGTCTGCGGCAAAAACTACCTCCTTGCCGAGCTTTTCGGAAAGTCTCTTTGCAACGGGTGCAAGTGTGAATTCCTCAGAGGGCTCCTTGGGCTTGCCGAGGTGTGAGCAGAGTATAACTCTTGCGCCGTCGGCAATGAGCTTATTGATAGTGGGCAGAGCCGCAACTATTCTGTTGTCATCTGTGATAACTCCGTCCTGAATGGGTACATTGAAGTCGCATCTTACAAGGACCTTCTGACCCTTTACATTCAAATCGTCTACGCTTTTCTTGTTTAACATTTTTTGTTTCTCCTTTCAAATGCCTATGGAAGCAGGCCTGCCTCCGTATTTTAAACATCATCAAAGCCCCGATATAATTGACACATTTATAACATTGTGAAACTTATATCAAGCAATGGTAACATTATAACATAAAATGCCAATTTTTAGAACTCTCTATTTTAACAATTTTTATGTTAAACTATGACAATATTTTATGCAAAACAACCATAAGATGTATATTTTTTGTGAACTCGGAAGCCCGTAATTACGGCATTTGCAGTAAAAAAGCGCTTTAAAACATATGCTGTGAGCTTTTTTTGAACCGAACGGCATCTGACTCCGCAGGGTATTATCACCTCTAAAGCTAGTGTTTGCACTTTTTTTCAGCTGTATACTTGTATGAAAGCAATATTTGTGATATTATGATAAAAAAGGAGGGCGAGAATGTGAAAAAACTTCTCATAACGGCAAACCTGCACTCGGGCAGAGGCATAATAAGCGGATGTCTTGCGGACATGATAAGCTATTACAACAGCAAGGGCTTTGAAGTGACCGTATATACATCGCAGTACAGCGGACACATTACCGATATAATAGAAAAAACGGGAAGCACATATGACAACATTGTGTGCTGCGGAGGTGACGGAAGCCTTAACGAAGCCATAAACGGACTTATGCGCCTTAAAAAACGCCCTCTTCTGGGATATATACCCTGCGGATCCACAAATGACTTTGCTTCAAGCAGCGGTATTCCCTCCGACATAAGAGAAAGCTTTATGACGGCTGTTGACGGCAAGCCCTTCAGCATAGACATAGGCAATATAAACGGAAAATATTTTTCCTATGTGGCAGGCTTCGGAGCATTTACGAGCATAGCCTACGAAACGCCTCAGACGATAAAGAATATACTCGGCTATCAGGCATATATACTCACGGGGCTCAAGGAGCTGGGCAATATAAAGACCTACAGAATAAAAGCAACTTGGGATGGCGGAGTGATAGAGGACGAGGTAATACTCGGGCTTGTGTCCAACTCAAACAGCATAGCGGGCATAAAGGTGCTGTTTGAAAACTATGCGGAATTGAATGACGGTCTTTTTGAGGTGCTTTTTATAAGGAAGCCTCACAATATAAACATACTAAAGGACATTGTGAGCTGTCTTGCCGAAAAGAGCTTTGACAACAGCCTTTTCCACAGCTTCAAGACAAGCCGTATAAAAATAGAGGGCCCCGACTTCATAAAGTGGACAACGGACGGAGAATACGGCGGAGACCTCAACGAGGCAAGCATAGAGGTCATAAATCATGCCTTGGATATAATGGTGAAAAGAGAACCGAAGTATATAAAAACAGAATAAATTATAAAAATAAAGCCGATGCGTAATGCGTCGGCTTCTGCGTGTCGATAAAATCGACACGCTTGAAAGAAATGCTTGCATTTCTTTCAGTTTGGCTAAGGAAGGAACCAGCCGT
>CANROO010000204.1 GCA_947632235.1 uncultured Clostridia bacterium
GCGAAAGCGAAACGAAAAACGGGGCCGTTACATAGGAAACTATCAGCGACAGCACCCTTTGAACAAAGGCTATCGCCGCGCCTGCCATAAACTTGAGTATACACAGTACACATATTATGGCGGAAAAATAATCTATCTTCCATGTCACCAGCTGTTTGTTGACCTGTATTATATCATAATACTTATATTTGCCCGAGTAGAAATCCTTGACTGCATCCCAGTCAACGGTATACTCCGTGTCCTGTCCTTTTACTGTATTGACTGCGCCCATAATGACGCTCAGACCGTATACATCCTTGGTGGCATCGCCCGTTCGCTTGGCCCGCATGGCAGTGGCCGCAAAAAGAGCATTGGATATCCTTACATCCTCGGTGGTGTCCATGGCGTAATTTACTGCGGTCTGTGCGCTCGATGTGACCAGATTTGCCAAATTGAGCGTACAGAAGGCTATTATCTGGATAGTTACAAAGAGCAAAAGTGTGCTTGCCGTCTGACGAAGGATATCCCCTACGGGCTGTCCCGTATCGTCAAGGTGAGATATGCTCCTTATTACGGCGGCAATGAGGAATACCACGCAAAGCACTATGCTTATGAGCCATATAGACCAGAATACATTCTTTATCTGCGGTATTTTGAGAAGTATGCCGGTAAGATAATCCTGACCGATCTCGCCGTTTATTTTATAATTTATCTTCTCGGCGCCCGACAGGGAATTGAACACCGTCTGAAGCGCATCCACAATCTTAAGTATGGCAACATACAGGAAATATGCCACTTTGTAGACATAACTCATGATAGACGCTATCATAAGCTGGAACTGGATCTTAAGAAGCTTAACTATTACATCCGAAATTATTTCTATAAACGGCTGTAATATATTATCTCTTATCCACTCTATGAAATTGAAAGCAAATGGCATAATATACAAAAGATTCATACCGTCACCTCATGGATAATGTATTATCTTACCGAGAATTTCCTTGAATTATAGAATATAAATCCTACGACTGCGCCTACAAGCACAAGGAAAAGCAATATTGTAGCAACTCCTGCGGCGCCTATGTGTCTGGATATTCTTACATCGTATGAAGATTCATTTCCTGCAGGGTCGCGCGCAACTATGTTGTACCTGCCGACACCGCTGACGGTGTATGTACCGCCCGACTCGGAGAGGATCTCTCCGTCTTCCTTGTCCTTATACAGAATTATGGTAGCTTCTCCGTCGGAACAGCTCAATGTGAACTCGTTGCCCGTGGAGACCATTTTATCGTTAAGTCCTTCAAACTCCAATACGGGAGCCGTTCTGTCCACGATTATGTCGCATGAGAGGGTGGGAAGACCCTTTTCGCCCTCCATAACTATGGAATAATCTCCGTCAAGCGGGAGCGTCATTGAAGCAATGCCGTTTCTTGCAGCCATGTCCGCAAGGTCGGATATGACCTGTATGCCTCTTCTGTGCTCCTCCTCTTGCTCAAGCTCCTCGGGAGTTTTTTCCTCCGGTTCTTCTTCGACCGCTTCGGTTTCGGGCTCGGCATCATCGCTCAATGCGACCTCTTCCTCCTCGGCCTCTTCCGTCTCCTCTTCGGTCTCCTCCTCTTCCTCTTCCTCGGAAGAATATTCTTCATCGCCGTTCATATAAGCTATGTTAGTGATGAGATAGCCTGCCGGAGCGGTATAGTCCTCGGACATATTCACAGCCCTGTTGTAGAGATAAAAATCAAGGCTTGCGCTGTTGCCCTTGTCGTCACTGAAATTGACGGTATATGTACCGTTTTCATTTATTTCGCCGTTTTCGCCTATTTCATATTCCTCTCCGTCTGCATTTACAGCCGCAGCTGTAACGCCGTCGGGGATACGGAGCAAAAGACCATTGTTTGAGAACATTCCGGGAGGAACATTCATATATATCATCTTGTCGCCTATGGGATAGGCAAAGAGCTGTCTGCCTTCATCGAAGCTGTAGTCAGCGCTCGTTCTCACAAGCTCGCCCTCGTCAAAGTCGAATGAGGGATTGCCCTCATCTTCTTCATCCTCTTCGGCGTCAAGATCCGTCCTTGCGGAGGCGTCAAGTCCCTGCTGTATCCTGAAGCTGTACTTTGCGCTGAGCTTTCTTGTGCCGAAGTTATCGGTAACAATGAGGGTGTAGCTTCCGGGATCGTTCATATATGTCTTGTTGGCAAAGGAGGCCGTCATGCCGTCCTTTGTCATTGCAACGCTCATATTTGCAGGCATATCTATGTAAACATTTCCGCCTGTTATATCACCGTTTGAGGTGTTGGTATAAAAAGCATCGCCTGATGAAAATTCTTCTTTATATATATCGGCATCCTCGTTATAGGTCTCCGAGAGCTCATCCTTTTCGACCTCGGCAGCCGACTGAGAGGATGAACCGCCGAGCGTACTGCTTACGGCAGAGCTTGCGGAGGACACGGCCGAAGAGCCTCTGCTGACCGCACTGCCTATACTGCTTACCGTGCTGCCTGCTCTGCCTGCGGCACTGCTTAAGCTTCCTGCGCCCGAGCTTATGGCTGAGGCCGCCGAAGAAATGGCAGAGGATATTGCACTGCCTGCTCCCGATGAAGACGAAGAGCAATAT
>CANROO010000205.1 GCA_947632235.1 uncultured Clostridia bacterium
CCCACGGGTCCCAAGCACGACTACGCTTATCACACTGAGGCAATGGACAGAGCCATGGAGGGCGGTATTGACGATGTCGGCTTAGGTGTGCTTTTCGGTCTTGAAAAATATCGCTATGAGTTCGCGGGACTTTTAATGCACGCAGAGCATCTTGAAGCTGTGCATGGCGTAGGACCCCACACAATAAGCGTGCCTAGGATAAGACCTGCCGACGATATAGATCCCGAGGACTTTACCGACGCCATTGATGACGATATATTTGCAAAGCTTGTAGCCTGCATAAGAATTGCCGTGCCTTACACGGGAATGATAGTTTCCACAAGAGAGAGCAAAAAGACAAGGGAAAGAGTGCTTCATCTCGGCATTTCTCAGATAAGCGGAGGTTCAAAGACCAGCGTAGGCGGATATTACGAGCCTGAGCCGGAGGAGGAAAACAGCGCTCAGTTCGATGTTGAGGACAACAGAACTCTCGACCAGGTTGTAAATTGGCTCATGACCATGGGCTATATACCCAGCTTCTGCACAGCCTGCTACAGAGAGGGCAGAACGGGCGACCGTTTCATGAGCCTTTGCAAATCGGGTCAGATACAGAATTGCTGCCTGCCCAATGCTCTTATGACACTTCAGGAATATCTCGAGGACTATGCTTCGCCCGAGACCAAGAAGATAGGCGAGGCTCTCATTGCCAAGGAGGTTGAAAATATACCCAAGGAAAAGGTAAAAGCCATAGTCAAGGATTACCTTCTCAATATAAACGAGGGCAAGAGAGATTTCAGATTTTAACGGGGAGGCATTATTATGGGACTTAATGACACCCCGAGCGGAGAGAGACTTCACATAGGTATATTCGGCAGACGAAATGCGGGCAAGTCCAGCCTTATAAACGCTATAACCAATCAGGACATCGCCATAGTTTCCGATGTTAAAGGCACTACGACCGATCCCGTTAAAAAGGCTATGGAAATACTGCCTCTCGGTCCCGTTATGATAGTTGATACCCCCGGTATTGACGACGAGGGCGAGCTGGGAAGCATAAGAGTAGAGAGAGCCTACGATGTGCTTAACACCGTGGATATGGCGCTTGTGGTAGTTGACGGCGCGAAGGGACTTCAAAAAGAGGATATAAAAATAACAAAAGCCATAAAGGCTAAAGAACTGCCTTTTATAACCGTTCTCAATAAATCCGATACGACATCGGAAAGATACGAGGCGGAGAACTCAATATGGGTGAGCGCAGTTACGGGAGAAAACATAACAGAGCTTAAGGAAAAAATTTCCGCCCTTGTGCCCGCCGACAGCGAAAGGCTCAGAATAATAGGCGATAAGCTTGAAAAAAACGACAGCGTTGTGCTTGTCATACCCATTGACAGTGCAGCCCCAAAGGGCAGGATAATCCTTCCCCAGCAGCAGGTTCTGCGCGATGTGCTCGAAGCGGGAGCGCAGGCGATAGTCACAAGGGACACAGAGCTTGAACATACGCTTAAAAATATGCACTCAAAGCCCAAGGTCGTTATAACCGACAGTCAAGCTTTCGGTTTTGTCAAAAATGTCGTTCCCGAGGATATATATCTTACATCCTTTTCAATACTTATGGCGCGATATAAGGGCGATCTTAAGGAGGCTATAAAGGCGATAAAAGCCATAGACAGCCTTTCCGACGGCGACAAAATACTCATTGCCGAGGGCTGTACTCATCATAGACAGTGCGACGACATAGGCACAGTCAAAATACCGCGCTGGCTTAAGGCTCATATAAATAAGGATATACAATACGATTTTTCAAGCGGGCAGGGCTTTCCCAAAGACCTTGCAGAGTATAAGGCTGTCATTCACTGCGGCGGCTGCACCCTGAATGAAAAGGAAATGCGTCTTAGAATATCGAGGTGCAGAGAACAGGGCGTGCCGGTCACTAACTATGGCATATTCATTGCGCATACACAGGGCATACTCAAAAGAAGCATCGAGCTTTTCCCCGAGTATTCGGCTTTGCTTGAAAAATAATTAAAGCTTTAAAGGGAGGGTTTCCTCCCTTTTTGCGTGCCTGCAAATCACTATGTGAGCTAATCACTCGTAGGGGCGAGCCTTGGTTGCATGGGCGAGCAGTTTTATTGTACCGAAAGATTTATCGGACGTCTGAAAGACGGTTTTCGGCTATGTCGAAAATACTGAACAAAGCAATACGACCAGCCATTGCTCGCCCGCAAATTTTAAACATTTGGGGGACAGTCCCTGTGTTTATTTATCTTTTTGTTATATAAAGGCAAAACATCACTGTTCAAGCCTGCTTTTTGTCCGTTTTAGGGACAGTCCCCAACTACGCTGCAAGAGCGGGGACTGTCCCGAAAATGGTTGTTGTCTATTCTCTGTTGATGTGTTTTTCTTAATATGAGCAGTCAATAAGCTATATATACTGCGGGACTGTCCCCAAAGTCAAAGAAAAGACCCCGTTACGAGGTCTTTTCTTAATATAAACTTATTTTTACTTTGCCTTATAAATCGCTGTCTTAGTCTCTGCGTCCCAATCTACCTGAACGCCCAGTAAGTTACCTATAGCTCTGAAGGGCACATACATTCTGCCGTCCTTTATTTCTGCTTT
>CANROO010000206.1 GCA_947632235.1 uncultured Clostridia bacterium
AAGTGACAGCACATTTTTAAATATCTCGCCTGCGCTTATTATATCGGGCGTCATGTTGAGGGACATGAGCGCATCTCTGTATATATACCCATACCGCGAAAGAGTGAAAAGCATGACGGCAAGCATACAGATATAGCAAATAAGTATGAGCGATATACCCGTAAAAAGCTTTGCGCGCACAACAAAGCTGTTTGTAACGGGCAGGCTTTTCCAGAGCTTATTGAAGCCGTCGCCGAACTGTATATATGCAAGCAGAAGCACGGGGAGTATTTCTATAATCGAAAAATAAGGGTCTAATATATAGAGATCTATACTTATATCGTTCCTAAGAAAAAGTATGTCGTTCACCTCATCCGCAACTATGCCCGAGTGTATGCCCGACCATAATATAAAAGCAACGGCTATGAACACCATGAAGGATGCGAGCTTTTTAAGCTCACAGCGCACTATGACCGCAAATTTATTATTCATAACATACACCTCCTATGAAAAAAGCTTTTCAAGCCTTGAAATTATATAATACGAGAACAAAAAGCACAGCGCCAGTATTATGAAATTCCATGTGAGCGTATTGCTTAAGCGTCCGAAGGACGGCAGTAAATCGATAGAGAGCCAGAACGAAAAACCGCCCGTTACAGTACCTATGAAATATGCAAGCCTTCTGAAGCACGGCGATAAGAAAAGACTGCCTGCGCGTGAGTTTTCGCTTATTTTTAATCCTGCAAACGCAAGTAAAACAAGTATTGCAGAGATCAGAGAGCCGAAAATGATATAAAAGGCATAAAGCGGTATATATCTTCCAAATACGCCGACGGTAAATTTCATATGGTTATAATTGAGGCTTATATTTCTGAATGAATGGTTTATTACCCCTGCAAATCCGGATATGTCGGTGTCTATGGCAGTCAGAAATTGCTGAAGCCCCGTCAGAAAGCCCGAAAGGAGCATAAGCGCTATTGCGGGCATTATAATGGCAAAGCCCGTAACTCCCATATTTTCGCAGAAAAACATAGCGGCTGTTGAAAACACAAGCGTTATGCTCAAAAAGCCGAACACATCCTCATAAAAATAGGAATAAAGATCTTGAAGTGTGTGCGTCTGCACATTGCGCACATTATAGAGATATTCCCATGAAGATGTGTATACGCCTTCAAGCTTAAGCTTCATGACTATGTTGAATATCAATATATCGAGCGCAGAAATAAGTACAATAAAGCAAAGGAGCACGGCAAGCTTTGTAATAAAATCCTGCGAGCCTTTAACGGGAAGGCTCCTCACAAAGATGCCCGTATGTCTGTTTCTGCCCGAATACAAGCCATACAAAAGAATAGCTGAAAGTATGATATTTATGAAAAAGCATCTTGCGGTATAGACCTGCGCAAAGCCGTCCACGGCGGATAACAGAGTGCCTCCGTCGGTGTTGGGGCTGTTTGTTATAAAAGCTGTATACGACATATATGTGACCGCAAGCGTGAGCAGTAATCCGATAAAAAGAAGCCAAGCTCCTCTTTTGATATACATTTTATACAAAGAATTCATATCATCACTCCCTGCCTTCATATGTATAAATAAATATTTCCTCAAGGCTCATGCCTATCCTCTCCACAAGCTCTGCGCCTCTTGAATAGAGCTCTTTTTCAAGCTCAGGGCTGTATTTATCCGTAATTATATAATAAATACTGCCTATTTTTTCTATATTTAAAACTCCCTCAATATCCGAAATATCAGCATCATTTCTGAAAACCGCCTGAAGCTTTACAACTCTGTCCTTCATATCCTCCACACTGCCGTTGAAAAGCACGGAGCCGTTTTCAAGCATTGTTATGCCGTCGCAGAGCTTTTCAAGCTCGCTTAGATGATGCGATGAAATGACGATCGTACAGCCTCTTTTATCCGCCTCCTCTATGAGGATGTCCATTACCTGCTTTTTGGCCACGGCATCAAGTCCGCTCGTAGGCTCGTCCAGAATGAGCGCGTCCGGGCGTATGCTTATGTTGAGCATGAGCGCAAGTCGCATCTGCATACCCTTTGAAAGCTGTTTTATCTTCCTTGAGGTATCAAGCTTAAAAATGGCGTTGAGCCTTTCAAATTCGGACTCATCGAATGTTGGGTACATACCCTTATAAAAGCGAACCATTTCATTTATGCCTGCATTTGGGAAATAATTACAGCTGTCCGCAACATAGCCTATGCCTGCCTTTACTGCAGGGTTATCATATACAGGCTCACCGTCATAGCTCACAGCGCCCTCACTGCATTTATATATGCCCGTGAGGCAGTGTATAAGCGTTGTCTTGCCTGCTCCGTTCTCTCCAATTATGCCGTGTATACTGCCCGTGGGTATGTCTACGGACACATTGTCAAGCGCCTTGAGCCTGCCGTAGTATTTGCTTACATTTTTAATGCTTATCATAGTTTACTCTCCTCTCCGTCAAGCTCCTCCAGAAGCCTTTTGACATTTGTAAGTATAGCGCCGTTCTCTGCCCCTCCAAGCTTAAGTCCTG